>JAUNMP010000266.1 GCA_030537465.1 bacterium
CGAAGCGCAGGTACATGACCACGCCGATGATGGTGAGGATGCTCGGCGTGAAGACACCCTGGAAGGTGCCAAAGCCGTAGCCGCCGGTCTTTTCGTCTTTCTTCATAGGGGGCAATTATAGCATACGATTCCGTCTATCGGACAATCTCGTAGAGGTAGGTCGCCTGTGCTGGATCGCGGGCCGTGTCGCAGGTGAAGACAAGCGCGCCATCGCGGACAGTCGCCGGCACCACACCACGACGGGAACCATCCGTGTCGAGCGCGTAGACCTTCACTTGATCGGAACGTTCCAGGGCGAGACGGACCTGTGCCTGCGCGCGCGGCATCACGTAGGGGGGCTGACCATTGGCGAGCAGATAGCGGCCATCACGGTCCGCAAAACGGTCCTCCGAGTTGTAGAGCCGCGTGAGATGGGTGAGGAGAATTCGTCCGGACGACGCGACGTCCTTCCCATCCAGCGAGCTCGCCCAGAGAGTCGTGATTTGCTCGCCGCAATCGGCGGTCACTGGCCCCGCCGTGAAGTTCCCCCTCTCGACGCTGCCACCGCAGGTGCGGGGCGTCGTGACGGCGAAGGCGTTCCGCGCACGGTCGATCGCCACCGCGCCCTCGGCGGGTTTGCAGGCGGAGACACCCAGCTCGGCCTCGACTTCCCCACAGGGTTTGTTCACGTCGACGGGATAGCTGAAGTCCTTCACGCTGCCCACTGGACCGTGGTCCATCGCCGTGCCGAGCTGTGCATACCAGCCCATCGTCTGCCAGGAGAAGTCACGACTCCACACGCAGGGGTGCGGCTTCTTCACATCGAGTTCGCTCCGCTTGATGACAAGTGACGCCTTGCGCGGCGAAGGAGACATGTCGCCACGGAGGAAAAGACACATCGCCGCGCGGTCGGTCGCCATCGCCAGTGGATCGCTCGCACTCTCGAGCTTCGAGATCAGATGCTTTCCGGGCTCAAGGGCACGCGCATGGTCATGCGCCCAGAGATAGCGCCAGAAGCCATCCCAGTCCTGCACCGCGCCGACGGAACCGACGATGAGGCCTGCCGACGCGCGGTAGAGGGACGGCGCGCACCAGTTGAACTCGGTGATGACGTAGGGCTTCCCCCACAGACGCGTCATCAGCGCCTGGCCGGGGATCTCGCGTCCCTCGGCAACATAACGACGGTTCGCGGTGTAGAGCGGCGTGCGGTCGCCCTTCCCCCACTTCGTCTTCTCGGGCCATGCGGGGTGGTCGTAGTAGAAATGGTCGTCCACATAGTCGCAGAAGGCATCGCGCATCGGCTGAAGGCAGAACGGCATCGCGCCGCCGTTGCAGGTTGTAAGCGGCACATCACTCTTCACCTCGTTGCGGATGAAGGTGCGCATCTCGCGCATGAGGTCGTACTCCGCCGCGCAGAGATCGGTCTTCCAGCCGTCTTTGCCATACCGCGACCAGCAGCAGGGGCTCTCGTTCACCACCGAGACGAGCGCCAGCGTCGGCTCGTCCGCGTAGCGATTCCCCGTGTGTGGATTCACATGCTCGAAGAAGCCGCGGATGAACCGCTTGAAGTTCTCGCGCGCCTGCGGGTTCGTGAGATACTGGTACTTCATCTCGCCCTTCATGCCATCCTTGTTGATGACCATGCCGGGCTTGTCGATGCCAATCGCCTTGTAGGTGGTGCGGCGGCCGATGTGAAGGTCGATGGTGATGTAGAGCCCGCGTTCGCGGCAGGCGGCGACTAGGTTGTCGAGCCCCTCGAAACGCTCGGGGACCGGCGTCGCCTCGTCCGGCGAACCCATCGTGAGGCCCATGAACTCGTTCTCGTAGTTGTGGAAGCGGACGGCATTGTAGCCGCAGCGCACGAAGAGGTCCACCAGACGCCGCGCCTCCTCCGGCGTGTGGTAGCAGGCATAGGAATGGAGGTTCATGCCGAAGAATTTCTGGCGTACACCCGGCAGCTTGTCGAACTCGAAGTGTCCATTCTTTGCGCGGAGCCGTCCGTAAGCACCGCAGACATGCCGCGGAACGATGTCGGAGAAGTCGAGGGCGGAGCCCTTCACGATGTCCGCCTTGTAGGCGAGTGGAACGAAATCCCGCCCCGGAACGGCAGACCACGGCGTGTTGGGGTCGGTGATGGTTTCGTTCGCCTTGAGCATGAACGCGATTTCCTGAATGTCGCCCACGGTCAGCGCCGCATGGCGGATGGCGGAGAGACGCAGCGTCATATCACCCGTCTCCGTCTTGCGCAACACGGAGACGATCACAGGCTTCGCGAAGGAGAAATCCAGAAAGCGCGTCCCGTCGGCGGACTCGAGCCGCAGGGTGGTGATCGTGCCGCAGGCCGTCTCGCGCCTTGGCTGGGGCAGCGGCTTCGACTTGCCGTCGGCGAAGATCCGTCCGTTTCCGAACTCATCACCCTTCACATAGCCCTGGACGGAGACGGTCTCGACGCGGCCCGCCTTCCGGACCGTTGTGCAGTAGGCAACCGACAGCGTGCCGTCTACGACCTTCGTGGACATTTCGCCAGACAACGCAACACCATCTGGAACGACCGAATCGAACGTGATTCGTCCATCAGCAGGCGGCGGCGTGGCCTTGGAGGTTCTGATTCCCGACGACCGACCACAGTCTTTCCAGCCAGCGCCATGGACGGTATGGCCGAACTCGAAGTCCGGCATTTCAAGGGCTCCCCCCACTGCTCCGGAATTGATCCGGAAATCTCCGGCTTCAACGGCCAACGGCGTCAACAGGGCCGCGGCCAAAACGCGCACGAATTTCTTCATGCGCGTATTATAGCATACTAGAACTCGTAGAGGTCGCTGGGCTCATCCTGGGAGAGGGCTGCCAGCGAAACATCCGTGCGTCGAAGTTCCTTCAACGCACGCTCCATCGTCTCGACAGCGAGATAGTCGGCGTTGCACTGCCCGGAGATGTGCGCCAGGAGCAGCGTGTGAAGCGTGGGCGGATTCAGCTCCCGCACCACGTCTGCGGCCTGGTCGTTGGAGAGGTGTCCACTGCGCCCTCGGATGCGCTGCTTGAGCGATTCGGGGCGTTCGGAGCGCTGGAGCAGTTCGGGGTCGTGGTTGGATTCGAGGATGGCGCACGTCGCGCGCGACAGCGCCTCCTTCGCGGGCATCGTCACCACGCCCATGTCCGTGCCGATGAAGAGCGACGACTGACCGTCTTCAATCAGGTACCCCACGGCATCCGCCGCGTCGTGCGGCACGGAGAACGACGTCACGGTGAGGTCGCCGATGCTGAACGGCTCGGCCGTCTCGAAGACACACCAGCCATCCTCCACGCCGGTGACGGACGCAATGGCATCCGCCGTGTTGCCGTTGGCGTAGAGGACGACGTTCGGGTGCTTCTTGTGGAAGGTCTCGATGCCCGCGCAATGATCGCTGTGATCGTGGGTGAAGAGAATCCCGTCGACGGCGTCGGGGGTGAGTCCACACGCCGCCATCCGCTTCGTCAGTTCACGGCAGGAGAGTCCACAGTCGACAAGCAGCAGCTTGCCGCCGCCGCGGACCGCAAGGCAATTCCCCTTGGAACCGCTTCCAAAGACGCGCAGTCTCATTCCGCCTGATGGATCTTCGCGTTGGCCTTCTCGACCTTCGCCGCGAGTTCGGCCTTGTGTGCGCGAAACTTCTCGCGGAGACCAGCATCTGCCGTACCGAGGATCTGCACGGCGAGAAGCGCGGCGTTCGTCGGGCCCGCGCTGCCGCAGGCGACCGTCGCCACCGGCACGCCGGACGGCATCTGCACCGTTGCGTAGAGGGCGTCGAGTCCATTGAGGGCGCCACCCGCCACGGGGATGCCAATCACGGGGAGCACAGTGCCGGCCGCAAGCACGCCACCGAGGTGCGCCGCGCCACCGGCCGCGGCAATCACGACCTTGATGCCACGCCCTTCCGCGCTCTTCGAATACTCGATCGCCACCTCGGGCGTACGATGCGCGCTGATGACGCGCGTCTCATAGGGAACACCAAACTTGTCGAGCGTGTCGCAGGCCTTCTTCACGAGCGGCCAGTCGCTGTCGCTGCCCATCACGATGCCCACGAGGGGTTTGTCACTGTCCATAGTCAATCCTTTCCTGAAATTGTGTACGGACAGTATACCACACTCCAGGAGCTCCTGCTCAGATCGGGAGCAGGCCCAGCGTCAATCCGCCGACGATGCGCAGAACCTTCTCCACGATTGGCATGACCATCGGCAGCACCACGGGTGCCGCCAGGCAAATCGCAGTCCAAGTCGCCATAAAATCAATCTCCCCTTGCGCGTCCCTCCCCCATGGAGGAACAGAGGAAAGTTTAGCACAAGGGGAAACGGAAGTTGTCAAAGAGTTGTAAAAGTTGCAGAAACTCTTAGTCTTAGCCGCGTTCGAAGGCGCGATGGGCGATGTCCGTGCGGTGGAAAGCCTTCTCGAACGCGATCTTGTCGACGCCCGCATAGGCATTGTTCACGGCTTCGCGGAGGGTCTTGCCCATGCCCGTCACGGAGAGGACACGTCCGCCAGAGGTGAGGACCTTGCCGTCAGCTTCCTTCGTGCCGCAATGGAACACGAGCGCGGGGTTGTCCACGAGGCCCGTGATCTCCTTGCCCTTCTCGTAGCTGCCGGGATAGCCGCCGGAGGCGATGATCACCGTCGCCGCGCACTCGTCCTTGACGATGATGTCCTCGGGCTTCAGGCAGCCGGTTGCGGCGTGCAGGAGGGCAGTCGCGAAGTCGCCACCCAGGCGCGGAAGAACGGCCTCGGTCTCAGGGTCGCCGAAGCGGGCGTTGAACTCGACCACATTCACAGTGGAGCCGCTCTTCGCGAGAGGTCCGTGCGGATTGGAGTTTTCGTCGTTGACCATGAGGCCCGCATAGAGGATACCGCGGTAGGTGATGCCGCGTTTCGCCAGCTCGCGGACGACGGGCATGATGATCTTCTCCTTGATCATCGGCAGCTTGTCCGCCGTGATCACCGGCGCGGGCGAGTAGGCACCCATGCCGCCCGTGTTCGGGCCCTTGTCGCCGTCGAAGACGCGCTTGTGGTCCTGGGAACTCGGCAGCAGCACGGCATCGTTGCCATCCACCATCGCGAGGATCGAGCATTCCTCGCCGTGGAGGAACTCCTCGATCAGGACTTCGGCGCCGGCGGCGCCGAACTTGTTACCCACGAGCATGTCGTCGATCGCGGCCTCGGCCTGCTCGGCCGTCTCGGCGACAATCACGCCCTTGCCAGCCGCAAGACCGTCCGCCTTGATGACGACGGGAAGCCCGTAGGCGGGCAGCGCGGCCTTGGCGGCGGCGGCGTCCGTAAACGTCTCGGCCTTGCCCGTGGGCACGCCCGCGGCATCCATGATTTCCTTCGCGAAGCGCTTGGAGCCCTCCATGCGGGCCCCGGCCGCAACTGGACCGAACGCCGGCACACCCACCTTCTCGAGCGCATCCACGAGCCCCTTCACAAGCGGCGCCTCGGGGCCGACCACCACGAGGTCGGGCTTGTTCGCCTCGGCCCACGCGGCGACTGCGCCCACATCCTCCGCGCCAATCGCGAGGTTCGTCGCAATCGACGCCGTGCCGGCGTTGCCCGGCGCGCAGTAGAGATTGTGCTTCACTTCGTCCTGGGCGAGCCTCCACGTAATGGCATGCTCGCGTCCACCCGAACCAACAATCAAGATTTTCATGGGCATTCCTCAGACTACTTTTAGGATTCTCTTTTTACAAGGGAGGTAATTGCAAAACCCTCCTCAGTTGAACATTCCGGCGACTCCGTCGCCTG
>JAUNMP010000267.1 GCA_030537465.1 bacterium
TTCCAGACCGGTGTTGTGAAGTATGCCGCCAATACGCTGTTGCCTCTTTATTCGTCTCAGACGATCGAGTTTTTCGTCAAACTCGATGCACCGCCGCAGCAGTGGGCCGGTATTGTTCGCTGCAACCGGTCGACTACGATAACAGATCCGACATGGGCTTTCGGTTTTGCCGATGCCAACGGACAGATCAATCTGCGGTTCGACATAAACGTCAATGGCGAGATTGTCAGGGATCGGAGCAAAGGTGCGATCAACGGCGGCACGGATAAGTACATTAGGGATCATCGGTGGCATCATCTGGCTCTTGCCTTCGAGCCCAAGGAGGAGGGCGGCACGAAAGCTACGCTTTGGTTGGACTATTGCGAGAATCCCTACGTCGTCGAGACTTCGGGTGATATGGTCTGGGAAGATGGCAAGGCGCCCATCTGGCTGGGTCAGACTGGAGCATCGCCGAGCTTCATTGGAAAGATCGACGAACTGCGCATCTCGAAGGGTGTTCTCAATCCCTCGGAATTTCTGCGCGTCGAACCGTCGGGGACGATGATCCTCTTCCGTTAGGCTGAGAAATGTTGGAGATGGAGATAATCAGTGGAAAATAAACTTCTTGGGATTGTTCTGTTCGGTCTGTCGGTGCCGTTTCTCGCGTCTTCGGCCGTTGTGCTGGACACGGCGGATCCGTGGCGGGTCAAGGATGGTGCGGAGGTGCTGTCCGTCCCGTCCGCCGAGCTCGTGAAGGTTGTGGACGAGAAGCTGGCGAAGCTTCCCGAGAAGCCGGCGAAGGGCTGGACGTGCGGCGGCTGGCAGCGAGGGCGGCGGCTGGCGGCCCTGATCGCCTATGAGTGTTCGGTCCAGGGGGCGCTGCAACCGGCGTCCGTCGTCGTGAAGAAGGCGGACGGCACGCTCCTCGCGGCGGGGAAGGACTACGAGCTCGAGAAGGACTGGGCGTGTGTCGCCCGTCTCGCGGGCGGTCGCATCGGCGCAGATGAGACGGTGCTGGTCGACTACACCTATCGTCCGCAGCGGCTGGATCGCATTGTCCGCACGACGGAGGGCAAGTTGGCTCTCCGGGCCGGTACGCCGAAGGCTTCGAATCCCGTTCTGCCGGTCGCGGTGGACGGCGAGAAGCTGCTCGCGACGCTGTGGCTGGACGGCCGCACCGAAAAGCTGGCGCCGCGCAACCTCTACCGCGTGCAGGAGCTCGCCTATCCCGAGGCGCCGGTCTGGGGACCGTCCGTCGCCGAGCGACTGCTGCCGAAGACCTGGGCGAAGCTTGAGAAGGGCGAACCCGTGACGGTGCTCGCCTGGGGCGACAGCGTCACCAACGGTGGCTATCTGCCGGAGGAGGACCGCTGGCAGGGACAGTTCATCAGGCGTCTGCGGGCGCGGTATCCGAAATCCGACATCAGGCTCGTCAGCAACGGCTGGGGCGGACGCAACTCCGACACATTTCGCGACGTGACGAAGGCTCCGTCCGGAAGCCCGTACAACTACCAGGAGAAGGTGCTCGGCGTGAAGGCCGATCTCGTGGTGATGGAGTTCGTGAACGACTCGTTCCTCAAGACACACGACGCGCTGAAGATGCGCTACGACCAGATCCTCGCGGACTTCAAGGCGCACGGCTCCGAGCTCTGCGTGCTGACGCCGCACTATGTCCGTGCGGACTGGATGGGACTGGCCGATCCGACGGCGACGGTGGAGGATCCGCGTCCGTACGTGAAGGTGCTTCGCGCCTGGGCCGGACGCAACAACGTCGCGCTCGCGGACGCCTCGCTGCGCTGGGGCCGTCTCTATCGTCAGGGCATTCCCTATCAGACGCTTCTGGTGAACGAAATCAACCATCCGAACGCGCAGGGCATGTCGTACTTCGCCGACGCGCTGATGGAGCTTTTCCGCGGCCATGAGGGGCCGGGCCCGATGCGGTCGGACCGCCAGCTCGTCTGGAGCGACGAGTTCAACGGCCCTGCGCTCGACCTGAAGAAATGGCGGTTCCGCCGGACGATGTACGGCAATGACTGCGTCTACTCGAACGACACACGGACGGCGCGTGTCGAGAACGGCTGCCTGCACATGCAGGTTCATCTTTCGGGCCGGAAGGACAAGAAGTTCATGCTGTCCGAAGGCGTGAGCACGCTCGACACGATGGTCTTCAAGTATGGCTACCTCGAGATGCGGGCGCGCATGCCGTTCCGCCACGGTGCCTGGCCGAGTTTCTGGATGCAGAGCGCACAGAAGTACCGCACGGTGCCGTGGATGGCCGAGACGGACATCTTCGAGGTTTTCTCGAACCCCAACACCGTTGTCGCGAACATCCACAAGTGGGGCGGCGGCAAGCACACGATGCTGCCGGGCGGCGAGGGCCTGCCGTCGCGTGGGTTCAAGCTCAACGAGGCGACGGTCAACGACGAGTTCCACGTGTACGGCTTCGAGTGGAACCCGCGCGAGATGATCTTCTATGTGGACGACAAGCCCTACTACCGCTGCCCGATCGACGAGGTGCATGATTTCGACACGAAGGTGATTCCGGGGATGGGCGGTTTCCACGATCCCGAGGGCATCATCTTCAACAACGAGATCTTCACGCCGGGGCACGGGTGGTGCCCGAAGGGCTTCGAACTGACGGAGCAGGACGCATTCCCGATCGACTACTGGATCGACTGGGTCCGTCTTTGGCAGAATCCGAAGTTTGAGCGGAAGTACGAGTGATGGGGGGCGAGGTCCCTGCATGGACCGCTGGAGCAGGAAGAAGGAATAGGATGATGGATGCAAAAGAGATAGAACGCCGTGCACGGGCGGTTCCCGCCGAGGAGCGCCCGGTTCCGAAGGGGGCGCTGGCGGGCATCGGCAGCTTTCTGGGCATCTATGGCGGGGAGCATATCGCGGCGACGGAATTCGTCATCGGTGCGTTGCTGGTGACGTGGGGCGTCAAGGCGTCCGAGCTGCTGGTCGGGCTCCTCGTTGGAAATCTCATCGCGGCCTCGTCATACGCATTGATCACCGCGCCCATTGCGGTCGATACGCGGTTGACGCTCTTCGCCTATCTGCGGCAGGTGATGGGGCCATGGTTCCAGCGCGTCTACAATCTGACATGGGGATTGATCTCGATCGTCTGGGCCTCCTCCATGCTGGCGATTTCGGCGACCTCCCTCAAGGAAATCGCCGGATTGCCCGTCCAGCTCAACTGGTATCCGACGAGCGGGGCCTGTGTGGCGATCACGCTCGCGTTGACGCTCGTGACCGTCTTCGTGGCGGCGTTCGGATTCAAGGGCGTGGTGAAGTTCTCGTCGCTCTGCGTGCCGTGGATGGTGACGGTCTTCCTCTGTGGCGCGGTGGTCGCCGTGCCGCTCGTGCAGCAGCAGACGGGGTTTGGTTCCATTGATGGCCCCGGCGGATTCCTGCGGCTGCTGAACGCCCACATCTTCAACGGCGAGGTCCCGGAAGGGGGCGTGCTTCTGACGTGGGTGCACGTGGCGATGTTCGCGTGGATGTGTGGCTTTGTCTACCATCTGGGACTCAATGACATGTCCATCTTCCGTTTCGCCAAGAAGCGCGCCTATGGTTGGGTGGGACTCTTCGGCATGTATCTCGGTCACTTCTTCGCCTGGGTGTGTGCGGGCGTGATGGGTGGTGCGGCCGCGCTGGTCTTGAAGAAGGGTCTCACGGAGCTGGATCCCGGTGCGGTGACGGCGGTCATTCTGGGGGGCACGGGCCTTTGTGCGGTCATTGTGGCGGGATGGACGACCGCGACGCCGAATATCTACCGGGCCGCGTTGTCGTTCGCGACCTTCTTCCCGAAGTGGTCGCTGCGTAGGCTGTCGTTCTTCGTGGGCTCGATCATCGCGGTCTGTGCCTGTTTCCCTGCCGTGATGCGAATCGACTGGGTGGCGAACATCGCGGCGCTGATCGTGCCGCCCGTGGGGGCGATCTGCCTGGTCGAGCACTGGATCTTCCCGAAAATCGGCCTCGTTCGGCACTGGAACCTCTATCGGGGACGCGCGGTGAACCCCGCGGGACTGCTCGCCTGGGGGCTGTCGTCCGCATTCGCCCTCTGCGGCGCGCTCGGACACTGGATGCATCCGTTCTTCCTGCCCTTGCCGACGTTCCTGCTGGCGGGGATTTCCTATCCCGTCTTCGCCTTTCTGCTGGGCGCGCGCCAGGCGGTGCCGGAGGAGACGCGCAGTGCCGTCGACGCCGTCGAGGCCCGTGTCGCCGCGCTGGCGGAGGAGGAACTGCCTCCCGTGGCGTCTCGGGGCGATGCGAAGCCGGGAGCGAATCTCTGCTCCAGATTGACCTTCGGGCTGTCACTCGCCGCGCTGGCGGTCCTGGTTCTCACGGCGATGGGCGTTGGCCTGGGGCACATTACGCTGCAGAGCTTCAAGCTCACGGCCCTTCCCTGCACAATTCTCTATTTTATCTTCGTTTGCCTGTCCGATTTTCTAAAACGGCGCGGAATGCCAAGGAATTGAGTCTTGGAGCGGAGGTGCCCGTGTGGGGACGCCGATTCTGCGCGAAGCGCACACCGGCAACAGAGATCGGCTGAAAGGTTGCCAACTAGATTGTCTAGCCCCTCTAGACAATCTAGCGTTTCTAGAGCCTCTAGAGCCTCTAGAATAGGCAGCGTGCGAAGCTCACTTCGATTTCTTCATTGCCTGTGGAACTTGAATTCAGTATAATGCGCTTATGAAAAATGAGCGCTTTTTGCATTTCGTGGGGATTCTGTGTCTGACGGTGATGATGCTGGCTCGGGCGGAGGTCCCGAAGCCGTTCACCGTGGGCACGGACGTCTTCGATCCGAAGGGGGGCCACATCCAGGGGATCGCCGCGAGCGAGGAGGCGCTGTACATCGCGCAGATGACACAGCTCACGAAGGTCGACTGGACGGGAAAGCCGCTCAAGAAGATCCGCGTGACGAGCCATACGGGCGACATTGCCTGGCACGACGGGGAACTGTACACGGCGGTGGCCGTCTATCCCGCCCGCACGGAGGGGAAGATCCAGGTCTTCGACAAGGACCTGAATCTCTTGCGTGAAACCTCCGTCGACCGCACCATCGACGGCATCGCCTATCTGGACGGCGTGCTCTACGTGGGCATGGGCGCAAAGGAGCAGCCGTCGAAGAATCCGCACCGCGTCAACGTGATCGGCCGCTTCGACGCGAAGACGCTGAAGGAAGTCGCGTCGCGGGCCGATTTCGACTATGGGTACGAGACGCGCTACGCATTCCAGAACATCACATCCGACGGAGCGAAGCTCTATGGCACGTTCTACGCCGTGAAGGGCGCCCCGCAGATCGCAGTCTTCGACAAGGACCTGAAGATCCTGGGCACGCAGACGCTCTCCGCCAACCAGGGCTTCGACTGGATGCCGACGAAGCTCGCCGGCCCGAATGGGACCTTCGTCAAGGCGAAGACAACGGTCGGCAAGAAGCCGCCGTCTGTCTCCTGCGCATTCGACTTCTGGACGCCGCCGTCGTCCGCAGCCTCTTTGGCGGAGCGTCTGAGGACGCGGCAGCCGTTCTTCAGCGCCCACCGCGGCTGGACGCCCGAGGCGCCCGAGAACTCGCTGCCGGCCTTCATCCGTGCGGGCGAGCTGGGATTCCAGGCCATCGAGACGGACGTCCATCTGACGAAGGAGGTAATTGCAAAACCCTTCTGACACCGTGCCGATGACCATGCCGCCCGACA
>JAUNMP010000268.1 GCA_030537465.1 bacterium
CTATAGAAAAATTTACTCGAGCGAACTGCTGCAGATGGGAGTTTGTCGGATGTTGAAAATGTCTTTCGCCCGGAAGGGCCGCGCGACGGGTGTTGCGGCGCTTCTGGTTGGTCTGGGCCTTGTGTCGACGGTGTACGCCGCCGACACGTACTGTTATGTGACGAATGGTCTTGTCGCCGCCTGGGATGGCATCGACAACGCAGGCATCGGTCTGCACGACGCCGCGACTAAGACCTGGAAGGATCTTTCCGGCAACGGGAGCGACGCGACGCTGGCGAGCGGCGTCTCCTGGCGGGCAACGGGATGGTTCAACTCCGCCAAGGGACATCCTGTCACCGTGAAGCAGAATCTGTGGCCGTTGATCGCCTCGAAGACGTTTACGGTCGAGGTCTGCTGTACACCGTCTCGGACCGGCAGCCGGGAGTCGTTCTTCAGCCAGTACAATGGTTCGAAGGGCCTCGGCATCGAACACAACGCCGGTGGCGTCACGGATGGCAGTGTGCGCTTCTACTACAACGCGGTCCCCGACTTCCGTTCGGAGGCGAAGATCGTCGCGAATGAGACGGCCACCATTGTCTCCTGTGCAACCCCGGATTCCATCACAATCTGGAAGAATGGCGCGAACGTGCAGACGCGTATGTTTGCGCTGGGCGATATCGGCGGCACCTCCGGCGACACCGCGCTCGGCGGCGAGCCCAGTCGCGACTCGCAGGCGTTCTACGGCGTCTACCATGCGTGCCGCGTCTACAACCGCGTACTTGCGGATGAAGAACTCGCCCTCAACAATGCGCTGGACGCGGTTCGATTCCGTGGCGTTGCGCCGACGGCGACGGCCTTGCCGAAGGGGTGGCGGTTCGACGCGGCGACGAATCTCGTCTTCACCGTGGATGTCGGGGCGTTGCCGAATGGCGGAGGTCATCTGGTCACGAACGGGGTGGCCGTGTCGCGCATTGAAATCGTCCGGCGTCTGAATGAGACGGTTTCCTGCACCTGTCGGGCGGAAGCCGAACCTGGAAACGAGTTCCTCTTCTGGGAGGGCGATCTGGACCGAATTGTCTCCGGTTTGTCGACGGACGCGACAATCACAGTCGCCGCCAACGGCCCTGTTTCGCTTGTGCCCGTGTTCCGTTCGACGTCTCCAGTCGATACCGCCCGCGACGGCTACGTGACGAACGGCCTCGTCGCCTGGTTCGACGGCATCGAGAACGCAGGATTTGGCGTGCATGACGAGACGATCCGCTTCTGGAAGAATCTTGTTGCCGGGGGAACGGACGGCACGCTGGACGCGAATGTCGGGTGGACGGCGAACGGCTGGACGAACAGCTCCGATGGACGTCCGGTTTCGCTGGGAACGTCCATTTCGCCTGTCATCGCCTCAAAGACCTTCACGCTTGAATTTGCCTGCCGTCCCTCTCGGGCGACGTCGCGCGAGGCGTTTCTGGGGCAGTACAATGGCGCGGAGGCCTTCAACATCGAACATAATTCAAGCGCGGGAAACAACAAGCAGGTACGTCTCTATTATAGCAACAACCCGAATCACGAGACGCCGACAACGGTTGATGCGGGAGAAGATGTGTCGATTGCCGTCGTGACGGAACCGAAGGTGCAGCGCGTCTTCAAGAATGGCGTGTTGGACTTTTCGGCCGAGAAGGAGATCAAGGGCGTGCTCAAGGCAGATGCCCAGACGTACATTGGCGGTGAACCGCAGCGGGCCAACTTTGCCTTTCGAGGGGTCTTTCATGCCTTCCGCCTCTACAACCGCGTGCTGACGGCGGAGGAGATCTTGCAGAATGCCTGGTCGGATGCACGTCGGCTTCAGGATCCCGAGGCCACTTGGTGGACGAATGCGGCGAATGGTGTATGGTCGGATGGCGCGAACTGGAACCGGGGCGTGCCGAATACTGTCCTCGCCGCGCATGTCGCACGGCCGGCGGAGTCGCTTGACATTGACGTGACGACCCGCGTGCCGGCGGTGACGAGTCTGTCGATCTCGAATCCCCTGGGGACGACGCGCGTGACTGTGCAGCGCGAGGGAACGCTTCCCCTGCGGAATGCGCAGGTCGGTATCGGTTCGGGGGGCTGTCTGGACGTCGTCGGATACCTCCCGTATATGGGCGCGGGCGTGGCGTATGCCTCGGGCACAACGGTTTTCTCGGTTGGCGAAGGGGGAACGTTCTCGGTCAACGGCGGGATGGCGACGTTCGACGATTTCACGGGGCGTTTTCTCGTCTCCGGTTCCGCGCGGCGACCCGCGCAGTTGACCATCACCTCGGGGCTTCTGCGGTTCGCACCCGTCACGGAGGCGCACCTCTTCCAGGTTGGGGCCAATGGTTCGCTGACGATGACGGGCGGCCAAATGGACATTCAGGTGGGTGGGAACCCTTCGGGTGGCACGGCGGCGATGAAGATTCTGGACGGCGGCGGTACGATTGCGCTCTCGGGTTCGGCGACGCTTTCCGTCACGAACAACGGCGTTATGCTCGGTCGGGGAACGATGACGCTGGACGGGAATTCGGTGCTGAGAACTGCGTATTATGACAGTAGCACGGTCTGTCGGTTGACGTTTGATCCCGGATCCGGCGGCACGTCGACGCTGACGGTGAACGATGCGGCGTCCGTGGATCTCTTGGGGACGCAGCGGATGGTCTATTTGAACCAGGGGCGCGCGGGCGGACGGTCGATCCTGAACTGGAATTCCTCGCAGACGCTGAGCGGAATCCACTCTTTCTGCGTCGGCTACCGCGATGGTTATGCCGAACTGAATGTGTCGCGCGGTTGTGTGGAAGGCGGCGGCTATGGTCTGCGTATCGCTCAGCCCGGTGGCGCCCAGGCCTCGGCCGCTACGGCCGCCGTCAATTCCACCGGCATCGTCAATGTTGCGGGGGGCATCCTGCGGAATGTCAGTGGCTGGCAGAAAAACTGGACGGTGCATGGACTTATCGTCGGCGCGGGCAGCAATGTCAATCTGTCGAATCCCGGACGGTTCGTTGGTACGCTCAACGTCTCGGGCGGCATTGTCTCCAATGCGGCGGAGAACGCCTATTTCGGCGTGGGGGTGGGCGTGGCGGACGGTACGGTGATGCAGACAGGCGGCGTAATTCAGAACGCAAGCAGCTACCACACCATCGTCGGCGCCTGGAGCGGAGCGGGATGCTGGACGGTTTCGAACGGCGTGACGCGATTGGCTTCCGATCTCTATGTGGGCGGTATCCTTACGAATGACTTGAACCACGGCGCCGGTGAACTTTATACGGTGTGTCCCGTCGATGCAGGCACGGCGCAGGGGCGCCTCGTCGTGGCGGGGGGCGAATACTCCGTGGGCGGAACGCTGCATGCGGGTGCCGACGGGACGGCTGAACTTGTATTCGGGCCATCGGGCTCATGCACGGCGCGGAACGCGGAACTGGCGAACACGGCGGTTTCGTTTGACTTCGGTGCGGACGGGGTCTGTCCGCTCGCCGTGGCGGAACGGTTGAGCCTGGGCGATCATGTGACGCTTGCCGTCGATTCGACGCGACTGACCGCGCGGGGCGTCTTCCCGCTCATGACATTCACGTCGGACGAAGGCGCGTTCGCGTCCGTGACGTTGCAGGGCCCCGGCAGCGTGTGCCGCAGGACCGTCAAGGGCGTGACGGGCTATTGGCTCGACCGCAGCGCGGGCACGCTCATCCTGTTCCGGTGAGTGACGCCCAACCGAGTGGATGTGTGCTATAATACGCACATGAAATCGGTAGCGACAGACATTGCCAACTTCGAGGAGTTACGTAAGGCCGGGCAGATCTATGTGGACAAGACCGCGTATTTCCATCGGTTGATCACGGACCCAAGTCGTCGTTATTTTTTCTGTGCGCGTCCGCGTCGCTTCGGCAAGTCGCTCGGCGTGACGACGCTGAAGTCGATCTTTCTCGGTCATCGCGAATTCTTCGCCGACCTCGCGATCGCGAAGACCGACTACGACTTCGCGCCGCACACGGTCATCCACTTCAACTGGGGCGGGGTGAAGGCGACGAGCCGTGAAGGGTTCGACGAGACGTTCCCCGGAGCGGTGGCTGATGCGTTGACTGCGTCCGGGTATGCATATGACTGTTCCGTTCCGCCGTCCCTCAATTTGAGCCGTGCCCTCACGTTCTTCAAGAACCGCGACGGGAAGGGGTGCGTGATCCTGATCGACGAGTACGACGATCCGGTCGCGAAGGCGCTCGCCAATGTCCCGCTCGCCGAATACATCCGCGATGAACTCGCGACGATCTACGCGCAGTTCAAGGACAATACGGACAAGATCCGCTTCCTCTTCATCACGGGCGTCAGCAAGTTCACGAAGCTCTCGATCTTCTCGACGCTCTCCTCGCTCAACGACATCTCCTTCGAGGACGAGTACGCCGCGATGTTCGGCTTTACGGAGGAGGAGCTCGATGCGAACTTCGACGAGCACCTGCGGGCGCACGCCGAGAAGATGAGGCTCTCCTACGCCGACTACCGCGCGGAGCTGAAGCGCTGGTACAACGGCTACCGCTTCGCGAAGTACGACGAGACGACGGTCTACAACCCCGTTTCGATCGCGCAGACGCTCGTCCGGCGCGAGCCGATGTTCGGCGCCTACTGGTCGTCGACGGGGCGGGCGTCGCACCTGATGAACCTTCTCAAGCGCGACGGGGTGCTGGCGTTTGACTACGACAAGCTCCACGGCGCCTCCGACAGCTCGTTCGACGTGGCCGACCTCAAGTCGCTCGATCCGGTCGGGATGCTCTACCAGACCGGCTACCTGACGATCAAGTCCTACGACTATGGGATCTACAGGCTGGGCGTGCCGGACGAAGAGGTGCGCCGCGACCTGGCCATGCTGATGACGGGCGTTGCCGCCAATCAGGACATGAAGTGGGCGGCGAACCTGGGCGTCCAGCTGCGCCTGTGCGAATGGGATTCGTTCTTCGATGGACTGAAGTCCCTCTACGCGGCGATGGCCTACGGGCCGACGGAAGGGCGCAGGCACGAGAGCTCCTACGCGCGCTGCCTCGCGTTCCTGCTCGCGTCGCAGGGCTTCCGCTTCCGGATGGAGGACGTGCAGGCCGATGGTCGTGCCGATGTCGTCGCCGAGCATCCCTGTGGCGTCTACATCTTCGAGCTGAAGGTCGACGAAGGCGCGGCCGCCGCGCTCGAACAGGTGAAGGCGAAGAACTACGACGCCCCCTACCGTGCGAAGGGCCTGCCGATCTACGTGGTCGGTCTTTCCTTCGACTCGAAGACGCGCCTCCTCGCAGACGCCGAGGCATGCACTCTCAACTGACCTAACCGCCAGAACAGAGCGGGAAGGGGGCTCGGTCATTCACGGCACATGCCGGGGCGAGACGCCCCAGTTGCGATGCGCGGCCGCGCGGGAGCGCGGCCCTCCCTTGTGATGATCTCGACATAAATTCCACCTTGCATTCCGCGCGTGTAAATGCAAAAATAACCGTGCACGATTCCTCCGAGTGCGGAGAATGACGGTGGACCCTCTGCCGGGTGGCTGGATCATCGGCATGGCATCGGAGGGGGCTGGCAGATACTTGCTTTGACGATATGAAATCTAGAGGTAATTGCAAAACCCCTCGGACACCCTGTCGCCGGCCCTGCCACCCGA
>JAUNMP010000033.1 GCA_030537465.1 bacterium
TCGGGTGGCAGGGCCGGCGACAGGGTGTCCGAGGGGTTTTGCAATTACCTCAGTAGGAATTTTCATATGAAAGTCGTTCTTCTAGCAGGTGGCGCGGGAACCCGAATTTCCGAAGAGAGCGTCTATCGACCGAAACCGATGGTCGAGATTGGCGGTATGCCCATTCTTTGGCATATCATGAAGGAGTATGCCGCCTACGGTTTCAACGAATTTATCGTCTGTGCAGGCTACAAGCAGCATATGATCAAGGAGTGGTTTGCCGACTACTTTTTGCGGGTGAGTGACGTCACGTTTGATTTCTCAAGTGGCAGAAACGATGTCATTGTCCATCGAAATCGGTGTGAACATTGGAAGGTCACGATTGTCGATACGGGGTTGAATACGATGACCGGTGGCCGTATCAAACGTGTCCAGAAGTACATTGGTGATGAGCCGTTCTTGATGACCTATGGCGATGGGGTTTGCGACGTGAACATCCGAGATCTTGTGACATTCCATCAGTCGCATGGCAAGATTGCCACATTGACCGCAGTCGTACCCGAACAGCAGAAGGGGTGTCTCGACATTGGCGAGAATAATTCCGTGCGGGCGTTCCGCGAGAAGTCGGCAGCCGATGCGGCGCCGATCAATGCCGGCTATATGGTTTTGAACCCAAAGATCTTTGATTATCTGACAGACGATTCCTGCATCTTCGAGCGTGAACCTCTGGAGAAACTGGCCAGGGATGGTGAACTGAAGAGCTATGTTCATCATGGTTTCTGGCAGTGTATGGACAATATGCGCGAGCATGACATCCTTGAACGGCTTTATGCGGAAAACCGTGCTCCCTGGAAGGTTTGGTGATACCTCATGTTCGACTCATACAAAGGGAAAAAGGTTCTCGTCACGGGCCATACGGGTTTTAAGGGCTCGTGGCTCTGTGAATGGCTGTTGATGTTGGGAGCGGAGGTCCATGGCTATGCTTTGAAACCGCCGACGAAACCTTCTCTCTTCAATCAACTGCGGCTGTCGCGGCGCATTGCCTCGCACACTATTGGAGATGTGCGTGATCTGAAGACGTTGGCACGCGTGGTCAAGGTTGTCCAGGCGGATGTTGTTTTTCATCTGGCCGCTCAACCCCTTGTGCGCGAATCCTATCGGACGCCATCTGAGACTTTTGCCACGAACGTCATGGGAACGGTCAATCTGCTGGAGGCCGTGCGCAGGGCGCAGACTTCGGATCACCGATGTGCCGTTGTCTGCGTCACGACCGACAAGGTCTATGAAAATGACGAGAGCGGCAGACCCTTTGTCGAGGATGCGCCCCTTGGCGGCAGTGACCCCTACAGTGCCTCCAAGGGAGCCTGCGAGATCGCCATTCAAAGCTATCGCCGGAGTTTCTTTTCGTCCACTGACTCTTCCGTCGGTGTGGCGAGTGCACGTGCGGGCAATGTCATTGGTGGAGGCGACTGGGCTGTCGATCGCATCGTGCCTGATGCGATGCGTGCATTCTTTGCGGGAAGGCCACTGGTTGTGCGTAATTCTGCTTCGATTCGGCCATGGCAGCATGTTCTGGAACCGCTTTGTGGCTATTTGACACTAGGGGAGAAGCTCTACCTTGATTCGAGGTTTGCCCAGGCCTTCAATTTTGGCCCGAGGCAGGATACTGTGAAGACCGTGGCACAGTTGGTGCGAGAGCTGGTGGCGACCACGGGAGGGTTCGAGGTCATTGATCGCACCGATCCAACAGCGCCCCATGAGGCGAAGCTTCTTATGCTGGATTCCCGCAAGGCGACTCGCCTGCTGGGATGGAAGCCTCGTTGGAATTTCCGCCGTACCCTATGGGAGACGAGCGAATGGTATAAGGGGAAGCATGGCTTTGAATCTGCTACGAAGCTTTGCCAGCAGCAGATCCGTTCGTATTGTCAGGAAGAGGTCAAGTAGCTGATGTCTACGCCTCCCAAAGTTGAGATCAAGCGCTATCGGCGATTCCCTGGCTGGGATTATAGCCGCGGGGCGTCATTGTTCATCACGATTTCAACTTTGCCGCGGCGGCCTTTGTTCGGGCGAATTATGGCGGGAAAGGTCGAGCTTTCGCCGCTGGGCCTGATTATGCGGGAATCTCTTGAGCAGATGCCTCGGCTCAATCCGGGGATTCTGTTGTTTGGCCATGTCGTGATGCCAGATCACGTTCACTTCAATGTGCATGTCGACGCCGGGTTGCAGGAACCGCTGAAAGTGCTTGGCAAGGCTGTGTCGCGCTTCAAGGTGTATACGACCAAGCAAGCGAAGCTGATGGGGCTTGTTGGGCCTAGCCCAATCGTCGGCACTGCGCCCTGTGTGGCGTCGGGCGCGAGTGGTGATGGCCGGGTTGCACCCGGCCTACTCTGGCAGCAGGGCTACCACGATCGCCTTTGCCTCACGCGAGAATTCATTGATTCAACAGAGCGCTACATTGCCTACAACCCTCTTAAGTGGGAGTTGATGCATGGAGCCGTTGGCGGGCTTTGGATACAAGAGCCGTTGAATGCGCCGTGTCTTGATCAGGGGGATTACTGGAAAGGAGTAGGCAACGCCGAGTTGCTGAAAGGCAGAATCGTTTCTCTGCGAGTTTCGCGTGAAGTGCGCACGTCTGACCAGATTGGTGCGGTTGTAGCCCGTATGAAGAAGGCAGTTGAGAGGGGCTATGTGATTCTGAGTGGCTATGTGAGCCCAGGCGAGAAGACCGTGCGTGACATGCTGTGCGCGCTCCCGGAAGCTCGTTTTATTCGTATTCTCCCTTCATGCCTTCCCAATGCGCGATTCAAGCCCGAAAGCCGGTATGTTGGAGCCTTCTCGGAAGGAAGATATCTCGAAATTGCCAAGGGAAATGACGAGGTTGAATTTGGGCGTGCGGCCTGCCTGGATTACAATGCCGAGATTGTCGAGATTGCCAATGCAAGTGATGGAGGGCTGGCGCTGTATTGGAGGGCCGATGGGGTACATAGGTTGGGCATAGCCCAACCATCATCACTCGCGCGGGGTGCCTCGTCTGGCACAGCCCAGCCATCATCACTCGCGCGCGGCCCATTATCTGGCGTGGCCAATCTTAGTTGTGATGTTCAGACTGTGTCTGAACGGAAAGGAGTTGTTCTTCCATGACACCTGAAGAACTGAAAGCCGACATCCTTGCGAAGACGGTCGAGTATTATCGACTCGTCCATGCGAAGCAGCAAACAGCGGCCTTTAAACCAGGCGAAAGCCGTGTCAATTATGCCGGTCGTGTCTTCGATGAACGCGAGATGGTGAATCTCGTTGATTCGTCGCTCGAATTCTGGCTTACCTACGGCCGCTATTCCCGTCAATTCGAGAAGGGGTTGGCCGATTATCTGGGGGTACGGTTCTGTCTTCTGGTCAATTCGGGCTCTTCTGCCAACTTGCTCGCGTTCTCGACGCTCACGTCGCCGCTGCTGGAAGATCGGCAGGTCAAGCGCGGAGATGAGGTCATCACCGTGGCCGCTGGATTCCCCACGACCATCGCCCCGATTGTGCAGTATGGCGCTGTGCCGGTGTTCGTGGACGTCGAGCGGGAGACGGGCAACATCGATGCCTCGCAACTCGAACAGGCGTTGTCCCCAAAGACAAAGGCCGTGATGCTGGCCCACTCGCTTGGAAATCCCTTCAACATCAAGGCGGTCAAGACCTTCTGTGAAAAGCACAATCTCTGGCTGGTCGAAGACAACTGCGATGCCCTGGGGTCAAAATACGAGGGGCGACTGACCGGTACATGGGGCGATATTGGAACTTCATCCTTCTATCCGCCACACCATATGACCATGGGCGAGGGAGGCGCTGTCTATACGGACAATCCGCTTCTGAACAAGATCGCGCTCTCGATCCGCGACTGGGGGCGTGACTGTTGGTGCCCCTCCGGGAAGGACAATACCTGCGGCTGCCGCTTCACGAAGCAGTTCGGCCAGCTTCCTGTCGGTTATGACCACAAATACGTCTATTCGCATTTCGGCTACAATCTGAAGGCGACGGATCTGCAGGCCGCCATCGGATGTGCCCAACTCGAAAAGTTTCCGTCGTTCGTTGAAACACGCAAAGCCAATTACCAGCGCCTTTACGAGGGACTCAAGGATCTTTCCCAGCTTTCGATCTTTCGTCCCTATCCGGAATCCGATCCCTCCTGGTTTGGTTTCCTGATGACGGTGAAGCCTTCGGCGGGTTTCTCCCGAAATGATCTTGCCAAACATTTGGAGGCGGCAAATATCCAGACGCGCAATCTCTTCGCCGGCAACATCACGAAGCATCCCTGTTTCGCGACGATGCGCGAGGGCGTCGACTACCGCGTCGCCACACCGCTGACCCATACCGACACGATCATGAACGATTCGCTTTGGATCGGTCTCTATCCGGGCATGGGCGAGGAAAAGCTTGATTACATGATCAAGGTCATTCGGGAGTTCTGTTCGTGAGAGTCGCCGACTACATCTGGAAGACTCTTGCAGACTGGGGGGTCAGGCACGTCTTTCTCGTGACGGGTGGCGGTGCGATGCATCTCAATGACGCACTTGGACGCGAGTCGCGGATCAAGTACGTCTGCAACCTTCATGAACAGGCCTGTGCCATGGCGGCCGAAGGATATGCCCGTATTCGCGGGATTCCTGGCGTCATCAATGTGACAACGGGGCCCGGCGGAACGAATGCCTTGACGGGCGTCATGGGCGCGTGGCTGGATTCAGTTCCGATGATCATTGTCTCTGGGCAGATCAAACGATCGACGATGATCACCTCCGCCCCTGGTTTGAAACTTCGCTCGCTTGGAGACCAGGAGTACAATATCGTCGATGCCGTGAGGCCCATGACGAAATATGCGAAAACCGTCATGTTAGTCGATGAGGTTCCGCAGATTCTATCTGATGCCTGGCGGATCTGCCAGGAGGGGCGCCCGGGACCTGTGTGGATTGATGTTCCCCTCGACATTCAGGCTGCGCCGTGCGAACTTCCCGATCTGCCTGCCCCCAAGATTGAGCGGGTGAGGTCTGGATTGGCCTCTGCGCAAATCGATGCAGTCGTGGATCTTCTTAAAAGTACCAAACGCCCTGCAATGATCGTCGGGTCCGGCGTGCATAACGCCCAGGCAGAGAAGGAGCTTCTGGCGGTTGCCGAGTCTCTCCATATCCCGGTACTGACCTCGATTTCAGGAATCGATCTCATCCCGTCCGATCATCCGCTGTTTTTTGGTCGCCCGGGCATTCTGGGGGAACGACCTGCGAACTTCATCATGCAGAACAGCGACCTCTTCCTGGTGTTGGGAACGCGTATGGGCATTCGGATCTGCGGGTATGCCTATGAAACCGTGGCCCGTGACGCGACGAAGGTCATGGTCGATGTCGATCCGAACGAACTCAATAAGCCGACGTTCCGTCCAGATGTGAAGATTGAATGCGATGCGGGAGAGTTCCTACGTGCGCTTCACGCCGCTCTGCCGATTCTGCCGCCGCAGGAGGAATGGCTTGCCTATTGCCGCCGGGTCAAGGCGCGATATCCTGTCGTTCTTCCCGAGCACCGTTCGCGGACGGATTTTGTGTCGAGCTATGTGCTTCCCGAGGCGATCATGCGCCATGCATCGGATCCTGTGACGCTCGTCACCTCCAACGGCATTGCCTACACGTCGACGTTTCAGGCGATTCCGATCAAGAAGGGGATGCGGATGTTCTCGAATGAAGCCTGCGCATCGATGGGATATGGGCTTCCGGCGGCGATTGGAGCACATTTCGCCAGCGGGGCCGAGGTCATCTGCATGGAGGGCGATGGTTCCATTCAGATGAATCTTCAGGAGCTCCAGACGCTGATCACCTACAAGATTCCGATGAAGCTCTTTGTCTACAATAATGCTGGCTATCTCTCGATCAAAACGACGCAGAAGGCATTCTTTGGAGGCAAATTCATGGGTTCGGAAGCTTCTTCGGGTATAGTCCTGCCTTCGTTTGAAAAACTTGCCGTCGCCTATGGACTGCCGTATTTCAAATTGGAGAACAACCAGGAGCTTGACGCCAAACTGGCGCAGATCTTCGCGACAACCGGTCCTGTGCTTGTTGAAGTGATGCTCGACCCATTTGAGATTCTGGGTCCGAAGGCTGCTTCCAGGAAACTCCCCGACGGAAGCATGGTCTCCGCACCTCTCGAGGATATGGCTCCGTTTCTTCCTCGTGAGGAGTTCCTGGAGAATATGATCATAAAACCACTGGATGAAGTTTTCTGATGACGCGAGTGCTCATAACCGGCGGTACGGGGTTCTTCGGGAAGTCGATTCTCGATTATTTCTCGCGGAATCCCGGGGATTATGCCTTCACGGTGTTGTCGCGTCGTGGATTGAATCCGGAGTTCCTCTCGCAAATCAAGCAATCGAGTCATCAAACAATCGAGCAGATCATCGGAGATGTCCGTTCGTTCGATGTCGGTTCTGCTCGGTTCGACGCGGTGATTCATGCGGCCACGCCGGCGCGGGTCGACGTGGCTGATGACGAGATGCGGTCAATCATTGTGGAGGGGACGGCGAATGCCATTCGTCAGGCGAAAAAGTGTGGTGCTTCCAAGTTTATGATGGTGTCTTCAGGCGGGGTCTACGGAAGTGGGTTTACGCAACCGATTGCAGAAGCGGACGAACCGCATCCGCATACCGCCTACGGACAGGCGAAACTCGTTGCTGAACGGATGGCCGTTGAATCTGGTCTTCATGTCCTTCTGCCACGCTGTTTTGCCTTTGTCGGCAGATTTCTCGATCGGAATGCCCATTTCGCCATTGGGAATTTCATTCGTGATGCGCTTACAACAGGGAACGATATCGTCATCCAGGGCGATGGTTCGCCGATCCGTTCGTATCTCTACGCCGATGATCTGGTCGAGTGGCTGTTCGCCATTCTTGAACGGGGAGAATCGGGACGGGTGTACAATGTCGGCTCCGATGAGGCGATTTCCATCCGTGATTTGGCCTGTCTCGTGCGGGATGAGCTGAAATCAACAGGCAAGGTCAAAATTCTGGGTGATCATCTTGTGGGTGCGGCCAATTGTTATGTGCCTAATGTTGACCGAATCCGGAAAGAATTGGGCGTTTCGGTCAAGACGGGACTCTGTAAGGCCATATTGGGGTCTGCCGGGCCTATGGGATTTCTCCGTAGGGCCGATGCGGACTTAAGGAACTCTTGAATGGGTTGGTGCTTGTGGACGCGACGGCCCGTCGCGCCAGGAGGCCTGTTTCGTGCAGGGCTGTTGGGCCGAAGGACAAGTGGAGATGTACGTGGCTCGCATGGGGACGACGCGACGAGCCGTCGCGTCCACAAAACGGGACAAGACGTACTGATTCGCGTGAGGACGTCGGTGCCAACCCGTTCTGGAGTGTCCAGTCCGCCACCCTATTTCCCGCGAGATGGATTTGTGCTATACTTGAGGCGTTTTGAATCACCCATTGTTTTGTGGTGATCGCCTGGGTTGAGTCTAGTAGAGGATTTCGGGATGATCAATAGAAGAGATTTCGTCTCGCTCGGCGCGCTTGCGCTCGCCGGTTGTGGAACCATCGAGGCGCCCAAGGCGCGGAATGCGAATCCGTTCGCGCCCAAGCCTGCGACACCGTCGCCTAAGCTCGACGAGCTGGCAGTTCCGCCGGCCCCTCCAAAGCCCGAGTTCCACGTTTTCTCGAAGATGTTCCAGTCTCCCGTCACGAAGAGCGTGGATGAACTTTGTGAACTGATGGCCAAGGCGGGCTTCGACGGCATCCAGTGGACGGTGCGTCCAAAGGGGCATGTGCTGCCCGAGCGCGTCGCCGAGGACCTCCCGAAGGTCGTGGCCGCAGCGAAGAAGCAGGGCCTCAAGGCGACGACGATCTGCACGGCCATCACGGACGGCGACGATCCCGCCTCGGAGACACTACTGAAGGTCGCGGCCGACTGCGGGTTCAAGCTCTTCCGTCCAGGCTATTTCTTCTACGACGCCAAGAAGGAGACGTTCCAGCAGTCGATGGACCGTATCACGCGCGGTTTCGCCTCACTCGCCAAGGTTTCCGAGAAAACGGGCATGAAGGCCACCTACCAGAATCATTCCTCCTGGGGTCCGAGCGTGTTCGGGGGACTCCTCTGGGATATCCACGCCTGCATCCGCGATCTTGATCCCAAGTACGTCGGCATCGAGTATGACCCCATGCATGCGTTCTTCGAGACGAATCTCTCCTGGACGCATGGTTTTGAGCTCGTCACGCCGTGGATCGGCGCGGTCGACCTCAAGGACTTCCATTTCCAGCTGTCGAAGAAGAATCCGAAGAACCACGCCAAGTTCATGTGCCCCGCCGGCGATGGCGTGGTGCCGTGGAAGGACGTGAAGCGGATTCTTGACATGCACAAGGTCAACGTGCCGTACGTCGTCCACTTCGAGTACGATTTCGACAAGACCGATCTTCTGAAGACGGTGAAGGGTGAACTCGACTGGTTCAAGGGGGTGTTCGCATGAACTTCAACCGCAGGGATTTCATCGGGCTGGGCGCGTTGGCGCTCGCGGGCTGTCAGTCAATCGAGCCGCCGAAGGCGCGTAACGCCAAGGTCTTCGGCGTGAATGGGGCCGTTCCGGCGGGCCGTGCCGCGACGAAGGGGCACAAGCCGATTACGATCGCCTCCGCGTCCTGTGGCTTCGAACGTGAGCCGATGGTGCGTCCGTTCGGCTTCAAGGGCGGCTACCTCACCGAGGAGTGGATCGTCTCGGCGTGCCTTCGTTCGACGAACGGCAAGCACGGCATTGGCCTTGGCACGCAGAGCTGTCTCTGGAGCGACGCGAGCGTCTTCGCGTCCAATTCCGAGGCGGGCGGCAACGCGATCATGTTCGCGATGACGCAGTACGCGCTCAACCTTGCGAAGGGGATGACGTTCACCTCGCCCGTCGAGCTCAACGACGCGCTGTGGCCTCAGGTGTGGGAGTACGGCAAGAAGGTCGCGGCGAACCCGAAGCTCCGCGCGACCTTCGCCCTCAACGCGCTCGTCGCCGTGGACAATGCGGCCTGGGTGCTCTTCGCCCGCGAGAACGGGTTCACGAGCTTTGACCAGATGATCCCCGAGGCCTATCGTCCGGCGCTCTCCAGCCGCCACGCGAAGTGCGCCTCGATTCCGCTGTTCTCCTACAAGGTTCCGCCGTCCGAGATCAAGGAGGCCGTCGACAGCGGCTACTTCTTCATGAAGATCAAGATCGGCCAGCCTGGAACCCAGGAGGAGATGCTCGAGAAGGACATGGCGCGCGTCTCGCAGATTCACGCGGCGCTCAAGAACTGTCGCACGCCCTATACGAAGACGGGCAAGCTGCCGTACTACTTCGACGCGAATGGACGCTATCAGAAGAAGGAGACGCTGCTGCGCTTCATCGACCATCTGAAGGCCATTGGCGCCTACGACCAGGTCGCGATCATCGAGGAGCCGTTCGACGAGTACGCCGGCATCGACGTGAACGACATCCCGTTGCGTCTCGCCGCGGACGAAAGCGCCCACACGGTCAAGGACGCACTGGAGCGCATCGAGATGGGCTATAAGGCGATGGCGCTCAAGCCGATCGCGAAGACGATGTCCATGAGCATGAAGATCGCCCAGGCGGCCTTTGAGCGGAACGTGCCGTGCTTCTGCGCGGACCTCACCGTGTGCCCCGCGATGGTCGAGTGGAACAAGGCGGTTGCCGCGCGTCTACCCGCGTTCCCCGGTATCGGCGATCTTGGCCTTGTGGAGACGAACGGCCACCAGAACTTCCGCAACTGGGAGACGATGCGCCAGGACCTCGCGTATCCGAAGGCCCACTGGACGCGGACCGAGAAGGGCGTCTTCGAGTGCGACGCCGACTACTGGTCGAAGAGCGGCGGAATTCTTGAGCCGATGCCACGCTACGAGAAGATGTATGCAGTGAAGTGACGCTGAAACCCATCAAAGCCGCGGCGCCCCAAACCGTGGTGGCCGGTACGCTGGCCTACGTCGACCTCTATGAAATCGTGGAGGTGATGAAAGGGGTTTCCTCTCCGCTTTTCCGGGCGAAGAAGATTGGGACCCGCTTCGGCGAGGTGGTGGCGCGTCCGCTTCCCATGGAGCTCGTGGCGAATGCCGAACAACTGGAGAAGGTTCGTCAGGGTTTTCTCCGGCTTGTCGCATTGCGCCATGCAAACATCGTTCCTTTGCAGGGACTCCATGACATTGGTGAAGTCCGCTACACGAGCGATGCCGCGCGGGCGGCGTTGGGCGAGCTGGGACCTGGCGGCGTTCTTGTACTTACGGAATTCGCGCCTGGTCGGACGCTGGACGTCTGGCGCAGGGAGTTCGCAGAGGGGAAGGTCCCCGCGGACGTCGCCTGTGGTGCAGCCCGCCAGATTGCCACGGCACTGGACTTCGCGCATCGTCATGGGGTGCTGCACCTGGATCTTAAGCCGCAGAACGTGATGGTCGAGACCCGAAAGGGCGGCAAGACAGTTGTGCGGGTCATGGATTTCTGCCCCGTTCCAGAGACCACGGAGGGATCTGCGGACGACGATCTCCGCGCGATGGCGCGTTTGTCCCTTGAATTGCTGACGGGCGTCTCCTCCCCCGCTTCCATCGAGCAACTTCCACCCGGTGTCGCGACGGTCTTCAACCAGGCCATAGGGACGGATGTGGAGAAGGCGTTCAAGTCTTGCACAGAGTTCGTCAAGGCACTGGAGAAGGCCTGTGCGTCCGCGGCGAAGAATCCGAGTCGGCGCTTGGTGCAGTCCGTGCTGGGTGGACTCCTGGTCCTTGTCAGTGGCGTCGCCGTCTACTCGCACATCCTGGCCAACCGAAGAGCCGAGGCCCAGGCGGCCGAGGTTAAGGCGGCCGAGGCACGCGTGGAGGCGGCGAAGAAGGCCGCCGCCAAGGCTTTGGCCGA
Organism: bacterium; assembly: GCA_030537465.1. Lineage (GTDB taxonomy): Bacteria > Verrucomicrobiota > Kiritimatiellia > RFP12 > UBA1067 > RUG572. The sequence continues at coordinate 10,879 of JAUNMP010000033.1, forward strand.
GGAGAAGGCCCGGGCGGAGGCCGAAAAGGCCCGATTGGAGGCCGAGAAGGCGGAAGCCGAAACCAAGGCCGCGAAGGAGAAGGCACTGGCCGAGGAGAAGGCCCGGGCGGAGGCCGAGAAGGCTCGTCAAGCCCAGCTCAAGGAACAAGCTGATCGACTGCAGGCGGAGCGTGAGGCCGCGGAAAAGGCCGCGCGGGAACGCGAGGCGGCTCTCGCCGCAGCTCGAGAACGCGCCGCCGTCAGACGGCGTGAGGCCACAGAGCGGGCGCGTCGTCTTTTTGCCGAGGCGAATTGGAAAGATGCTCTTGTGGCGGCCCGTGAGGGCGATCCGGAGGATCCTGAACTGCAGTATCGTGTGGGAACCTGCTACCTCGAGGGACAGGGGCTGCAGACGAATGTCACCGCCGGCGCAAAGCTAATCAAGCTTGCCGCCGAGAAGAAATGGCCGGCGGCACTTTCACGACTGGGAGAACTCCACCTCATCGGTCTTGGATGTGAGACGAATGCCGTCCGCGCCGCCGCGCTCTTCTCGTCCGCAGCGGATCTGAACGATGCAGAGGGGCATTGGCGATTCTCCCAGTGTCTGGAACGCGGCATTGGCACAAAGCCCCTGCCCGGTGAGGCCGTGCGGCATCTCGAAGCCGCCGCAAGACTGGGGCATGCTCGCGCACAGTATACGCTGGGACTTCGTACCAAGGACCGTGCGCAGGCCGCGGAGTGGTTCCGCAAATCCGCGGAACAGGGATACGCTCCCGCCCAGGCCAAATTCGGGGATTGCCTGATCTACGGTTCGGGTGTGGCGAAGGACTCCTCTGCCGCAGTGCGCTGGTATACGCGTGCGGCCGATGGCGGCGATGCCAGTGGACAGCGCGCTCTGGGACTCTGCTATGACGCCGGCACCGGCGTGCGCGAAGACGCGCGCCGTGCCGTGGAGCTCTACAAGTCGGCCGCGGAAGGCGGCGATCTGCTCGCGAAGGCGCTTTACAGCCAGTGTCTCTTCCTGGGGCTCGGCATCACGCGCGACTACGCCACCGCCTGGCGTATGGCCCGCGAGTCCGCCGATGGCGGTTGCGCCTTTGGACAGTACATGGCCGGCATCTGCTGTGAGACCGGAAACGGGACGATCCGCAGTCGCCTCAATGCCAAGATCTGGTATGAGAAGGCGATTGCCCAGGGACTCGAATGCGCACGCGAGCGACTGGATAGAATGCAGATCAAGTGAGGTTTCAGGTTCAAGGTTCCATGTTCCAAGTTCCAGGTTCCAGGTTTCAGGATAAAAGTTCCAGATACAAGGTTTCAGGTTTTGAAGAATCGTATTGAGAAGGTGGGAAAATGGTTGAATTCTATCCGTTGACGTTCAAGGAGAATCTGCATACTGCGTTGTGGGGGACCGAGTCGTGGGAGGTGTCGGGACATTCCTCGTCGCCTTCCGTGGTCGCGGAGGGACCATTCGCCGGTCGGACGCTGGAGGATCTAACCGCAGAATACGGATTCTCGCTCACGGGCACGAAGTCTCCGGTCGAGGGCGTGTTCCCGCTTCTTTTCAAGGTGATCGACGCAAAGCGGCGTCTGAGCGTGCAGGTGCATCCCAACGAAGTCACGAAGGCTCTGACGGGCGGTGAGCCGAAGACCGAGATGTGGCGTGTGTTGGGCGGGTCGGGGCCCATTTTTGCCGGACTCAAGCCCGGAACGACGCCAGTGCGCGTCGAGGAGGACGTGAAGACAGGACGCTTCGAGGAGACGCTGGTGCGTCATGATGCGCGCGAAGGACTCACGCTTTTCATCCCTGGTGGACTCGTCCACGCGATCGGCGAGGATGTTCTCATCTATGAGGTGCAGCAGAGCTCGAACACGACCTATCGTCTCTACGACTGGGGGCGTGTGGGTGCCGATGGAAAACCGCGTCAGCTTCATGTTGCCGAATCGCTGAAGTCCATCGACTTCGACCTCCCCGTGCCCGAATCGCGTCCGACGGTGGACTGTCCGTTTTTCCATTTCCGTGCCGTTGAGTCGGCGGGGAACATTGAGGTCGCGGCCAATTCCGAGACCTTCACGGCGCTCTTCATCGTCAACGAGCGCCGTAGCGTGCTGGTGCCCGCGAACTGCGCGGCGTCCATCCCCTGTACGGGAACGGTGCTTGTGACGACGCTTTGATTTTCCGAATCTTCTGAATTCCGGAGGCGGGTATGGGTTATTCGATTGGGTTGGACATCGGCGGCACGAAGTGCGCTGTGAGTGTGGGTGCCGCAAGCGCGGATGGCGTGGAGATCAAGTTCCGCGAGGAGTTCCCCACGGCGGGGAAGAGCTGGCAGGACGTACTGGCGATCTACACGGACAAGATCCAGGCGCTTTCTGAAACCTATGAAATTGCGAACATCGGAATCTCCTGTGGAGGACCGCTTGACTCGAAGGCGGGGTTGATCCAGAGTCCGCCGAACCTGCCGGGTTGGGATGATGTTCCGATCGTCCAGTACTTCACGGACAAGTTCAACGTGCCCGTCCACATCCAGAACGACGCCAATGCCTGCGCGCTCGCCGAGGCGAAGTACGGCGCGGGCCGCGGCGCCCGCAACGTCGTCTTCATGACGTTCGGCACGGGACTCGGTGCCGGCATCGTCGTCGACGGAAAACTCTATTCCGGCACCAACGACAACGCCGGCGAGATCGGCCACATCCGTCTCGCGCCGCGTGGACCGAAGGGCTACAACAAGGACGGCAGCGCCGAGGGCTTCTGCTCCGGCGCGGGCATCGCCCGCCTCGCCGGCATTCGTGCCCGCGAGTACGAGATGGAATACGCCGACAGTGAAAGCGCCGCGAAGGCGAGAGCCGGGGAGTTGACGACGAAGGACATCTTCGGCTACGTGCGTGCGGGCGATCCGTTCTGCACGCGCGTCTTCAAGGAGAGCGCCGAGAAGCTGGCGACGATTCTCGCGTTTACCATTGACATTCTCAATCCCGAGGTCATCGTCCTGGGCGGCGTCTTCATGCGCAACGCGGATCTCTTCATGAAGGAGATCGGGCCGATTTTGGAGCGTGAGGCGCTTCCGGGGGCCCTGAAGGTCTGCCGGATCGTCCCTGCGGGGATTGGTGAGAACATCGGCGACTATGCCGCTCTCGCCGTGGCGGGGATGTGATGAGGAAGGTTGAGAAGGTAGAGAGGGTCGAGAGATGAAGAACGAGACACAGGCGATTTTCGAGGAACTCTTCGTGCGCTATCCGGCGTTGTCGGCGTGCCGGGACGATCTACGGAAGGCCTATGAGACGCTGTTGACGTCCTATCAGACAGGGGGCAAGGTCTTCACCTGCGGGAATGGCGGCAGCGCGAGTGACAGCGAACACATCGTAGGCGAGCTTTTGAAGAAGTTCAAGAAGCATCGCGACATCCCAGCGGACCTGAAGGCGAAGCTGCAGACGATGGGACCGGAAGGAGCCGTACTCGCCGAAAAACTGGAAGGCTCGCTTGGAGCTGTTTCGCTGCTTTCCATGACCGGCATCCTCACGGCCTTCGCGAATGACGTCGGCTGGGATGAGGCGTTCGCCCAGCAGCTGCTCGGGCTGGCGCGTCTGGGTGATGTACTCGTTGCGCTTTCGACTTCGGGGAACTCCCGCAACTGCGTCAATGCTGCGGTTCTCGCGAGGGCGCTCGGCGTGAAGACGATTGGTCTCACGGGAGCGAAGGGCGGACGCTTCAAGGAGATCTGCGACGTGGCCGTCTGCGTGCCCGCGACGGAGACCTACCAGATTCAGGAATACCATCTGCCCGTCTACCATGCGCTCTGCGCGATGCTCGAGGCCGAGCTCTTCTGAGTGCCAGGGCGGGGAAATATGGTATAATTCCCACTTCCAAGAAAGGATAGACAAAATGACGTACGAACAGGCGACGACGCTGTTGAAGAAGAACGGACAGGAACAGATTCTGCGGTACTGGAAGAAGCTCTCCGCCGCGGAGAGGAAGGCTCTGCTGGCGCAGATCGAGTCCATTGATTTCAAGGAAGTCAAGCGTTGCCAGTCCATGCTCCCTGGCGCTGGCGCGGCCGTCGAGGTCGTGAAGAAGGGCAAGCCTACGGCTCCGAAAGTTGCCGAGCTCAAGGGCGCCGCGTTGAAGAAGGCCATTGCCGCGGGCGAGAAGGAACTCGCCGCCGGTCATGTCGGCGTGCTGCTCGTCGCGGGAGGACAGGGCTCCCGTCTTGGCTACGATGGTCCGAAGGGCGCGTACTCGATTGGCCCCGTCACAGGAGCATCTCTTTTCTACTTCCACGCCCGCAAGATCCTCGCGGCGTCCATCAAGTACGCCACGCGCGTGCCGTTCTACGTGATGACGAGCGAGGCGAACTACGATGCTACGGTCCAGCACTTCGAGGAGAACGAGTACTTCGGCCTCAACGCCGACGACGTGATCTTCTTCCGCCAGGGCATGTGGCCCGGCATGACGGCTGATGGCAAGATTATTCTCGACAAGCCCGGCCACGTGTTCATGAGCCCGGACGGCCATGGCGGCATGATCAGCGCCCTCAAGGCGAACGGATGCTTTGCGGACATGAAGAAGCGCGGCGTCAAGACGCTCTTCTACTTCCAGGTGGACAATCCGATGGTCGAAGTCGCCGATCCCGCCTTCATCGGTCTGCACACGATCGAGAAGAGCGAGTACTCCCTCAAGCTCTGCGCGAAGCGTGATCCGAACGAGGGCCTCGGCATGGTCGTCAAGCGCGACGGCCACTTCGACATGATCGAGTACACCGAAATGACGGACGAGATGAACAACCGCCGCACGAAGACGGGTGACCTCTACTTCAAGTTCGGTTCGCCGGCCATCCACGTGTTCGACCGCGCGTTCCTCGAGCGCCTCGCCGCCAAGGACATGCCGCTCCACCTCGCGCACAAGAAGATTGCGACGGTGGACGAGAAGGGCAACGTCGTCAAGGCGACCGAGCCGAACGGTTACAAGTTTGAGAAGTTCATTTTCGACGCGCTTCCCGAGGCGAAGGGCGTGACCTGCTTCGCGTTCGATCGCCATGAGGAGTTCTCCCCGGTTAAGAACGCCGAGGGCAAGGATTCTCCTGCGACGTGCAAGGCAGATCTTCAGGCCAAGTGGCGCCGTCAGCTCGCGAAGGCGGGCGTGCAGGTCTCCGAGGCCGTCGCCGTCGAACTCGATCCCGTGTACGCGCTCGACGCGGCCGAGATCGCCAAGACGGGTCTGCTCCTCCAGGCCGAATAATCTCGCACCATGCGGAAATGTGAGAGGAGGATGTTCGTCCACCTCTCACATTTCTCACCCCTCTCACCCCTCTCAACTAACTCCATCATGAACAAGACCCTTATTACCGCGTTGGCCTGTGCGGCCGCAGGCGCGCTTTCCGCGGCGCCGATTGAACTTGGCATGGGAATGAACGGTGATGTGCGCCTGGGCGACACCGGTGCACGTCTGAGCATGATGATCCACCGCGAGGGGTGGAAGGGCACGGCGACTGGCGTACGGAGTGACTTCGCATTCCCCGATGCGGCAACGGGGACCGCCACGTTCGATCTCTTCGAGAGCAAGCAGAAGTGCGCCCATGGACGTGCGACGCTGCTGCCGACGGCCGACGGCCGCGCCCTGCTCAGCGCCACGATGACTAGCGACCTCGACCAGAAGCCCGAGGCGCTGGTGCTCACTCTGTCCATGCCCTGCGAGACGTTCGCAGGCTGTTCCTGGAAGGCGTCGGATGGCAAGTCCGGGACGATTCTGAAGGTGTGGGACGGCAAGACTCTGCATGTTTGGGATGGCTCTGTCTCCTGGATCGAGTTTACGCCTCCAGGCCGCGACTCGTTCCGCCTCACATTCCCCGAGCCGACGCGTCTTCAGATCCAGGATGATCGCACCTGGGTGCCGACCATTTCGCTGCGCATTTCGTCTGGCGGCGACCGGGTGTTCAACAAGGGCGACCAGCGCACGTTCTTCTGCATTCTTTCAACGAAGGATGGCATGAAGGTGGCGATCGACAAGCCTGTCGTCGTGAAGGAGGGTGCGGAATGGACCGCGCTCGACTACCGCAAGGACATCCTCGCGGGCAGCGCGCTCGACTTCTCCAACCAGGGACTCCAGGACGCGCCGGCCGGAAAATACGGCTGGTTGAAGAATGTCAACGGCCACTTCGAGTTCGAGAACCGTCCCGGCAAAAAACAGCGTCTCTATGGCGTGAACCTCTGCTTCGATGCCAATTTCCCAGACCACGCGTTTGCCGACAAACTGGTGGACCGCCTCGTCCGTCTCGGCTACAACACCGTCCGCATCCACCACTACGAGTCCGCCAATGGCGTGATCAAGGGCTCCAAGGACGGCCTCACGCTCAATCCCGAGCGTATGGACCGTTTCGACTACCTGCTGGCGAAGTTCATCGAGAAGGGCGTCTACGTGACGACGGACCTCTTCACCTGCCGTCCCGTCTCCTGGCGCGCGATTGGCATCGACCGTGACGGCAACGTCGGTCAGCAGGAGTACAAGAACCTCATCCCCGTGCACGAGGGCGCCTACCAGAACTGGGCTACGTTCACGAAGAACCTGCTCACCCATGTGAACAAGTACACCGGGCGCGCCTACAAGGACGAGTCCGGTCTGCCGCTCATCTCGCTCATCAACGAGGGACATCTCACCTGGTGCTGGAATTCCCTCAAACACGAGGAGCCGATGAAAAAGGCGTGGGCGGCCTGGTTGGCCGAGAAGCGGACAACCGACCCTGACTACGCCAAGGGATTCGACGATCCCGAGAAGGTCCCGACCTGGAACAGCGCCGCGCTCATTGCCTTCATGGCCCACATCGAGCGCCGGCTTGTGGCGCGTCAGCGCGCCTTCATGAAGGAGCTGGGCGTTAAGGCTCTCCTCACGAACCAGAACTGCGGCAGTCATTACGCGCCGCTGATGGCCGTGCGCGAAGACCTCTACGACTATGTGGACGACCATTTCTACGTGGACCATCCCGAATTCCTCGCGCGGCCCTGGTCGCTGCCGTCGAAGTGCGGCAACGCGAATCCGGTTCTCGCCGGCACGCTTCCCCCCGTTGCCTGCGCCTACACGCGCATGCCCACGAAGCCGTTCTGCATCACAGAATGGAACTTCTCCGGTCCCGGCATGTTCCGCGGCGTGGGCGGCATCATGACGGGCGCGATGAGCGCATTGCAGGACTGGGATGGCCTCTGGCGCTTCGCCTATTCGCACGGACTCGACAACATGCACGACCGGAAGGGTTTGCCCGGCTACTTCGACGTTGCCAGCGATCCGCTCGGGCAGGCTGGCGACCGCGCGAGCGTGTGCCTTTTCCTGCGTGGGGATCTTGCGCCACTTTCGGACATGGTCGCGAACCAGGTCACCCCCGACACCTTCCTGCCGAAGGATGGACGCCCCACCGGCGTCATCCCGCAGTGGAAGAACGCCGCCTGGCAGATCCGTACGGGCACGGCCGTTGCCCCCGTGGCGGGCCTCAAGACCTTCAACCTGAAGGACCAGCTTAAAAAGGACCAGGCACCTGTCGCGCTCCAGCCGAACACCGCCATTGAACTCAATCGCGAACGCGGCACGTTCCGGATCGTGACGGCGAAGACCGCGGGAGGGTTCACACCGTCCGGGAAGATCGAGTCGGGCGCAGTCTCCTTTGACTGCGGTGACGTGGCGACGACAGTCTGGGCGAGTTCCCTCGACGGCAAGGCCATCACGGAGTCCCGTCGCATCCTGGTGACGCATCTCACGGATGTCCAGGCGAACGGCAACATCTACGCCGACAAGGAGAAGCGCATTCTCCTCCGTTGGGGTTCCTATCCGCCGGTTGTCCGCAACGGCAAGGCCCAGATTGCACTTTCGCTTGCCAATCCCGCAGGATATTCCGTCTGGGCGCTTGAGACGACGGGACGTCGCCTCGAGAAGATGCCCTGTTCGGTCGAGGGCGGCAAGCTGGTCTTCACCGCGGACGTCAAGGGACCCAACGGCGCCCGCATGCTCTACGAGATCGTTTCCGAATGAACTTCATCGACAGACACGCCTACGACTGGGGGGCGGGATTCGCCCGTCTCATCTACCCGCTTTTCCGGAAGCGCCGTCGCATCGCCATCGACAACATCATCAAGGCGGGCATCACGGACGATCCCAAGGAGGCCGCGCGGATCGCCAAGGAGAGCTGGGGACATCTCGCCGGGCACATCTGCGAGGCGCTGCGAGTGCCGCATGTCGTCACGCGGGAGAACTGGCGTGAGCACCTGGACTTCTCGGAGGGCGCCCCCGAGACCGTGAAGCTGCTCCTGGAGCGGACGGATACGCCGATTCTGCTCGTGAGTTCCCACCATGGCGTGTGGGAGGCCGCGACGAACATCATCTCCTTCGCGCGTCCGATGATCGCCATCGCCCGTGTGATGAACAACAAGTTCGTCGCGAATTGGATGCAGAAGCATCATTTCCGTGGCCCGGTCACCGTCATCGACAAGAACCATGGCTTCACGCCCGACGTCATGCGCCAGTGGTTTACTGACAAGGCTGCGATGACGATTCTCATGGACCAGCACACGTCCAAGGGATTGCCTCTGACGTTCCTGGGGCGTCCCGCGAAGACCTTTACGAGTGCGACGCGCCTTGCGATGCGCTATGGTTACCCCATCGTCTGTGGTTCGTTTGTCCGTGTGGCCCCTTACAAATACCGGCTCGTCGGCGGTTCTCCGCTCGTCTTCGAGAAGACCGGCGACAAGGCCGCCTATACGCAGCTGCTGAACGACCGAATGGGCGAGGCCATCCGCAAGTATCCTGAGCAGTACCTCTGGGCTCACCGTCGTTGGCGCTAAGTCGTTTCGTGTGGTATAATGTCCACATGAAACCAAGACTGATTACCCTGGCTCTCGCCGCAGCGTCCGCCGTGACGCTGTCCCTCAATGCCGCAGATGAGATGGTGCCGTGGAAGTGCGAGCACCCCCGAGTGACGGTTGTGCGCCTGCAGGACCGTACGGACCAGCACAACGAGCTCTACTTCGAGACCGAGTATCTGCTCCTCCGCAATGAGGCGCCGTTTGACGTTTCCGCACCTGCGATTTTCGTCGAAGATTCAATGACCGGCGAGGGCACGGCGTATTTCCGTGTCGCCCCGTTGCCGGATTCGCGGCCGGTGAAGGCTCCCGACTTCCGCGTCGAGGCAGGCCGCCGCAGGCTTGTCATCCGTGACACGGGCTATCCCTGCGTGAAGATGCCCTACACGGGTGGAAAGGTCGGACGCATCCGTGCCGCGACGGATTTCCAGCGAGCCCGTCGTGCGTATGTTTCGGGGCGTGACGGACAGTTCCTCACCAACACCTGGGGCGACGGCAACCGCGATGCCTGCATCAACGAGGCGTTTCTGATGCGCGAAGTCGCCGCCGGTGCCGAACTTGGCGTGGACGTCATCCAGATCGACGACGGCTGGCAGAAGGGGCGTTCCGCCAACTCGGCCAAGCTGAAGAAGGGCGAGAAGGGCAGCTGGAGCTCGTTCTGGCATGACCCGGAATTCTGGAAGGCCGATCCAGAACGTTTCCCGCATGGACTAGAGCCCGTCGTCGGCGCGGCTCGCGCGAAGGGGATGAAGTTTGGGCTCTGGTACGGTCCGGATAGCTCCAACGAGGCCGAACACTGGGAGAAGGACCTCAAGCTGCTGCTCGGTCTGCACAAGGATCTTGGCATCGACTACTTCAAGCTGGACTCGATTCGGTCCGAATCTCCGCTTACGCTCCAGCGCCAGCAGAAGCTCATGGATGGCCTCCTCGCGGGATCGCAGGGCCGCATCACCGTTGACCTCGACGTCACGGCGCAGATTCGTCCCGGCTACTACGGTTTCCCCGAGGTCGGTCCTGTCTTTGTCGAGAACCGCTACATCCGCAAGAACGACAGCCGCCTCTGGTGGCCGCACTTCACGTTGCGGAATCTCTGGTCCCTCGCCCATGCCGTCGACCCGGCCCGCCTGCGTATGGAGGTGCTCAATCCCGATCGTCTCGGCGAGCTCTATCCCGCGGACGATCCGCTCGCCCCGGCCAAGTGGCCGAAGGATACGTTGTTCGCCGCCGTGATGTTCGCGTCTCCGCTGGGCTGGTTCGAGATCCAGAACCTCACGCCTGAGACGGTCGCCGCTTGGAAGCCGCTTGTCGCGACATGGAAGAAATACCGTGACGAGGTGCATGCGGGGTACATCTATCCCGTAGGCTGCAAGCCGGACGGATTCGCCTGGACGGGCTTCGTCTCCGCCGCAAAGGACGGCCGGAGCGGCACGGCGCTGATCTTCCGCGAGTTGAATGAGCGGGAGACCTATACGCTGGATCTGTCTCCGTATCTGACCGCGGGCACGGCCGAGATTCTCGCAGGTCGTGGTACGGCCACCATCAAGGATGGGCGGCTGTCGGTCCAGATTCCCGCAAAGCACGATTTCATCTGGGTCAAGTTGAACCACTAACCACTTAAGAAGGGTAACTTATGCAAACGAAGTGTCTCGCCACTGTTCTATCCGTTGTCACACTGACCTGCGTCTCCTACGCCGGCGGTTCCGCCGATGAGGCGACTCTCAAGTCCAAACTCCCGGAGATCTTCGCGAAGTCCGCCGCCCACTACAGGGCACTCGACGCGGCCGCCACGCCGCTCCGGAAGGGCAAGATGTCGACGCGCAAGGACCGGAACAACAGCGACATCTATATGCCGCATGGCTGGAAGCGCCAGACCGGCGAATTGGATATGCGCTCCATTTTCTGGTGGACGTCTGGACATTTCCCCGGCTCGCTCTGGTATCTCTACGAGGCGACGGGCGACACGTTCTTCCGTGATCGCGCGACGGACTGGATGGACACCCTCGCGCCGAATGCCAAGGTCGATGACAACCACGACGTCGGTTTCATCATGTACTGCTCGTACGGCAATGCCCGCCGTCTGCTGAAAACGGACAAATACGATGCGCTTCTGTGCGAAACCGCGGCGTCCCTCTCCCGTCGGTTCAATCCCGACCTTGGCCTGATTCGCAGCTGGGGCAAGATCGAGGAAACGAAGAAGTTCCTTGTCATCCCCGACAATATGATGAACCTCGAACTGCTTGAGGCGGCTTCGAAGATGAAGGGTGGCGAGAAGCGGTTCGACGAAATCGCCCGTGCGCACGCCTCCAATACGATGAAGCACCACTTCCGGGCGGACGGCGGTACCTACCATGTGCTGAACTACTGCCTGAAGGATGGTCGTGTGCAGGGCATCGAGCGCGGGCAGGGCGCCAGCTGCGAGACCGCCTGGGCGCGTGGACAGGCCTGGGCAATCTACGGCTATACCATGATGTACCGAGAGACGAGGGACCAGGCCTATCTCGCATTCGCGCAGAAGGTCACGGACTTCGCCGTCGACAATCCCAATATGCCGGCGGATGGTGTCCCCTATTGGGATTTCGGTGCCCCCGGCGAGGAGCGCGACACCTCTGCCGCCGCAATCATGGCCTCCGGACTGCTCGAACTCCAGAAGTACGTCTCTCCCGAGAAGAGTGCCCGCTATCGCGCGTTCGCCGTGAAGCAGCTGCTCGCGCTCGCCTCGCCTGCCTACTATTCGGAAGGGGACGAGATCGGTCATTGGCTCCTGAAACATGGTGTCGGCCACAAGCCTGCTGGATCTGAGATTGATACGCCGCTTGACTACGGCGACTACTACTTCCTCGAGGCGCTGCTGCGTTTCAAGAGCCTCTAAGTCCTTCGCGAAAGGAGAATCGCATGCCGCTGGTAGATCTGAATCGACGAGGTTTCTTCCATCTAACCGCCGGTGCGGCGATCACTTCCCTGGCCAGTCGGTCGCTGCTGGCGGCTGCCCGGGGAGAGCCGGCTCTTCGTTTGGGCGTCCTGAGTGACATCCATCTGAACGAAAAGGCGATGAAGGGGAAGGACGGCGATGCGAACGCCTATGGTAGCGGAAAGCGCGGCACGTTCCGTGCGGCGTTGGAGTATTTCCGCGACCGCAAGGTCGACGCCGTCGTCATCGCCGGCGACATGGCGGATACGGGACAGCTCTACGAACTACAGGAAGTCGGTCGTCTCTGGAACGAAGTCTTCCCCAATGGGAAGCGGCCGGACGGGCAGTCGGTCGAGAAGGTCTTCGTCTACGGCAACCATGACGTTCTCGCCTGGACCTGGGCCCTCAAGGGCAAAGATCCGAAGGCTGTGGCGGCGGCGAAGGAGAAGGCCGTCGCCCGCGATCTCGCGGCGTCCTGGAAGGCGGCCTTCGGCGAGGACTGGCAGCCCGTCTACCATAAGACCGTGAAGGGGCACGTCTTCCTCTGCGCGCATTGGGGGCACGAGAAGGAGATTCCCGCCTATGCGAAGGCGCATGCCGCCGAGTTGGACCTGGGTGCGCGGCATCCGTTCTTCTGCGTCCAGCATCCGAATCTGAAGAATACGCTGTTCACCTACTGGGGCGACGGCGGCTGCGACAAGGGCGAGCTGACGGCGTTTCTCAAGGACTATCCGTGGGCCGTCTCGTTCTCGGGGCATTCGCACATGGCGCTGACGGACGACCGCAGCATCTGGCAGGGCGACTTCACCGCGCTCAACACGTGCACGCTGCTGCAGATCTCCGATCCCTACGGAAAGGAGTGGGCGTGCGTCAACTCGCGCTGCAAGGACAAGACGAAGCTGCGCCACATGCAGTCGACGAGCCGCAAAGGCCGCCAGGGCATGGTGGTGGACGTCTATCCGGACCATCTTGAGGTCGACCGCCGCGAATTCACGCTGGGCCTTGAAGCGGCTCCGTGCGTGTCCGTGCCGCTGCCGGCGGATGCCTCCAATCCCAACGGATTCTCCTATGCCGCGCAGAAGGCGCGTGCACGCGTGCCGCAGTTCCCGATTGGCGCCCAGGCGGCAGCGGTTCGTCAAACGGGACGCAACACGCTGAAGAAGAAGGAGGCGCAGATCGCCGTCTCCTTCCCTTCGGCCGTGGCCGCGGGCGAGAAGGGGCGCGTGCTCCTCTACCGCGTGGAGGCCTACGACGCGAAGGAGGCGAAACTCGGGTCCTGGCAGCTTGCGCAGGATTTCCATTTCCATCCGCTCGCGAAGGTGCCGGCGGCCATGCAGCTGGTCATCGGTGCGGACGAAGTGCCCGCAAATACGCCGATTCGCTTCCAGATCACGCCGCTCGGCTTCTTCCGCCAGGAAGGCCAGCCGCTGTCGTGCGAATTGAAGGCTTGAGTTTTTTGGAGGGCGGGGCGTTTTGTTGAAGGGAGGACATGATACGATGAACAGAACTCGGACTCTCAAGGTGTTGGCCGTATGTACGGTTTGGGGACTTGGATTCGGCCTTTACGCCGAGGAGGCGGAGCCCGTCTGGGGACGCGTTCTGGGCGTCTATTGCCAGCATGACACGAAGAGCGGTTCTCCTGAATTTCCATTCTACTCGCAGAAGCAGATCAATCCAAACTCGATCTCGACGAGTGCCAATGCCGCCGTCCCCGATACTTCGGCGCTCGATCCTGCCGAGGTGGCTTCGCTGCCGCGCGATGCATTCACCTATACGGGATACGTGAGCGAGGAAAGCAGTGTCTTCACAACGTTCAAAACGCCTGCCGTCTTCACGCCTGGCGCGACTTATCGGATGAACATCTACTTGAACGAGCCCTACCAGGTCAATACCCGCTCGCAGTTTGTCGAGATCAATGGCGAACGGGTGAAGGATGCGATGGGGCAGGATCTTGTGGTGGATCCGTCGAACATCGACTTCTCGGGAACCAAGGTCGCCAAGAAGGTCTGGAAGTTTGTCGTCTCCAATGTCGTGGCCAGTGCTGACGGTACGATTTCCTGGGGCTTCCCACGGAACAAAAACAAGTCGGCGATGAACGTCGTCACGTTTGACGGGACGGCGCTTCCCGCGACGCCCGCCTTGAGTGCCGCAGCGAATGCCGCATCCGTGTCGTTGTCGTGGACGCCCTGCACCGACACGCTGGCCTATCTGGTTGAGCGGCAGGATGCGTCGGGAACATGGACGACAATCGCCCGGACACATGAAACATCCTACGAAGATGCGGGACTTGCGGCGAAGGACAACGCCTATCGCGTGGTGGCGTCCAATGAAATTGGCGTGGCTGTTTCAAATATCTTCTCGACGCGCTCCAAACGATCCCTTTACGCGCTTCACCTGGGACCGGCCGGAAGAGTCTATGGCCGTTTTGTCCCGGCGGCCTCCTTCCTTTCGGGGAAGTTCAAACCGCGGATGCTTCCCAAGGATCCGGTCGACGTGCCGCTGGAACTTGCCAACTGCGGCGACTTGCCCAGGTACTTCTCCTATTTTGACTCTTCGCTGACCTTTGTCTTCTCCAATCTGACGGCGAATGCCACCCACGATCTGCGGTTCTGGATGGTTGAACCCTATGAACAGATTTCGTCTTCGTCGAATCCCGACGCCTACCGGCGTGTTTCGATCAGTGTCAATGACGAGGTGGTCACGAACAATGTCAGTGTGTGGGCGCTCTCCGGGCATGTCAATCACAAACCCGTTCCCGTGGATTTTACGGGAACCGCCACTGCGGAGGGCGTGCTCGCCGTGCGGATCGCCAAAGTCTCCGACAAGGGCACGTGCATTGGTCTGGAACTCTTCGCGTTGGCGGGAGCGCAGGAGGACGCGCCTCCGTTGAAGGCGTATGGCGCGCCCGAGTGCGTTCGTCTGGTCGCCGATGAGCGCTCCGCCGAGATGAACTATGATTTTCAGTATCGCGATTCGGCGACGGGCGAACCGATTGACTTCCTGCATGATGTTCCCGGCTGGAGCGCCTATGATGCGACACTGGCGGCAGGGCAGTCCCGCGAGTATCGTGCGCGGGTCGCCCATCCTGTAAATCCGGGTCCCTGGAGCGACTGGGTGTCGGCGACGCGCGGTGGTCGTTCGCCCTACGTTCCCCTGCGGGTGAATCATACGCGGCACACTGCGACGATGCAGAATCCGCCCGAGGGATGGGTGGACGGCGAACCGTATCTGACAAGCGTTCATGCGAGCTCGAGCCTGAGTAGTACGGCCTATGCGACCGTCCCAGTCGATTTGTCGCGCGTTCAGGATCCTGCACCCGAGGCCGTCTACCGGACACAGTTCTACACTTCAGACAGCAAGGACGTTCGTTTCTCCTTCCCGAATTTCGACCCTGCCTGCGAATACAGGGTTCGTGTCCACATGATGGAGACGTGGGCAGACGCAAAGGCGGGCACGCGGACGTTTGCTCTGGGGCTTGACGGTGCCATTGCGCCAGAACATGAGAAGCTCGACGTTTTTGTTGCGGCCGGTTCCAATCACAATACGGCGGTGGTTTGGGAGTTGAAGACGCGCCCTGCCCTGGATGGAACGATTCGCCTGGATGTTTTCCATGGCACCCAGAATGCGACAATCCGTGGCACGGAAATCGTGCCGCTCGGGGTGCCTGTTCGCTTTGACGGACTGGTGAAGACGGCCTGGTATGCCAATGCCACAAACGTGAACGCCATCGAAGAGGAGTGCGTAGCCGAGAGTTCGCATACGGGATGGTCGTGGACGGCCGCCGATGTGCCGGCCGCCTGCACGGAGACGCAGGCACGGTTGATGGCCCGTGGCCGGTTTTATGTGCCGGTTGAAGGCGTCTATGCGTTCCAGGTGGCGGCAAACGGTCTGGTGCGACTGTGGTTGGACGGTTCGACGAATCTGTTGGAGCAGACGTCTGCGTCCACTTCAAATCCCGTTTCCAAGACGGAAATCAATCTCTCGAGTGGTGCTCATGAACTGATTTTCGAATACCTGCAGGGGGAGGGGGCCGATTTCGCCGCTGCGGTGACGTGGACGAGTCCTGCGGGGATGTTGGGCGATCTGAAGAACTACACCTCTTCGGTTGATGCCATGCCGCGACAGCCGTCTGGGTGGAAGAGCCGCCAGATGGGCAGCCGGTCCGTCCCATCCTACGTCTTTGCCTCGGATGCGGGGACGGGGGCGTACCGTCTTTCCGGATCGGGTCAGGATCTCTGGGGCGGGACATGCGATGGTACGTTCCTCTACAGGGAGCTCACGGGCTTGTTTGAGGTGAAGATGCGGATCTGCAATCGGGGCGGAATCTATGCGCCCAATACGCGTTTCGGCATGGTCGTGCGCAGTACGCTTGGTCCGCTTGATGCCTCGGACTTCTTTCTCTATTCGGGCGTGAGCGGCGACGAGGAGGGGAAGATGGTTCTGAAGGGGTATGAGGATGTCGACTCCCAGGCGGGATCGGCTATCGTCGGCTGGGGCTTGAACACAGTGCCGATGGCGAAGCCCGATCTTCCCGTCTGGATGAAGTTCACGCGCGATTTCTGTCCGACCGGTGGACATCGTTATGTGTGCGCTTTCTCGAACGACAACGAGAACTGGTATTTTGCGCGGACGCAGGATGTCCAGCGCGTGAATTCCGTTTTCGTGGGCCCCTGGGTGACGGGGCATTATTCGGTCAAGGGAACGCTGGCCTGGATGGAGGTCGATAATCTTTCCGTTGTCGATACCACGCCGCGGGGAACGATGCTGTTTTTCCGTTAGAATTTCGAGGAATCAGATATGAAGATTCAAATGACTGTCAAAGTTGCGACCGGACTGCTGATGGCTCTGGCCTGTTCGTCGATTTTTGCCCAGATGAAGGCGGTCGACGTCTTCACCGACTGGCCGAGGGGGGCGGAGCCGGAGACTGTCAGCCGCCGCTTGACCGACTTGTTCCTCACGACGCCGCCGGAGGCCTACAAGCCGGTCGGCTACGTGCGGATGGCCGGGGGAAGCAACGCGGGCTATGGCGACAAGGGGCACATCCACTATTCGACTGTGGCCCTCTGGATCAACGCGATGGAGTGCGCGCGGCTCGTCGGCGATACGGAGCGCGAGGCGAAGCTGATCGCGGCCTTCGAGCCGTTCTTCGGCGTCAAGGCGGACCATCTGCCGAAGTTCAAGCACGTCGACTTCACGATCGTCGGCGCCGTGCCGTTGGAGATCGCCATCCTCAACGGCGACAAACGGGCGCGGGAACTCGGCCTCAAGTACGCCGATATGCAGTGGGAGGAGCCGAAACAGGACGATCCGCCGCCGCTTTACAATGTGATGTCCTACGACGAGCGCATGAAGTGGTGGAAGCAGGGCTATTCCGACCAGACGCGTCTCTGGATCGACGACATGTACATGATCACTGTCCTGCAGGGCCAGGCCTACCGCCTCACGAAGAACCGCGCCTACATCGACCGCGCGGCGAAGGAGATGTGCCTCTATCTGGACGAGATCCAACTGAAGGACGGTCCTGACGCGGGTCTCTTCTACCACGCGCCGGACGTGCCGTTTGTCTGGGGACGCGGCGACGGCTGGATGGCGGCCGGCATGCCGCTGCTCCTCGAGATGCTGCCGGCGGACAGCGAACACCGCGCGAAGATCCTGGACGGCTACCGCAAGATGATGGCGAAGCTGCTGGAACGGCAGTGTTCGGACGGCATGTGGAATCAGCTTGTCGGCGATCCGAAGAGCTGGAAGGAGACGTCCTGCACGGCCATGTTCGGCTACGCCTTCGCGATGGGCGTGAAGAACGGCTGGCTGGACGCCGCCACCTATGGCGTCGCCGCGCGCAAGGCGTGGCTGGCGCTCGTGAACCGTCTGGACGCCTTCGGAAACGTGCCGGACGTCTGCTGCGGCACGGGCAAGAAGAACGACTACCAGTATTATCTCGACCGTCCGCGGATTCACGGCGATCCGCATGGACAGGCCCCGCTCCTGTGGATGGCGCGCGCGTTTCTCGAGACGCTGGACCAGGTGCTCGCGGGCGCCCGCCACATGGGCGATGCCGACAAGGGCGAACCTGTTCTCGTCAACCGTCCCGCCAAGGGCTTCCGCGGCATCTGGTACTTCAACCAGCCCTCGAAGGACGAGTACGTCTACAAGTATTCGGGCGGTATGGGAACGTACTGCATGGGCCATGTTCCGTTCGCCGTCTATCGCAAGGAGGTGGACAAGACGTTCTTCTGCTTCGGCGGCACGGACGATGCGAATTCGACGCTCCTCTACTGCGTCTCCTACTTCGACCACAAGACGAAGAAACTGGCGCGTCCGACGATTGTCTACGACAAGCATGCGACCGACGCCCACGACAATGCCGTTCTCAACATGGACGCCGAGGGCCATCTCTACCTCTTCGGCGGTAGCCATGGCAAGTGGCGGCCGTCGGTGGTGGCGCGCAGCAAACGGCCGTACGACATCTCGGAATTCGAGGAAATCCGCCGGGACAACTTCTCCTACCCGCAGCCCTGGTTCGTGCCCGGGAAGGGCTTCCTCTTCCTGAATACGCTCTACCAGGCGAAGGGACGGGAACTGGGCCGTCGCGCCGACTTCTTCCAGACGTCCGCCGACGGACGCACCTGGACGGCGTCCCAGATGCTCCACTTCATCAACGAAGGCGACTACCAGCGCTCCTGGCAGGCACCGGATGGACGGGTCGGGCTTGCCTTCGACCAGCATCCGAAGGGGAAGGGCCTCAACTGGCGCACGGACCTCTACTACATGGAGACGCGCGACTTCGGCCAGACCTGGACGACGGCCGCGGGCGAACCGCTCAGGTTGCCGCTCACGGAACGGCAGAATCCAGCGCTGGCGGTGCCCTATGCGGAGAAAGGGAAGAACGTGTACATCAACACGGTGAAGTTCGATTCGCAGAACCGTCCGATCATCGTCTACATCGTCTCGAAGGGGTATCGGGCCGGACCGAAGGACGGGCCTCGCGAATGGAAGATCGCCCGCTGGACGGGGACCGAATGGAAGGAGTTCGACACGGGCATCAAGTCCGCGAACAATTACGACTTCTGCACGCTCTATCTCGATTCCGATCAGGATCTGCGCCTGATCGGCGCGTCGGCGCCCGGCCCGCAGCTCTATAATCCCGGCGGCGAAATCCAGGCGTGGGGCTCGCATGACGGTGGCGCGACGTGGTCGTTCGAGAAGTCGCTCACGCAGGGCAGTGCGCGCAACCACAACTATCCGCGCCAGCCGCTCAACGTCCAGCCGGACTTCTATGCGTTCTGGGCCGATGGCAACGGCCGCCGTCCGTCCGTCTCGCGTCTCTATTTCTGCGATCGGGATCTGAACGTCTACCGCATGCCGCTCGTCTTCGAGGGACCTTTCGCCACGCCCGAGAAGTAAAGTGCTTCTGATGGCGGGCGGCTGCATCGTTAGTCGTTTTTTGCTGAAAGAGAGACATATGGCGATTCGGTTCTGTTTGTTGACGGCAGTTTTCGCCGCGTGGGTGCCTGTTGGTCTGGCCGAGATGCCGCAGCGGGTGAATGACGAGCTGGTTTCGGCCTATCGGACCGATCTGGTCGGACCGGAGGTCTGGACGGGACGCGCGCGGGGACCTGGTCATACTTCGATGAAGGGAACCGCCGAGTCCTATTGGGCGGGCGAGGTTCCGTTTGAACTGATCGACAAGCCGAAGCCCGGTCTGTCGGGACTTCTGCATGTCGTCCACGAAGTGTCGGGACTGACCAATGCGCTCGTCCCCCTTCTGAAAGAGGGCTCGGTTCCCGTTTCGCTCGTACCGATCCGCAACCGCTGGACGCCGGCCGGGATGACGACGTATTATCGTGGCTGCCCGACGGGCCTCTCGGAGACGGAGGGCTGCCATATCGGGGCGACGGTGGTGAAGGAACGCAAGGCGATTCTCACGAACAACACCTTCGTCGCCGAATTGACGATCAAGAACGCGGGATCCGTGCCGCGACACTACACGCTCAAGCTCAAGACGACGGGAGGCTTGCCTCGCGTGGGGGACCCCGCGCGGGCGTGGACGTTCAACACCTGTTCGATGAACCGTCAGGTCGAGCGGGTGGTCTATGTCTGCACGAAGGGGACGTTCGGCGGAAATTCGGTTGAACTGGAGATCCCCGCGCATGGCGAGGCGACGGTGCGGTACGCGCTCGCGTTCTCGCCGGCGTCTGCGGCGGAGGCGACCGCGCGGGGCGACGATGCGCTCGCGGCATCCGACCCGTTCGCGGCGAATTCGCGGGCGTTCGACGACTGGTACGCCGCAAACGTGCCGCGACTGGAGACGCCGAATCCCGATCTGCGACGCATGTACTACTACCGCTGGTTCGTGGTCAAGCGCGGCACGCACATGGCGCGAAACATCATCCCCGACCATGAATACCCGCGGCGGACGATCTACGAAAGTCCGAACGGGGGCTGGTATAACTGCGTGATCGGGTTGCCCGTGCCGGTGCAGATTGCCGAGACGCGCTGGCAGCGCGATCCCTCCGCCGTCCGCGACCATGCGCTGAACTGGTGCGAATCGGTCAAGGGCTATCGCGGCTACATCCAGTTCACGGGCCATGCGATGGCCGATCTCGTCAAGAACCATCCGTCGCGCGATTTCGTGTCCGCAGTCTATCCTGAAGTGAAGAAATATGCCGTGGAGACGACGCAGGGTTCGGCGGATCTTCCCGTGCAGGAGAGCAGCTGGCCGGTCGGCGCCGAGTATCAGCCGAACTTCTATCAGTTCACCGATCCGCCGTTCGACTATCGGCATGACAGGGGGTTCGGGCCGAAACAGGGATTCTCGATCGCCCGTCTCGTGCGGCTCGACACGGCCGTCTACATGATTGGAGACTTGCTGGGGGCGGCGCGTCTGGCGAGCATCCTCGGCAAAGCGGACGAGGCGGCGGCGTTGAAGGCGAAGGCGGAAGCCTATCTGGACATCATCCGCACGCGCCATTGGGACGCGAAGCTCGGCCTCTTCCTGGCGGCGGATCCCGAGACCTACCGTCTGGCGGACACGTCGGCCTGTTATGACAGTTTCGCGCCCTACCTGTGGGGCCTCGTGACGGAGCCCGAGTACCTGCGCGCCTTCGAGAAGTTCACGGACCGCGCCTGGTTCTGGGATGATTTCCCGGCGACGACCTGCGCGAAGAGCTGTCCCATGTACAATGGCGCGAACGGGATCGTCACGCCGCCCGCCGCGACGCCCGACAAGCCGGTCGCGAAGGGGTGCTGCTGGAATGGCCCGATGTGGCATTATGCCAATGGATTCTATGCTGCGTCCTTTGGTCAGGCCGCGCGGGTGAAAGCGGATCTGCGATCGAAGTGGGTCGAGTTCTTCGACGCCTGGAGCGAGAGCCACTGGACATATGGTGACCGCACGGTGCCGCGGGCATCGGAGCATTTCCGTCCCGAAGACGGCGCACGTTGCGGGTTCGCGTGGGACTATTTCCACAGTGCCTGGCTGAATCCGTTCTATCTGTACCGCTGTGGCATCGCCGTCTCGGACGATCTCCGGACGCTCTCCTTCGAGCCGTTCGCCGACGAGGACTTCCGTTTGGCCCGCGTTCCCGTGGCGGGTCGGGAATATACGTTCGAACAGCATATGCGGGCGTCGGGTGGACGTGAACTTGTTGTGTCCCTCTGCGAGTCGGACGGAACGGAACGCGTGCTGGCGAAGGGGGGCGGCGCCGTCCGCGTTGCCATCCAGCCGCAGGAGGTGCCGTTTGCATTCGTTCCGCCATCGACGGGTCGGGGCATCCCCAAACCGCCGGCCCAGGAGTCGCCGAAGGTGACGGTCTCCTTTGAAAATGGCCGGGAGAATCCCCGGGTCTTGCTCGAAGACCGCGATCCGATCTCAAGTGGGGATGCGATGGCGCCGCGTTTTACCTTCTGGCCGCATCGGGGCACGGAGGAATGGATCGTGCAGGAACTGCCGGCGGTGCGACAGGTTTCGGCCGTGAGCGTGTACTGGTTTGATGATGAAGGTCGCGGTTCGACCCGCGTGCCGGCGTCGTGGTCGGTCGAGATCCGGACGGCGTCGGGCGATTGGAGAACCGTTCCCTGCGATACGCCGGTTGCCAAGGACAGACCTTGCGTGGCGACGTTTGCGTCGCCTGTGGAGACGGGCGCGGTCCGTCTGCGTCTCCGGCTTCGGAAGGGGCACAGTGCCGGTCTTCTCAGTCTCGGCGTTGTACCGTGAGGAAGTTGAGATGGGCGCTTAGAGCTTGGAGCTTAGAGCTTGGAGCTTGGAAGAACCTGGGAGGGTGGTTCCGGGCGACTTGTACCGATTCGAGTTGTGTCGCTTTGAGGGTGACATGGGGAATCACCACTTCTGCCAGACTTGATTGGGAAGCAGGAATTTGATAGAC
>JAUNMP010000269.1 GCA_030537465.1 bacterium
CCGAGCGTGAGCCCGTGGAAGAACCCCTCCGCCGCCGCGTCGAAGTAGCTGACGCTCTCCAGAAGGAAGGACGCGATCGCCGACTTGAGCGCCTCCGCATCGCGCTCCAGCAAGGCGGCGACGATGTCGCCCGTGCCGACGTCCAGCGCGTTGTTGATCTTCGCCTTGATGTCACTCACGAAAACCTGCGCGATCTCGTGATTCGGAATCGCGACCTTGCAGAGACCGTCCTGGAGCTCCGAGGCGACCTTCAGATAGCCCGCCGAGACGAGGAGAGCGTAGAGCGAGTCCTTGCGCGTCTTGATCGACTTGTAGGGTCCCAGGTCCTTCGCCATCTGCACCCAGGGCGTCTCGTCGCGCAGGAGCGCCTCCAGCGTCTTCACCATGTCGTGTGGCAGATCGCGCACGAGTTCCGTGATGAGGTCGTTCGAGCTCGTGTCGAGCCAGTAGGCGTCGGGCTTGCAACCATGGTCAAAATACTGGAGGACGCTCCACGGGTTGTAGATCTCCGTCCCGCCGAAGGCGTAGCCGTTGTACCATGCCTTGATCTCGGGAAGCTTGTCCTCGGCGCCATAGTATTTCGCCATCGTCTCGACCTCGTCTCCCGTAAAACCGAAGTACTTGGAAAACTGTTCGTCGAAGACCGTCCAGACCTTGGGATTGTTGAGCCCGGAGAGGATGCCCTCCTTCGCGACGCGGAGAACGCCCGTCATGAGCCCCAAATGGCAGTGTTCGTTGTCCTTGAGAGCCCCGGAAAGGAAGACGCGCATGAACGTGCACATCTCGTCGTAGAAGCCGTTCACCGACGCCGTCGTGATCGGCTGGTCGTACTCGTCGATCAGAATAACGGGAAGCTTCCCGGTGTGCGCGTGGATCGCCTCGGCCAGAAGTCCGAGAGACTCGGCGAGCTCATTGCGGCTCGCCTTCTCGCGGTAGACGGCGTCAAGCTTCTTTTTCTTGGTTTCGTTCTTGATCCCCTCCGTGACCGCAGCACGATGACGGAATATCTCGCCCGAAAGAAGCGATGCCAACTTGCCGAACGCCTCCCGGGCCGTCGTCTGCTTGACGTCCTTGAACGTCAGGTAGATGACGGGATGCGCACCCTGCTCCTTCCGGTATTCCTCGCCGGCCGCCCAGATCTTCTTGTCCACGAAGAGCGATGCGTCGCCCTCGTAGAATGCGCGGATCATCTTCAGCGCGGTCGTCTTGCCGAAGCGCCGCGGTCGCGTGAAAAGCGCGACGCGCGTCTTCGTGTCGATCAGCTCCTTGATCATGAGCGTCTTGTCGACGCAGTAGGAGTCGCGCGAAAACGTGGCCCAGTCGCTCGTCCCCACGGGGAGCGGCAGCCGCCTGATGTTGTCCTTGCCGAGAATCATGCAGACATTATAGCAAATTCATCCAGACCTCGGGCATCTCGCCAGAGATTCCAGGCGGTTTCGATGAACCCGCCGCAGTGTCAAAGCCGCCATTATTTCCCGGACCTCAAGCGTTTCGCAGACGGCACTGTCCACGAACTGCCGGAGCAACAGAATCCCAATGGGGTCGGTCCTGCTCAGAAGATCGAATTGTGCGAAGGGATCAGACGGCCATTCGGCTCGTCGCGCCCCTGGACGAGAAACTTGTCCTTCGGCCCCGGGGCCTCATCGATGAGTTTCCGCAGAGGCGTGTCGACGGTCCGTCTATTCGCCCGATGGAAGATCAGCGCCCTCTGGACGCCGGGAAGCTCCGTGAACATCGCGTAGTCGCCCATCGAGTCACCCGCGACGAGGACGGGGTCTCGTCCCCCATGGCGCGGCGCAAGCCGACGGCGGATGAAATCCGCCTTCTCGCCGGCGACGACGCCCGTGTCGCAGCCGAACACGCAGTCGGACGGGAAGTCCAATCCGAACTCCGGTCCCGTCGCAACCTTGAGAACGCCCGAGAACGAACCGCTCACGACATACGTCGCGATTCCCGCCGCGCGAAGGTCGTGGACAAGTCGTCTCACCTCCGGCAGAATGACGAATCCGCGCTTTTCGGAGGGCACGTTCACATCGGGACGATGCCCCAAGCGCCGCGCATTCTCGTGCATGGCGGTTCGGGCAAGCTCCGTCAGCGCCTCGGGCGTGTAGCCGCAGAAGAGCCGACTGCGCCACTCGCACCCGAAGGCCTCTCCCGGATCGTTCCAGAGCCTGCGGTACAGCGGCCAGAAGCGCTGGACCGTCTGCACGCCGTCCGTCGCGGAAAATACGGCCTCGACCTGCGGCAGAAGCGCCTGTGGCACGCCCTCGGACATCAGGCCGACCATGTCGCCTCCGCGAAAGTCACGCGTCTCGAGAATCCGCCAGAGGCAGACATAGCTCGAATCGCCGATTGCAAGCGTGTAGTCGAAGTCGAAGACCGCATACGCGTTCCGGTCGCCGCGATTCACATTGATGACCTGCTCGAGCCCCGCCTTGACGGACGGCTCCCAGCCCGTATCCGTCCCCGCCGCTCCTGCGGATGTCTTCTCAAAATCAGTTCCGTTGAAACGCCAGAAGTCGATTCGCACGCGCGGCGTCTTCTCGCCTTTGAGCATATGGGCGCTCAAGTAGACGGGATGTCCATCTCGCCAGAAGCGCTTCGGCGCGACGCAGAATCCATTCGAGAGCGGCGTCTTCACGGTCTTCACGTGCGTTAGGTCCTTCGAGAATCGCCCGCATCCCGGTTCGCCTTTTGCGGGGTAGAACATCGTCCATACGGCCTCGCCGTCGTAGGCAAGATCTTGGGGGCCCCACTGGGTCAAATGCCCATAATCGATACCGCATGTTCCTGCAGGTTCAAGCGTCTCGGCATTCAGAAAGCCGATGAGGTGCCCACGCATCGGTCGCGGATGATTGCGGCAAAAACCGATGTAAAGCCGTCCGTCCACACACGTGATGCCGTCGATCCCAAAGTCAAGCTTACGTGATTTGACGAATGTCAGATTCGTGTCGTAGACTTCAACGAGGCCGCCTCCGTCCCCGCCGGCGAGGCTGCCCCCCGGCTTGATCGCGTGCGTGGCCGTGTAGACCTTGTCCTTCCAGACGCAGATGTCGCCCGTATGCCGCGGCGTCTCGACTGCGGCCAGCAGCTTGCCCGTCCAGTCGATCTTGAAAAGGCCGCGGTCATGGGAGAGAAAGATCGCCTCGTCCGTCGCATCGATCCCCTGCACATGTCCCATGCCGGCTTTCAGGGCTCCGGACGCTGTCACCAGGGGCGTCGCCCGGCAGGACGCGTCCCCGATCGATCCCGCCCCTTCCGCAACGAGAAAGCCCCCCAGCGCGACTGCAAGAACAACTCTTCCGAGATTCATCTTCTGTGCGCCCCTACCTGACAATGATCATCATCCCGCGCGGCAGATATGTGACCATCGCGATCTGGGGTTCTCCAACCGTCCGCTCTCCGAAGAGGTCGTAGTACGGCACAACCTTCACCTCGTCGGGACTTGAAGCGCCCGTGCGCCAGGCAACGGAGAAGGTCGCATTCGTCGCCCCCTCCACGGCCACGCCGTTGAGAGACCATTGGTACGCAATGGCGCCAGCCGCAAGAGCCGAAAACGTCGCGCGTCCACTCGGCGAGACGGTCGCATCCTGCGGCTTCACGGCGAACGCGCCGGCACCGCCCAACTTCAGCGGCGACGTACCTTGCGTGTCGCCGCTGAACACCCCCTGACACGTGTCGTACAAGCCGACGACACCGTTGGTCTGGCACGGCAAGTAGTCGCGGATGAGCCGCCCCCCCTCGTAAACCTTGAAAGAGTAGAGTTTCATCGACGCGAAGTTCCACTGTCCGTCGGCATTGCCTTCGAAACGGGAACCGATTTTGAGCGTCGACGCGCAGAACGCCCCAGCCTGAACGAACGTCGACGAGGACCAGAGAATCTGTCCTTCGCGGTCGAAGTGCGTCGTTTTGTTGTAGGGGTCGACCGTCACCTGGAGTCGTCCCCTGTCAAGGGTGAGCGTTGTCTCCGCGCCGCCGATCTTGGTCGCATCCCAGCCACCAAACCACGACCACTTGCCACTCACATTCGTGTAAAGACGGTCGCACGTGTCGTTGCTGCTGCCCCAGATGAACTGCTGGGGACTGTACACCGTGCTCGTGAGCTGGAAGTCGGCGACGACGGCCGTGTTCGCCGTCGGGAAAACGCCCGTGTCGATCGACTGCGCCCCCGAGAACTCGATGTACGCATCCTTAGACGCGCCATCTGTCGCAATCGCGCCACCGAAATCAAGCGTTTGGATGTGCCGGCCGCTGTTCGCGGCGAACACGCCGGTTTTTGTATCGTAGATTCCCGCGAGGCCGTTCTTCACATAGGGGATGAAGTCACGAACGAGTTCATCGCCCTCGTAGATGCGCAGTCCGTAGATCTTGAGCGGGGCGAAGTTGACCGGCACCACATCGGTATTGCACCCCAGGCGGAGCGTCCGATCCACCATTCGGCGCGAGAGCGTCGACGTGGCAGTCGCGATCTCGTTTGTGAAGCCAGCCGTGACGAGCATCAACGTTCCCTGCGCCGCATCATAGGTCAGCTGGCGACGGACGTTGCGCTGCTTCGCCGCCGTCCCCAGACTCGCCGAGACCGATGCCCAGCTCGTGCCCGTACCGTTGCGCCACTGGAGGGCATTTACCGTGTTGGCCTCGACATTGAAGCGCTCGGCAGCCTGCTCTCCCGCCGCCGCCGTCCAAGCCCCCATCAGCGTCCACTGCCCGGAGCCTGGATAATCGTCCGCAAGCGCATAGTCGAAGACAATCTTCGTCGTGGGTCCCAACAAGTAGCCCGTATCGATCCATTTCCCCTCTCCGGCGTTGGCATTGTTACCCGTGAGCATCACGTACGGATCGTCGGAGATACGCTCGACGGCACCACCTGCCGTGAACGCGTCGGCGATCTCGCCACGAATGAAGTCACCGCCAACATGGTCGCGGAAACCGGCGACACCGCCTTTTACGCAGGGACGATAGTCATGCACAAGATGTCCCGCACGGTAGAATTTCGCGCCATAGATGCGGACGTTCGACTGATGGCGATAGCGAAAACCATGTCCATCGGATCCCGAAGTCGAGTTCATGTTTCCGAAGAGGGCGAACGGCATCGGGGACGAAGATTCGAGGGGATCAAAGGATTCACCAATCGAGCTTTCCCAGAAGACCGTCGGTCCGTTCTTCAATTCGAGTCTGCGTGTGAAGTAGTCGACAACGACCATGTGGCGGTCGGTATCCGGCGCCCGTTGAACGACCATCGTCTTCG
This sequence comes from bacterium, assembly GCA_030537465.1. Lineage (GTDB taxonomy): Bacteria > Verrucomicrobiota > Kiritimatiellia > RFP12 > UBA1067 > RUG572. Next base: position 5,249 of record JAUNMP010000269.1, read on the forward strand.
CCGCCGCGCCACAACTGAACGTAAGTTTGTTCTCGCTGTTGACATAGAGGCACGGCCGCCCATCGGCACCAAAAACACGGTCCTGCTCCTTGATGGTCCTGAAGGCGAAGTCGACTTCGACGCGCACGTCGGCGTAGGCGCGCATCCGGGCATTCATGCCACAGGAGACACTGCTGCGGTCGCCCGTCGATTCAATGTATCCGGCCTCGAGCTCCATGAGCTCCCCGCTGGCCGTCAGACAATGGTCGCCACCCAGCGGCATGCGCGTATCGTAGGAGGTAATTGCAAAACCCCTCGGACACCCTGTCGCCGGCCCTGCCACCCGA
>JAUNMP010000270.1 GCA_030537465.1 bacterium
CGACGGAGTCGCCGGAATGTTCAACTGAGGAGGGTTTTGCAATTACCTCTTCTATTAAAACTTGATAATGGTGCATGAGTTGTTCGTGCGCCATATCTTTTTCCTATCGGCGAACGCTGATTCTTCCGATTAGTCAAACGAACGCGGCCGTGCGATAATGTTTCCTGTACACCTCAACAGGGCACTGATCGACAATTCTCGCGAATGAAAGGCCGCCTCACATGAACACGAATATCTTTCTACTCCCCGACTGTAAGGGCGTTTCCGCGGCTTTGTTGTATACGGATTCGGCGGATGAAGCTCGGAATCAGGCCGATTGCATTCTGGAGCATGCCTGATGACGATTCCGCACGGCAGATTCGGTTTGGAGAAGGAGTCGCTCCGAATTACGTTCGCGGGGCGGTTTGCGCAGACGGACGATCCGTTCGTCGGATTTGACCATGTTACGCGCGACTTCTGCGAGAACCAGACGGAGATCAACACGGGCGTCCATGACAGTGCGGAAGAGGCGGTTGCGGAACTCGTCACCCACCATCGGCGCCTGCAGTGCGTCCTCGCGGCGTTGCCTGAACGCGAACTCCTCTGGCCGTTCTCGAATCCGCCGTTCATTGAGAACGAGGACGACATCCCGATTGCGCGCTATACCAGCGACGAAGCCGCGAAGCGCACCTATCGGGAACATCTCGCGGACCGCTACGGGCGCCATTTGATGACGTTTTCGGGCGTACACGTGAACTACAGTTTTGCGCCCGTGACGATCCGTGGCGACCGAAATCAGTTCTATCTCGATCTTGCGGAGAATGTTCTGGCCTACGGTTGGATCCTGACGCCACTCTTTGCCGCGAGTCCCTTGTTGGACGAGAGCTTCTGTATTTCTGGACACCATATGGGCGAGACGATGTTCGCCGGTCTCGCGTCCCTTCGCTGCAGCGAGCTCGGCTACTGGAACCAATTTACGCCGGTTCTGGACTACAGGACGCTAACGGGCTATGTTGGATCGATCCGCGAGTTCGTGGATCGTGGCTTCATTGTCGCCCCGTCGGAGTTCTACTATCCTGTCCGTCTTAAACCGCGGGGACACAATTCGCTTGAGGCGCTGACCGAGACGGGTGTCGATCACATCGAGATTCGGACGGTCGATCTCAATCCGTTTGTCGAAGGTGGCGTCGACGTGCGCGATGTGAAGTTCATCGAGCTTTTTCTTGCCTGGTGTGCGTCCTTACCCAAGGCAAAGTTGACGGTCGCCGACCAGTTGCAAGCCGTGCAGAACTACAAGCGCGCGGCTCACTACGACATCACGCGGGCTCGCGTGGCCCTGCCGGGTGCGCGCGCGACGACCGTGCAGAAAGCGGGACTCAGCGTGCTGGACCGCATCCGCGACTGCTACGCCGACGCGGGGGCGGACGTCCTTGAACTCATTGACTTTGAGCGGCAGAAGTACACGGATGCGGCGACGCGTCCCGCCGTACAGGTCTTTCATCGGTTCTCGCCCCATTTTGCGACCCATGGGCTCGGCTGGGCGCGACATTTGCAGGAGGAATCCATTTGCCATGTGTGAACTGCTCGGACTTTCCGCGCGGGAAAAATTGACCGCCAACAAGATCCTGCGCATCTTCTACTCGCACGGCGAAGAGCATCCGCACGGCTGGGGACTTGCGCTCTTCCGCTCCGACGGCTCGCCTGTGGTCGAGAAGGAACCCATCAAGTCGACGGCCTCCCATTATCTCAAGGCACGACTTGACGCGAACATCGAGGCGGACAATTTGATCGGGCACATCCGCCTCGCGACGATGGGCATGCTCGACTACGAGAACTGCCATCCTTTCGCGCTTAAGGACATTCGGGGCCGTAATTGGACGATCGCCCACAACGGCACGATTTTCGACTGCCCTTCGTTGAATCGTTACGTGAAGGTCCAGAACGGTGCGACCGATAGCGAACGGGTGGCGCTCTATCTTGTCGATGAAATCAACCGGGAGACAACACGTCTTGGTCATGACTTGGACTTCGAGGAGCGTTTCGCCGTGCTGGATCGGGTCGTATGCGATCTCACGCGACAGAACAACAAGGTGAATCTGCTTGTCTACGACGGCGCGTTCCTTTTCGTCCACACGAACTACAAGGACTCCCTTCATGTCTTGCGCGGTGAAGGGGTCGCCTGGATTTCGACCCATCCGCTTACGGACGAGTCCTGGGAGGAGGTGCCGTTCTGCCGGCTCTGTGCGTTCCATGATGGCGAGTTGGTGAAGACGGGTGTCGATCACGGCGGCGAATATGTCGTTCGTCAACAAGACCTGGACCAGATCCTCATGACCTATTCACATCTCTGATATGGACTTTTCTGCCATCGAATCAGCACTGGAAACGCGTTTCTTCGTTCCCCTGAAGCGTCCCCGCACACGGCGGGCGGGCGTCGAACTGGAGTTGCCGCTCTGCAATCTCGACCCGGCTCGGGCCGTTGACTTCAACACGGTTCAGATTGTGACCGAGCGGTTCCTGTCACAGTTCGGGTTTGATGTCCGGAACCAGGATGAGGATGGACGCGTCTATCGGACGGGAGAGTCCGTTTACGGTGACGAGCTGTCGTTCGACTGTTCGTACAATACGGTCGAGTTTTCCTTCGGGCCTACGGAGAACCTCAACGAGGTGTGGACGCGGTTCACGCGCTATTATTCATTCTTCAAGGAAGAACTGCTGCGTCGCGGGCATACGGTGACCGGCATGGGCGTCAATCCGCGCTGGCGGGTGAACCAGGCGGAGCCGATCAAGTCGAGCCGCTACCGGATGCTGCTCCGGTATCTGCAGAGCTATCCCAAATACCACCGAGCGCTGCCGTTTCACTGCTGGCCGCATTTCGGTCTCTTCTCCTGCGCGTCGCAGGTGCAGCTGGATGTGGACGAGTCGACGGCCTTGCAGGCGGTCAATGCCTTCACCCTGCTGGAACCGTTCAAGAGCGTCCTTTTCGCCAATTCGCCGTTCGGCAACCGCTTCGGCCATCTGTGCGCGCGCGACTATTTCTGGCGGGATTCCCTGCATGGGCTCAATCCCCACAACTGCGGACTCTACCGCCTGCCGTTCCGCCGACTGACGGACATCCGCTCCTATCTGACGACAACCTCGCTCTACACGGTCGAACGGGACGGACGCTACATCCATTTCGCCCCGCGTCCGCTGCAGGAGTATATCCTCGCCGAGACGATCGAGGGCGAGGCTGTCGTGCCGGGCGGGTTCGAACGCGTGACGTTCGCGCCACGTGCCGATGACGTGCGGTTCCTGAGACCCTTCAAGTTCGAAGACCTCACCTACCGCGGTACGCTCGAGTTCCGCAGCGTCTGCGCCCAGCCCGTCTCCGAAGCGCTGGCCTTTGCGGCCTTTCATGCGGGGCTCATGGAGATGCTGCCGGAGCTCGCCGCGCTTCTGGACGATGACGAGACGCTTTACGGACATGGATACAACGTCTCGGAACTGCGCGAGCTCTTCAACCGTCAGGACTGGCCGCTCTTTGTGGACCGTCGTGCGCTTTCGATCCAGCTACGGCGATTTCTCGATCTCGCCGCGCTTGGCTGTGGTCGGCGCGGCGCGAACGAGGAACCGTTCCTGGCGCCGCTCTATCGCCGCGCGGAAACGCTGGTCTCTCCGGCGCGCGAGTTTGTCGACGGCCTGAAGAAGGGCGATCCCGTCGACGCCTTCATCGCCCGTTTCGGTTGAGTGCATAAGGGGAAAGATAATGAGAAGAAAGGACGCTGGATGATATCTTTGCAGCAGAAACCGTCGGAAGACGGGCGTTTGGCTCGTGCGGTCACGGTGACGGACGATGTTTTTGATGCGTTGAAAGGTGGACAACGGACATTTGTCATCAAGGGATTTGACGAATGGAACGAGGTGAAATTCCTTAAATCGCCTGTGACGCATCTGTACATCGGTCGTCATACCGATCGAAGAGGACCCACACTTTTGTTTGCCGTCAGCAAGGTCGGCAAATTCGCTTCGCAGGTGCGGTCGGAATGGCGAGAATACATTCGCATTGATCTTGTGCCAGGCTACGAATCTGTTCCGGCACGACCTAGGTAACGAAATCAAATAAAGAATATGGACGAAAAGAACACAGAAAAGGCGGCCCTTTCGCTGAAAGACGTTTTGGACGCAAAGGGAATTGACAGCAAGACGACGATTGTCGATTGTCAGGGAACGATCTATCCGCCTGGCTCGGATCTTGCATCCGTTCCCTATGTCGAGGATGCCAAGATCGAGGTTTTCCGCGTCGTTTCCGGAGGTTGAAGACTTGAATACGTATTTGACGGAGAATGAGCGGCGCATTCTCGAAGGTGCCAGGATCGGCATCGCGGGGGCGGGCGGTCTCGGGTCGAACTGTGCGGTGCATCTCGTTCGCGCCGGGGTGCGTCGGCTGGTGATCTGTGATTTCGACGTGGTCAACGAGTCGAACCTGAACCGGCAGTTCTATTTTCGGGATCAGCTCGGCCGCAAGAAGGTGGATGCGCTTGAGGAGAATCTCCGGCGAATCGAGCCGGATCTCGACCTCGACATGCGGGACCTTCGTCTTGACTCTGGAAATATCAGCGCAGTTTTCGCCGACTGCGATATCGTTGTCGAGGCGTTCGACAGTGCGGATGCCAAGATCATGCTGCTTCAGTCGCTGATGCCGATGGGCAAGCGTCTGGTGACGGCGAGCGGTCTCGCCGGGTGGGGACGGAGCGGTGAAATTGTCCTACGGCGGATGGGGCCGAATGTCATTGCCATCGGTGACGGTACGACTTCCGTCGGCAACGGCATCGCCCCGCACAGTCCGCGCGTTGGCATCGCCGCCGCAATGGAGGCGAATACCGTCATCGCCTGGCTGCTGGATCGTCCGGTGTGAGACTTCTTCGTACAGCTCTCGCGGTCGCATCGCCGATCATGATGACCTATGCCGTGCTGGGTTTTGGCTACGGCATGTTCGCGGCATCGAGCGGACTTTCGCTTCTCTATCCAATCGTCATGGCCGCAGGCGTCTACTCGGGTTCGGTCGAGTTTATGATGGTTACGATGCTTGGCGGAGCGTTCGATCCGGTTGGAGTGTTCGTGATGGCGTTTCTCGTTGGGGCGCGCCATCTCTTTTACGGAATCTCCATGCTGGATCGCTACAAAGGCGCAGGCTGGAAGAAGGTCCCGCTGATCTTCATGATGAGCGACGAGACCTTTGCGATTACCTGGGGCGGGGACGAGCCGCCCCAAGTAAATCGCCATGACTTTCTTCTCGCGGTCGCGTTCTTGGACTGGATCGCCTGGCAACTCGGCGTGTTTGCCGGGGCAGGCCTCGGCAACTCGCTTGGATTGTGTCTCCCCGAGCTCGACTTCTTTATGGTCGCGAGTTTTACGGCCATCTTCACCGAGCAATGGTTGAGCGAGAAGAACCACTTCTCGTCCGTGCTCGGCCTTGTCGCCGGCATCCCGATGGTCTGGCTCTTCGGTCCGTCCGAGTTCATGCTGCCGGCCATGGGTATCATCGTGACCGTGCTCGTTGCGAGTCGACGTTGGCTGGAAAGGAGGATCGACC
>JAUNMP010000271.1:0-1403 GCA_030537465.1 bacterium
GTGACGGGCTTGCCGTCCTTCGTCACGCTCTTGCCGTTGGACTCCATGTCCATCTGCTGGAGGTAGGCGGGCAGGCGGCTGAGATACTGGTCATACGGGAGCACACAGTAGCTCTCGGCGCCGTAGCCGTTCGTGTAGAGGATGCCCAGGAGCGCGAGGATGACCGGCAGATTGCGGCCGAGGCTCGCCGTGCGGAAGTGCTTGTCCATCTTCCAGTAGCCCTTGAGGAAGCGCTGGAAGTTGCGCGGACCAATCGAAAGCATGAGCGAGAGGCCGATGGCGCTCGGCAGCGAGTAGCGCCCGCCGACCCAATCCCAGAACGCGAACATGTTCTTCACGTCGATGCCGAACTTCGTGACCTCCTCGGCGTTCGTGGAGAGCGCGACGAAGTGCTTCGAGACGACATCGTTCGGATTACGGCTGGGAAGCTTGTCGAGAAGCCAGGCACGAGCGCTGAGCGCATTCGTCATCGTCTCCTGCGTGGTGAACGTCTTGGAGGCGACGATGAAGAGCGTCTGGTCGGCCTTGACTTCACGGAGAATCTCCGCGAGATGCGTGGAGTCGACGTTGGAGACGAAGTAGTTCTTGATGCTGCGCTTCGAGAACGGCGCGAGGGCGAGCGTCGCCATGACGGGGCCGAGGTCGCTACCGCCGATGCCGATGTTGACGATGTACTTGATGCGCTTGCCCGTGAAGCCCTTGTGCTGGCCCTTGCGGACCGCATCGGAGAAGTCGGCCATCTGCTTGAGGACCTTGCGGACCTGCGGCATCACGTCCTTGCCATCGACCTTCACCTTGGCCTTGGGATCGCAGTTGCGGAGGGCGGTGTGCAGCACGGCGCGGTTCTCGGTCTGGTTGATCTTCTTGCCGGTGAACATCTTCTCGATCTCGGCCTTGAGGTCGGAGGCCTCGGCGAGCTTGAGGAGAGCCTTCATGACGTTCTTGTCGATGCGGTTCTTGGAGTAGTCAAGCGTCCAGCCAGCCGCCGAAAGCGTGTACTTGGCCGCGCGGTCGGGGTCCGCCGCGAACAGCTGCTTGATCGTCGTCTCCTTCGTCGCCGCAATCGCGGCTTCGACCTTCTGCCATGCTTCCTGATTCATCTTTCGCCTTTCCTGTGAAAATGGAACCGCTATTTTACCATATTTCCCGCGAAAGCGGGTGGTTCAGTCTCAAAAGAGAGAATTTTACCCGTGTGCGGATGTTTGAACGAAAGTTTCCACGCATGGAGGCAAAGCGTGTCCCCCCGATGACCGTGGCCATACTTCGCATCGCCCACCACGGGATGACCCGCCTCGGAGAAGTGGACTCGGATTTGATTCTTACGCCCGCTCTTCAACACCACCTCGACAAGTGTGGAATCCGAGTTCAAAGTTTCAGGTTCCGGGTTCAAAGTTCCGGGTTCA
>JAUNMP010000271.1:1413-5550 GCA_030537465.1 bacterium
TTGGAACCTGGAACTCGGAACTTGGAACTTTCTTCCATTCCGTCCGTGCGAATTTACCATATTTGATATTCTTCACGCTCTTTACGAAGAATTTCTCGTCTTCACGAAGATAGCTCTCAAACACGCCGCTCTCAGCCTCCAGCTCGCCCTCAACTCGGGCGAGGTAGGTCTTCGTCGTGATTTCGTTCCAATGGTCGCGCATCCACTGTTGGGCGCGTTCGCTCTTCACGACCATCATCACGCCACTCGTCTCACGATCAAGCCGATGGACCAGATAGATGCGCTTTGAACTCTTCCATTGGCCTTTGCGCACATAGTCCGTCAGCATTCCCTCCACGCTGGGATCGCCGCCGTGACGAAGTTCCTGCGAAAGAACGCCTGCCGCCTTTTCAACCACGATGACGTCCAGATCCTCATGGAGGATCCGAATGCCCGGCATGCGATTGCCTTTCGTCCGTCTCGCCCGATCGTCTTTCGCACCCATCACAGATTTCCCGTTCCCTTCAGAAGCGCCTTGAGGTAACCGTTCGCGAAGAGGCGCCCCAACGTGTAGTAGCCGGGGATACAGTCTTCCGTCACGCGGCGATCGCCTTCCATCTCGGGAACATGGTCGCCGCGCACGGGGACGTCAAGCCCCAGCTCGCGGTAGACGCGCATCAGGGAGAACTGGTCCGTCGTACCCTGATCGTGGAACAACTCCGTGAAGTCGGTCTTGTCCCCTTCGACATCCCGCACATGGATGAACGCGATGCGGTTGCCGAAGTGGCGGGCAGTCTCCTCAAGGTCCGCCCCCATGAGTTTGAAGTTCGCCTGGCAGTAGGTGACCGCGTTGGACGGCGACGGGCACAGCTCGTACGCATGGTCGTAGTCCGCAACGGTCTCAAGAATGCGGGCGTATCCACCAAGTTCCGGCAGGCACGGATCATCGGGATGGAGCCCCATCCGCACACCGCACTGCTCTGCCGTGGGCATGACACTGCAGATGAAGTGTTCGTAGTTGGCCCACACCTGATCCTTCGTCAGCTTCAGCTTCTCCCCTCTCTCAACCCTCTCTCCCTTCTCAACCTCTCTCAACGAGAAGTACGTGGCCTTCGCTCCGCCGCGAACCTCGCGCACGCCCGTGCGCGCCCAGCCCGTCCCAACCATGAAGTTATAGCAAAGAAGATGGATGCCAAGACGCGACATACTGGCAAGGAGTTCTCGGTAGTGATCCAACGCCACATCGCGCACCGCGATTTCATCGACACCACCGCCATTCTCGCCGAAATTCTTGATCGGCGTCATATCGAAGGGGTCTCCCTCGAGGCCGACAACCGTCAGTCCGGCGGACTTCAAATCGCCGACGATCTTCGCCAGTGTTTCATATCGCCAGGGGTCCGGAAGCCCCGTCAACGAAGGGTTCACCTTCACGATGACGTCGGTAATGCCCATCTGGAGGCAGAGCGTCCAGAGGGGATGACGAACGGGCGGAACGAACTCGGTCAGTTTCATTTGCTCTCCTGATCCGCGACCGTCTCATTCTGCTCGACAAGCTTGAAAAGTCCCTCGAAGCCCGGTTTCTCCTTGCCGCCGTTGATCATCATGGCGAAGCCTTTCGCACCACCTGGCAGGTGCTGCGTCACGATGTAGCGCAGGAAGTAGCCGTCCGTCGAGTAACTGTTGCCAAAACCTGCGATCGCAACGCCATTCTCACGCGAAAGCACAAGTTGGCGGACGTTTTCGACCTTGCCCTCACCGAAGGGAACGGGGTGAACCACCTTCGTCGTCATCCGCCCACCATCAATCTCCACGCGAATCGCACGCGTGCGTCCCCGCGTCACCCCCAGGGACTCGGCTGTGTTGCGCACGAAGATCTCGGGGCTCGCGCTCACGACATAGTTCTCGACCCCGGCCTTTTCGAGCGCCTGCCAGATCGCGACCGACGAAGCGAAGTACCACTTGCGGTAGACTTCTGCGACCTTCTGTGAGCAGAAGGCATCGAGATCCGCAGAGGGAACGCCACCGTAAATCTGCGCATTGTACGGCCACGCGAGCCAGCGTCCGATTTCGTTCATGCGGGGATAGTCGACTTTCTCATACTGCCTCCAGCCCCCAGGTCCCTTATAGACGGTACTGAGTCCGGCGAGAATGGTCTCCTCGATAAGTCCTTTGTAGAGCTGTTTCCCCGTCCGTTCCTTCTCGTTCTCGAAAAGTCCCTCGGAGATGTCGCCCTTGATGATCGTGCCGTCGAAATCCCAGAACGCCATTGGTACGGCGTTCGGCTGAGCCGCCTTCAGCTTCGCCACATTCGCGAGCACCTCGGTGACAACTGCGTCCACATGCTTTTCCGCACCGAACGACATGTACGCGGCGAAAGCCGCACAACAAAGCATTGCCAATTTCTTCATGCGGAAATTATCTCATTTTCCCTGCCTCGCGTCAAACACCTCAACCCTCTCACAGGCATCTCTGATCGCAACCTAGCCATTCAAGCCCATCTTCAGCCACGACATGCCTATTGCTCCAGTAATAAAATAGGTTGGTCCGCAGGGCGCTCTCGATGAGAGCGCCGCGGCGGCCTCATCGAGGCCGCCCTACCGACCGTTGCGGAATCCATGTATTTCATTACCGCTTCTATAACACATCCGCGACTTCACCCCACACCGTTCCGCGGCGAAATCCCACGTGACCTCCCAGGGGCCGCCCCGTCCGGATGAAGTCCCGCCGCCCTCATGCCCCCTCCGCCCGGGCCATGGCGCCGGAACCCGCGCCCCGCCGGCGCGAGAGCCACGTCCGAACCCGCCCCGCGACCCGCAGGGGCCTGTGCCCGCCGAGGAGCGTCTCGACGCGCAGACCGGGAACCGTGTCCCGCGCCACGCAGTCCGGGTCGATCCTCAGCGCGACGGCCGCCTCGAGGGCAACGAGCGTCCCGTCGCCGAAGCGCAGAATCTCCGCGGCGAGCTCCAGCGACGCCGCGCGGAGGAGGTTCCGCTCCGAATACGTCCCCTCGGGCCGCGGTGCCCAGGACTGGGTGCGCAGGTAGGCAGTATTGCCGTGCTCCGCCATCCACGCGCGCAACGCCTCCACCGCGTCGAGGCACGGGAACGCGGGAAACAACATCCCGCCCGCCGTCCGCGTCCCGCAGCGCGCGGCGGACGGATCCGACTCCTCCGCGGGGCGCTCCGCGGCGAAATCCGCGGAGACTTCCCCGGGCGTGGACGCGGGCGCGACGGCGGACGCGCGGGCCGGGAGGAGCGCCTCCTCGGGGATCGGGTCGGAGCAGTCGCAGGCCTGCCGGTAGCGCTTCGCGAGCGCCTTGCAGCGCATGACGGACTTGTAGGCCTCCCGCAGGTCCGGCGCCTCCTTCGCGAAGAGCCCCTTGATCCCCGGCGCGCGGCCGCGGATCCCGGGGACGCCCCGTGTCACATAGGCGTGGTTGTCGACGTAGCGCTCGAGGTCCTCGAGGAGCGCCCCGAGGCGCAGGACGGCCATCGTATGCTCACGGCCGCGCGTCGCGCGGACGAGGTCCCACGCGGCGCGGACCTCGCCGAGGGAGGGTTTCGGGTTGACGGTGCGGCGCACGCGGATCGCGCGGCGCTCGTCCGCGAGGCGGTGGCGGCGCTCGCGCTCGCGGGCGTAGTAGGTTCCCCGCCGCAGTCGGTTGATCTCCCGCGTCAGCAGCCGCGCGAGGAGCCAGAACGGATAGATCCCGCCCTGGAGGAGCGCGACGGCGAGCAAAAAACCGCACTGTGCATCCGCGCGCGGGCCACACTGTTCGTGCAGAAGCGTGTCCAGGGTGCGCGGCACGTGGCCGATCGTGTGTCCGGTCGCGTGCGCCTCGCGCCAGAAGGCGCGGCGGTAGCCCTCGGAGTCAAGCCCCAGCACCTTCTCGTCGAACCACTCCCCGTAGTCCCCGGGCGACTGCCCGTCCCCGCAGGACGCACCCGCGCCACGCGGTGCGCGCACGACTTCGTGTCCGTGCTCCAGCAGATATCTTTCGACCGTTTTGTCCACTGTCCCTCCTTCTTGTCCCGATGGAGGAGAGAATAGCACATCCGCGAAGACAAGTCTGTCGGCGACCGTCAAACCACCGTCAATTTTTCGTAAAAAATCTATGGGGCGGCATCACATTCTCTTTACGTCCTGCACGGGATTTCG
>JAUNMP010000034.1 GCA_030537465.1 bacterium
AGATGTTTGGCGACGAGGTTCCGCTCTTCTTCCTGGCGCACATCGACGCGGTGAAATTCCGTCGTCAGGTTCGCCCGGGCGACACGTTGGTGACGGTTGCCGAGAACGCGAAGATTCGCGTTCCGCTGGGCGTCTTCCAGCTGCGTGGCTACGTGGGTGACGAACTCGCCGTCGAAGCCACGGTGAAGTGCATGCTCGGCGCGCCGAAGGCCAAGTAATATACAATGTGTGACGCTCCCCAGTGGAGGGAGCGCGAATACGACGCAGACGTCTGCGGAGCACTCGTGACGTGTGGCTTGTCGCCACTCGTCGCGCGTGTTCTCGCAGCGCGTGGCGTTGCCGCCGAGGGACTTGACGCATTTATCTCCCCGACGCTCGCGCACCTCGTTGCACCGGAAAAACTGCCTGGCGTCATGGACGCGGTGGCGGTGGTTCTGCCGTTTCTGAAGAACGGTCGCAAGGTTGTCGTCTTCGGCGACTACGATGCCGACGGCGTCTGTGCGTCCGCGATTCTCGTCTCCACGCTTCGCCGTCTGGGGGCTGTCGTCGACGCCTTCATCCCGCGTCGTTTCGGCGAGGGGTATGGCATGACGGCGGCTTCGCTGGAGCGCCTTCTGCGGGAACATCCCGATGTGGCGCTCGTGGTGACGGTGGACAATGGAATCTCGTCGCCGGACGAGGTGGCGTCGCTGAGAGCGCGTGGAATCTCCGTCGTCGTGACCGACCACCATCTCCCCGGCGAGCGGATCCCCGTGGCGGACGCCCTCGTCAATCCACAGGTCGCCTCCTGTGCGGGTTGCGAGGGACTCTGCGGTGCAGGAGTGGCGTTTTTCCTTGCGTCGGCCCTTGCGCAGGCCGCGGTGGCGGAGGGAATCTATTCGGGGCCGAAGTTCGGAGGTCCGCTCCTTGTGCTTGCGGGCCTGGCGACCGTGGCGGATCTGATGCCGATTCAAAATCAGAACCGCGTGATCGTCTCGCAGTCTCTTGCGATATTCAATCGGTGTGCGCCTCTGGGCATGCGGGAACTGCTCTATCGTGCCGCGAGGAGCGTGAATACGCTTGTTGCACGCGATTATGGCTTTTCACTCGCCCCGCGCATCAATGCCGCAGGGCGGATGGAGGAGGCGCGCGTCGCCTACGACCTGTTGATGACCGAGGATCGGGAGGATGCGCGCCGACTGGCGATGAAGGTCGATGCGCTCAACGCAAGCCGCAAGACGGAGGAGCAGCGCATGGACCGCGAGGCGCGGGCGCAGGTTGAGTCCGAGGCTGGCGAGAAGGCCGCGATTGTCGTCCGCGGAGAGGATTGGCATCCTGGGGTGGCGGGCATCGTCGCATCCCGTCTGCTCGAATCGTATCATGTGCCGGTGGCGGTCGCCGTGGGCGATACGGGCAGCGTACGGGCGCCGGAGGGGTACAACGTGCACGATGCGCTGACGTCCTCGGCGGAGCATCTCGTCCGTTTCGGGGGGCATGCGGCCGCGGGCGGATTCACAGTCAAGGACGCCCCCAAGGCCTTCGAGTCGTTCAAAAAGGCGTTCTCCGACGCCTGTGCGACTCAGAGGGTGGCTGCGCCGGATGCTGCGGCGGTTTCGTTTGATGGTTGGCTGGAACCGGCGGACCTCACGCTTGAGCTCCATGAGGCACTGCAGCGCCTGGAACCGTTCGGCGAGGGCAACGAAGAGCCCGTGTTTGGGTTGCGGGCCGTCCGGTTGAGGGATGTGATGGTGATGGGGGCGGAAGGTCGTCATCTCTCGCTTCGGTTCGTTAACCAGGGGATCCCCCGCGCTGTCTGGTGGGGACATGGTTCTGATGCCGAGGAACTGCGTGCGCACAGTGCGGTGCCGTATGACGTGCTCTTTACGCTGACGGTGTCCGATTTTGGCGGTGATCTGCCGCATCCGGAATTGCGTCTGGTGGCCATGCGTCCATCGAGATCCTGACCCTCCGACCCCCAATGCTCCTCGATTCTCCCTCGCGTACGCGCGCGCGTTATGGTATAATGTGTCGGTAAAATTTTCATAAGGAAAAGCAATGTCCGAAGAACAGCCGATCGCGAACGAGAACACCGCCGCCGAGACCACGCCCCAGGCTCCGCAGCCGGGAAGCTACGACGCCGCCAACATCCAGGTTCTGGAGGGCATGGAGGCCGTGCGCAAGCGTCCCGCCATGTACATCGGCGACACGGGCGAGCGCGGCTACCATCACCTGGTGTACGAGGTGGTTGACAACTCGATTGACGAGGCGCTCGCGGGGTACTGCACGCTCGTGGACGTGCAGATCAATCCGGACGGCTCCCTCAGCGTGACGGACAACGGCCGCGGCATCCCCGTCGACATGCATCCCACGCAGCACCGTCCCGCCATCGAGGTCGTGCTCACGATCCTGCACGCGGGCGGCAAGTTCGACGGCTCCAACTACAAGGTCTCGGGTGGCCTGCACGGCGTCGGCGTGAGCTGCGTGAACGCGCTCTCCGACTGGATGAAGGTGGAGGTCAAGCGCGGCGGCAAGATCCACCACATCGAATTCTCCCGCGGCCACGTCACGAAGCCGCTCGAGGTCGTGGGCGAATGCGGCGACGAGACGGGCACGAAGGTGACGTTCTTCCCGGACCACTCGATCTTCAGCTGCCATGCGTTCAAGTGGGAGATCCTCTGCAACCGTCTGCGCGAACTCGCGTTCCTGAACAAGGGCGTGCGCATCCACTTCAAGGACAACGAGGGCGAGGAGCACCACGAGGAGACGTTCTACTACGAGGGCGGCATCGACGCATTCGTCGGCTACCTCAACACGAACAAGACTCCGGTCTCGCCGGTGATCCACTTCGAGGGCCAGAAGGAGTGCGAGCGCCTCGACGGCACGTACACGATCATGGCCGAGGTCTCGATGCAGTACGTTGACACCTATGCGACGATCGAGCAGACCTACTGCAACAATATCCACACGATCGAGGGCGGCACGCACCTGACGGGCTTCCGCCGCGCGCTCACGGCGACGATCAACAAGTACGGCATCGACAACAAGCTCATCAAGGAGAAGGAGAAGCTCTCCGGCGACGACATGCGCGAAGGCCTGACGGTCGTCGTGAGCGTCAAGGTGCCGCAGCCGCAGTTCGAGGGCCAGACGAAGACGAAGCTCGGCAACGGCGAGGTGGACGGCATCGTCGCGGGCATCGTCGGCGAGAAGCTGATGACGTTCTTCGAGGAGAACCCCGCCGTCGCGAAGACGATCATCGAGAAGACGCTCCTCGCGTACCGCGCCCGCGAGGCGGCCCGCGCCGCCCGCGACAACGCGCGCAAGAAGGGCAGCATCATGGACGGGCTCTCCCTGCCCGGAAAGCTGCGCGACTGCTCGAGCCGCGATCCCTCCGAGTGCGAGATCTACCTCGTCGAGGGCGACTCCGCCGGCGGCTCCGCCCAGACGGGACGCGACCGCCGTACGCAGGCCATCTTGCCGCTGCGCGGCAAGGTGCTCAACGTCGAGAAGGCGCGCGTGGACCGCATGCTCGCGAACGCCGAGATCCGCACGCTCATCACCGCGATCGGCTGTGGCTTCGCGGAGGAGTGGGACATCTCCAAGGCGCGCTACCACAAGATCGTCATCATGACCGATGCCGATGTCGACGGTGCCCACATCCGCACGCTGCTCCTCACGTTCTTCTACCGCAAGATGCCGGAGCTCATCGAGCGCGGCTACGTGTACCTCGCCCAGCCGCCGCTCTACAAGGTCGAGCGCAAGAAGAAGGCCGAGTACGTGCTGACGGACGGCGAGATGAACGCTCGCATCCTGTTCCTCGGCCTCGACGACATGACCGTCAAGCGCGCCAACGGCGAGGTCCTCGACAAGGAGGCGGCGCGCAAGCTGCTCGAGCTGCTCGTCGAGATCAAGGGCACGGTGGCGTCGATCGAGCGCCGCGGACTCTCCGCGAAGGAGCTGCTCTCGCGGCGTGACGCCGAGGGCTTCATTCCGCGCTACGTGATCGTGCTCGGCTCGGGCGACGAGGCGAAGCTCGAGTACCTGAAGGACGAGGATGCGTTCAAGGCGCGTGTCGCCGAGCTCCAGCAGGAGATGTCCACGACGCTTGACCTGCCGTCGACGCAGGTGGAGTACTTCCATCCGACGGACCAGATGGCCTTCCGCTGGCTCGAGAACTACCGCTCGTCCCTGCTGCGCAAGCAGATGGCGTCGCTCCAGGGAATGGGCTTCACGGTGGAGGACTATCTGGGCACGGGCGTTCCGGTGGCGAAGCTCGAGGAGGACAACGCGTCCCAGGACGTCGGCTCCCTCGCGGATCTGCTCGCCGCCATCGACGCGCGCGGCCGCAAGGGCATGAGCATCTACCGTTTCAAGGGCCTTGGCGAAATGGACGCCAAGGAACTCTACGAGACGACGATGGATCCCAAGAAGCGCCACATGAAGCGCGTGCATCTCGCGGACGCGATGAAGGCCGACCAGATCTTCTCGCTGCTGATGGGCGA
Source organism: bacterium (assembly GCA_030537465.1). GTDB lineage: Bacteria > Verrucomicrobiota > Kiritimatiellia > RFP12 > UBA1067 > RUG572. Next base: position 4,479 of record JAUNMP010000034.1, read on the forward strand.
CGAGGTCGAGCCCCGCCGCAAGTTCATCGAGGACAACGCGCTCAACGTGAGCAACCTCGACTTCTGAGGCGCCTCCCTTGAAGTGGTTCGTCTACAACTGCCTGTTCGCCGTCGCCTACCTGGCGATGATGCCGTCGTTCCTGCTGCGCATGAAGCGGCGCGGGGGCTACAAGGCGCGCATGGGGGACCGCTTCGGTCGTTATCCCGAGGGGATTCGAAACGCCCTGGCATCCCGAGAGACTCGTCCCATCTGGATTCATGCGGTCTCCGTGGGCGAGGTGCAGGTCGCGGGTCAGCTCATGCGGGCGCTGCGCGAACGGGACCAGACGGTGCGCTTCGTCTTCTCCACCACGTCCTCGACGGGCTGGAAGACGGCCGAGAACGAGCTTGCCCGCCTTGCGAAGGACGGGCTGGGACGCGCGGACGACGTCCTCATCTACAACCCGCTCGACTTCAACGGCTGCGTGAGGCGTGCGCTCGACCTTGTGAATCCTCGGGCGGTGATTCTCACCGAGACGGAGATCTGGCCCAACTTCATCCGCGCCATTCGGAGGCGGGGCATCCCGCTTTACCTCGTGAACGCCCGCATCTCCGACCACAGCGCGCCGCGCTACAGGGCACTTCGCTGGTTCTTCGGCGAGGTGTTCCGCAGCTTCACGAAGATCTACGTGCAGAGTGATCTCGACGCGCGGCGCCTCGTCGACGCCGGCGCCAATGCCGACGACATGGTGGTCACCGGGTCCTTCAAGTTCGACGTCGCCCACCGCAATCCCGTGAAGGAACAGGAGCTTGCCGCCTGGATCGCCGCAGGGTCGGCGCCGATTCTCCTCGGTGGCAGCACGTGGCCGGGCGAGGATGAGGTGCTGCTGCGCATCTATTCGCAACTCGTGAAGAAGCATCCCGAAGTCCGGCTGGTGATCGCGCCACGTCACTTCGAGAAGGCCGATGCCGTCGAGGCGAACATCAGGGCGGCGGGTTTCGGCTGCATTCGTCGTTCTCGAGGGGAAAGCCCCCAACCCCCTCAACCCTCTCTACCCGTCTTCCTCTGCGACACGACGGGCGAGATGATGGGTCTCTTTGGCATCTCGACGGTTGCCTTCGTCGGCAAGAGCCTCTGCGCCCATGGAAGCCAGAACATGATCGAACCGTGCCTCTGCGGCAAGCCGACGGTGGTGGGTCCGTACACCGAGAACTTCCGTCCCGTCATGAGCGATCTGCTGGCCGCGGACGCGATTGTCCAGGTGCCGAACGAGGCGGCGCTCAAGGCCGAGATTTTCCGTTTCTTCGACGATCCCGCCGCGCGTGCGGCGCAGGGTGAACGGGCCACTGCCGCTGTTGAGCGCAGGTGTGGAGTGGTTGGACGCTGTGCGGACGAACTGCTGGAGGCCCTACGGTGAACTGGAACATCTTCGAGTACGCGGGGCATACGGCCTGGGCGTGGACCTCGCTGCTGATTTCGCTTGTCGTGCTGTTGTCCGTTCTCGCCGCGAGCGGATTCCTGCTCTGGAGGCGGAAGTGGATCTGGGGAGCCTTCCCCCTGCCCCTGCTGGTGGCGTGGGGTGTCTGCTGGGGAATCCTCGGCCCGAAGCTCGACCATGCGTGGCTCTATCTTCAGGAGAACGCGCGCCGATCGCACACGACCTACATGGGGTTGACGCTGGCGACGGCCTTTCTGCCGCCGAGCGGGAACGAGGGACGCGGCGCCTTTGTGCACATCGCGACGCGTGACTCGGGGTTTGCCAAGGGCAAGCCCGTTTCCGTGAAGCGCGAGGGCGGTCATGTCTGGGCGACCTACGAGGACGAGGACTACCCGGGGGGCGTCACGACGTTCGATGGACGGCCGGTGGATACGGGCTACCGTTTCCGCAGCACACGTTTGCTCGTGTCGCTCATTCCGCTCTTCGAGATGCCGATGGCAAAGACCGCGCGAGTCGAGGGCGAGGAGGCCTGGCTCTACTCGAAACCCCTGGAGGATGCCGGACTGGCGATCCGAAAGGACGGCAAGGTGGACATCGTGCTTGTGGCGCCGGAGCCGGACTGGTTGACGTGTTCGGATACGCCCACGGTCTCGGACTGGGAGCGCATCTCTTCCAGACTCTCGCGGGACGGCGTGGCGGCCCTGCATCTTGATGCACGTCTTCTCTCGCGTTCGCGTCTGAAGCGGATCCTCGCCGATTTCCGATCGGTCTTCAGGCATTATCGCCTCTGGTGCACGGGACGCTATGACTATGTGCTGACATCAGGCGGGAATGTTCTTGCGGACGATTCGCTGGAACTGTTTTCGAACGACAAGACCTCGTCCGCATTTGTCGCGGCGGACGCCATCACACCCGGCGAGGTGTTCGCCTGCTACATGGGCACCGACTTCGAGATCGAGCCAGGGCTTCTGGAAATTCCCGCGTTCGGCCATGTCCGGGCGACCTGGTCGGCTCCCCGCCTTGGATTCGTGCCTGAATTCACCAATCATCTCGCCGAAGTGCGCGCCGCGACGCTGACGCCCTACGAGGTTCCGTTCCCCGACTGGTTCGTTCGTGGGACAGTCGACAAGGGAATCTACTCCGCCCTGACAAACGGCGTGATGAAGTCACAGGTGGCGCGGCGCGAGATTCTCCTGGGATTCGATGCCGCCGACCGCGGCGCATCGACGAACGCCGTCGAGCATTGGGCGGCAGCGGCGGCGATCAATCCCCGCGACCCGCTGCTGCGTGGACTGGCTGATTCAATGGACATCGAGGGACGCAGATTCCTCCGCATCGGCAACGTCAACGCGGCGATTCGCTGTTACGAGAACCGTTTGCTGATCCGTCCGCAGGATGTCGCCGCCGTGCACAATTTCGGCGTCTGCCTGAAGAAGAGCGGGCACCTCGACATAGCCGCGAGCGTGTTCGCGAAGGCCGTGACGATGGATCCTCGTACGGATGAGCATCGACTTGAGCTCGTCGAGTGCTGTGCCGCGAGCCATCGTGAGGACATGGCCTGCCGACAGTTGGACGTGCTGATGAAGCGCCACCCCACGGACCCCGCGCTCAAGATGCGCGCGGCCAAGCTGCTCTGCCTGAAGGCGAACAAGGCCCGTGACAACGAGCGTGCGGTTTCGTTGGCGGAGGAGGCCGTGCGTCTGACCGGATGGAAGGACCGTGCCTATGTGCACGCGCTCGCCGACGTGTACATTGAAGTTGGTCGTACGCTCATGGGCGTTGGACTCAAGAAGAAAATGAGGGAAATGAGGTTTGACAAATGAAGATCTCCGACTATGCCCTGCTCGTCCCCGTGCTCCTGCTCGCTGGTTGCTTCACATTGAAGCAGACGGAGATGCCGCAGGTCCAGACGTCCCGTGCCCCCGAGGGACGTGATGTGAAGGTCGCCGCGGCCGGTTTCGCCGCGACGATCACGGAATACATCCCCGTGTACGGACACCAGACGGTCTATGTGGACCATGGGCCGTACTACGGACGCCACGGCCGGCGCTACTGGGGTGGCGGACACTACGAAACGATGACCTCCGAGACTTTGATTCCCCAGGCCCGTGCGAGCGAGGCGTTCATCCAGCGGGCGCAGACTCTGCTGGAGGATGCCGGCTACCTTGTGCGCGCTCCCCAGCCGGACTACACGGTGGAGGTGACGTTTGGAGGGCCGTTCATCCGTGATGACGAGCGTGCGCTCGAATTCGCCTGGATGCTCTGTTCCGTGCTTTCCGCCGAATACGCGACACAGACCTGGACGGCGAAGCTCCGCGTCTACGACGCAAAGTCTGGCCGCGTGCTCCTCACGAAGGACTATTCGCAGAAGTACGAGGACTGCGTCTGGTCGCCGCTTTTCTTCATCGGCCTCGCAGGCTGCACGGAGAACACCTACAACTTCATGCAGAGCTGGTGCCTCACGGCGTTGACCGACCGTACGGTCGCCGACGCGACGGCCTTTCTGGCGCAGGTGAAGTGAAGGGGAGATTGTGTGATTGCGGAATTGTGGAATTTTTTGATTGTGTGATTGTTTGATTATGGAATTGGAAGAGTAGTAAAGGATTGACATGGCAGGTGAATATCAGTTTTCGTTGATCGACGTGACGAAGCAGCAGGGCACGAAGACGATTCTCAAGGACGTGTGCCTGAGTTTCTTCTACGGAGCGCACATCGGCGTGATCGGTGGCAACGGTGCGGGCAAAAGCTCTCTCCTCAAGATTCTTGCGGGCATCGACACCGACATCCTCGGCACCTGTCAGGTGGCGAAGGGCACGAAGGTCGGCTATCTGCCGCAGGAGCCTGAACTTGACGATTCCAAGACGGTCGGCGAGATCGTCGAGGAGGGCGTTGCCGAGGCGAAGGCGATGGTGGAACGCTACGAGGACCTCTGCTGCGAGCTCGACGATCCCGAGAAGGCCAAGGAGATGGAGCGTCTGCAGGAGATCATCGACGCGAAGGATCTCTGGAACGTCGACCACAAGGTCGAGATGGCGATGGCCGACATGGGCTGCCCGCCCGCCGACCAGCCCGTGAAGGTGCTCTCCGGCGGCGAGCGCCGCCGCGTGGCGATCGCCCGTCTGCTTCTGCAGGAACCGGACGTGCTGCTGCTCGACGAACCGACGAACCATCTCGACGCCGAGACGACGTTCCGTCTCGAGGCCTATCTCAAGGACTTCAAGGGCACGCTCATCGTCGTCACGCACGACCGCTACTTCCTGAGCGACGTGACGGACTGGATCCTCGAGCTCGACCACGGCATCTGCTACCCCTACAAGGGGAACTACGAGGAGTGGCTCAAGCAGAAGGAGGCGATGCTCGCCCGCGAGGCGAAGGCCGAGAAGAGCCGCCAGAAGCTCATCGAGAACGAGCTCAAGTGGATTCAGACGAACCCGAGCGGACGCCACTCCAAGAGCCAGGCCCGCGTGAAGCGCTACGAGGAGCTGCAGAGCCAGCAGGTGAACACCCGCGAGGACGATCTCGTGATCCACATCCCGCCGGGGCCGCGGTTGGGCAACCTCGTTGTCCGCGCCGAACACGTCAAGATGGCCTTCGGCGACCGCGTGCTCTACCCGGACCTCAACTTCGATCTGCCGCGCGGTGGCATCGTCGGTGTCATCGGCGCGAACGGCGCCGGCAAGACGACGCTCTTCAAACTCATTACCGGTGAGCTCAAGCCCGTCGAGGGCACGCTCACGGTCGGCGAGACGGTGAAGCTCAGCTACGTGGACCAGACCCGCAGCGAGCTGCAGGCGGACCAGACGGTGTACGAGGCTATTACGGGCGGCGGCGAGTTCGTGCGTCTCGCGGGCGAGACGATGATGAACGGCCGCGCCTACTGCAGCCGCTTCAACTTCCGCGGCGGCGAGCAGCAGAAGAAGGTGGGCGTGCTCTCCGGCGGAGAACGCAACCGCGTGCACCTCGCGAAGCTGCTCACGTCCGGCGGCAACCTGCTGCTGCTCGACGAACCGACAAACGACCTCGACGTCGCGACGCTCCGTTCGCTCGAGGAGGGCCTCGAGGAGTTCGGTGGATGCGTGATGGTGGTGAGCCACGACCGCTGGTTCCTCGACCGCATCGCGACGCACATCCTCGCGTTCGAGCCGGGCGGCAAGACGACCTGGTTCGAGGGAAGTTATTCGGATTATCATGAGATGCAGGAACGTCGACGTGGCAAATAAAAGGAGGGGCCATGAAGGAATGCGTGAAAAAATGGTTGAGCGAGCAGGTCGGCGACGACGAGTTCCTGCTCCAGACGCTCTATGACGACTACCGGGGAACGCTTGCGAAGCAGCTCGCGCAGGCGCGTTCCGACATGGCCGCCAGCGATTTTGCGGCTCTGGACCGTACGGCCCATGCAATGAAGGGCGCCACGCTGACCGTCGGTGACGAGGAGATGCTGCAGGCCGTGCTCGCGCTGCGGGATGCCGCCAAGGCGAGCGATCTCGCGGGGGCGATCTCCGCGTCGGTGCTGCTGGAAACTTTGATCGACCTGCTTTGATCGGGAAGGGACGTCATGCCGAAGGTCATACTGAATTTCAAGCGCGACTACTCGACCATCCATCATCACCCCTGGATCTTCTCCGGGGCGATCAAGGAGGTCGTGGGCGAGCCGCGCATGGGCGAGACGGTTGAAGTCGTCAACGCGAGAGGCGACTGCCTCGGCTACGGCTCCTATTCCCCCTTCAGTCAGATTCGTGTGCGGATGCTGAGCTTCGCGAAGGGCGAGGTCCCGGACGCCGATCTGATCGCGAAGCGCGTCGCCGACGCCGTGGCGCGCCGTGCCGCCTTCTGGACGAATGGCCAGACAAATGCCGTGCGCGTCGTCAACGCCGAGAGCGACGGACTGCCTGGTGTCATCGCCGACTTCTATGGCGGCTTCGTCGTTGTGCAGCTCGCGACCGCCGGCGCGGAATTCTGGAAAGCCGCCCTTGTCGACGTGCTGATGAAGCACGTGCCGGGCTGCCGTGGCGTCTACAATCGCAGCGACGTCGACGCCCGCACGCGCGAGGGCCTTCGCACGAAGGACGCCGACGGCCATGTCGTGGAGAATCCCTCCGAGAAGGGTCTGCTCGCAGGCGAGGAACCGCCGGAGCTGATCGAAATCCAGGAAGGTTCCATCCGCTATCTCGTCGATGTCCGCAAGGGGCATAAGACGGGCTTTTATCTCGATCAGCGCGACGCACGCACGGCCGTTGGCGCACTGGCGAAGAACGCGGATGTGCTCAACTGCTTCTCGTATACGGGGGGCTTCGGACTCGCCGCCTGCGCGGCCGGCGCGAAGTCCGTGACGCATCTCGACGTCTCCGCCGACGCGCTGGCGCTTGCGCGGCGGAACACGGAGCTGAATCCGTCCGCCACGGTCAGCGACTTTGTTGAGGCCGATGTCTTCAAGCAGCTGCGCCTCTACCGCGATCAGGGGCGGTCCTTCGACCTCATCGTGCTCGACCCGCCGAAGTTCGCCGACACCAAGGCCGGCCTCATGCGGGCGACGCGCGGGTACAAGGACATCAACCTGCTCGCGATGAAGCTCCTGCGCCCGAATGGCGTGCTCGCCACGTTCTCCTGCTCCGGCGCGATGACGACGGACCTCTTCGACAAGGTCTGCGCCGAGGCGGCGTTCGACGCGAAGCGCGATTTCCAGATTCTCTCCCGCACACGCCAGGCCGCCGGAGACCATCCGGTCGGCCTCAACTTCCCCGAGGGACTTTACCTGAAGGGACTGATCCTGCGGGCGGTCTGATGGTGGTGTGCCTTTCCTCGGTACAAGTCTTATGGTATGATATGCCCCATGGAGAAGATTGCGACAGACACCTATTCCTTTGAATGTCTGCGGCAGGGCGGATACGTCTATGTCGACAAGACGGACATTCTACTGTCGCTGGTGGACGGATCGTTCGGCAAGCAGTTCTTCATCGCGCGTCCGCGGCGGTTCGGGAAGTCTCTGACGGTATCCACCCTGCAATGTCTCTTCGAGGGTCGCCGTGACTTGTTCCAGGGGCTTGCGATCGAGCCGAAGTGGGACTGGTCGAAGACGTGGCCCGTTCTCCATCTTGACATGGGCAGCTGCCAGGCCGAGGATGTGGATACGCTTCGAGGTCGGATTCATACCATGCTCCTGAAGGAGGCGGCTCGAAACAAAGTCGCGCTCGTCAATGACCCCGATGTCTCCAATCAGTTCAATCTGCTGATTTCGGAATTGGCCGCACGTTCGGATGATGGTCGGATGGTGCTCCTCGTCGACGAGTATGACAAGCCTCTTCTCGGGCATCTCGGACAGGTGGACGTCGTCGAATTCCAACGGGAGCTCAAGGCTTTCTACTCCGTCATCAAGACCTGCGAGGGACAACAGCGCTTCGCGTTCATCACGGGCGTGTCGAAGTTCTCGAAGGTGTCGATCTTCTCCGACCTCAACAACCTCAACGAGTTCTCGATGGACGCGCGCGTCGCCGAGCTCTTCGGCTACACGCACGAGGAGGTGCAGGCGAACTTCCCCGAGTCGCTGAAGGCGCTCGCCCAGGCCTACGGGTGGTCGGACGAGGAGACGTTCGCCACGCTGGTCACGCAGTATGATGGCTACCGTTTCCATCAGAACGGTCGGCGGATGTTCAATCCCGTGTCCATCGGCAAGTGCCTTTCTGCGCATGAGATCAGGAATTTCTGGTTTGAGACGGGGACGCCCACGTTCCTGCTCAAGCTGCTGAAGGAGAGTCCGGTCGATCTCGCGGATGTTGTGCTGGACGCCGATTCCTTCTCGGTCTACGAGCCCGCGACGCCGACGATGATGCCGCTCCTGTACCAGACCGGCTACCTGACGATTACGGACAGCTTCCGCGAGGGGTTGACGACGATGTACCATCTCGGGTTCCCGAACGGCGAGGTGCGCACGGCCTTCTCGAAGGCGATGGCCAACGAATTCTCGGAGCTGAATCCGGTCGACTCCACGTCGCTCGCCCAGATCAAGGCGAAGGGCTACCACGAGAAGTACCTGCGCGCAGGCAAGCGCCTCACGCTGATCGGCGCGGCCTTCGACGCCGAGATGCGCAATCTCTCCGACCGCCGGATCGAACGCACCGCACAGGCGTGAGGTTAGACACATTGGTCCTTTGAAGGATCTTGGAGAACCGAAACTTGGGTGCGTGATGCCATGTCTGTAAAGTGGTGTCTAATATGAGCAAGTTCTCGAAAATTCTTCCCAAAACATCGACGACTCTTCTTCGTGAACTTGCCGCCGATTCGCGTCATGCGCGGTGGACGGATTTCGTGACTCGTTATGAACCGATGATGCGTGAATACCTGCGCATCCGTTTTCCTGTTGTCGAGGCGGACGAGGTGGTCGCTGAAACGCTGGTTGCGTTGGTGGGAGCCTTGGCGCACTACCGTTATAGCCCGGAGGAAACCGGGCGATTCCACAATTATCTCACGGGGATTCTTCGTCACAAGGCCCTGCGGTTCTGCCGTGCGGTGGAACGTGAGCGGCAAATGAGGGCGGCACTGGTCCAGGAAGAACCCTTGCAGATAGTGTCGCCAGATGCTGAGAATGACGAAGAAGCCTATCGGCAGGGACTTTTCGAGGTTGCTGTCTCTACATTCTTTGCGGAACCGTCAATTGCGGCGCGAACGAAGGAGGTCTTTCGGCGGACGGCAATTGCGAGGGAAGATCCTGAGACTGTGGCACACGCGTTTCAGATGTCCCGCCACGCCGTAGATCAGATCAGGAATCGATCGATCGCCTGGCTGCGTCGGCGGATTCGGGAATTGGAGACAATCGGTGACTGATGTGGAGATAGTAGAGCGCCTTCAAAATGGTGTTTCGTTTCCGACACAGACAGGAACCCTTGCGGCGGGAACCGTCTTCGGGGATTGGCGGTTGACGGCGTTCCTGGCGCGAGGGGGAACGGCGGAGGTCTACTGCGCCGAACATGTTCGCCTCGGCACGCCGGCGGCCGTGAAAATCGGTCCTTTGGAGAGGACGGCGCGTTTCATGCGCGAGACAAAACTTCTGGCGGAATTGACATCCTTGGCATTCCCGCGTTTCCTGGGATACGGAGAGGCGCACGGGCGGGTCTATCTGGTTGAGGAACTGCTGGAACCCGGTGACCTTCCGAGCGAGGATCGCTCGGTCGCGGATTATCTGTGCCGTCTGTGTGCGGGACTTGCCGAATTGCATGCGCGGGGAATTGTTCATCGTGATCTCAAGCCGGCGAACATTCTCGTTCGGTCCGACGGCGCTCCGGTCATTGTCGATTTGGGGCTTTCCACGGACGATCCACTGGGAGAGGGGGCGGGAACGCCGGGATATGCGGCCCCCGAACAGTGGATGGGCGAAGAGGTTACTCCGACGGCAGATGTCCACGCGCTGGGCGTACTTGCCAATGCATGTTTTGGCGATCATCCGCCACGGGTGTGGCGAGCCATCATCCGCCGTGCGACGAGTTCGATCGCGCGTGAACGTTACGAGAACGTGGGGGCGTTTGCACATGCCATTCGAAGGCGGCATCAGGGACGCTTGATCGTGAGTGCCATTGGCGGCTTCGTTCTTCTTGCGATGTGCATGTGGGGTGTGGTGGAGTGGTGTGAGTCGCGCCAGCCGAAGACGATTGAACTGAATCAGCAGACGGTGGTAATGAGGGAACCTCTGTTTGTTCCTGCGGGGCAGACTTTGCGGGTTGTGGGGCCGGGAACATTGGACGCGGTGATTACGGGCGCAGGGACGGCCACTTTGTGGATGACGAACTGCATCGTTCTCAATCGTGCACGCGAGATTTTCCCGACGGTTGGTCTGAAGTACTATTTGTCACATCGTGTCTACCTCAATTTCACGGCGATTCATCCACGTGGTATGACGAATGGTATTGAGAAGGGCTATGTTTTTTCTTCGGAGGGTGGGAGCAATGACCTCCGTTATCGCGGTCCGGAAACTTGGGTAGGGTTGGCGGGCCAGAAAAATTGGGAATATTTTCAAAAAGGGTCCCAATCGCAGAAATAGGAGAATCGGATTCCCGTTGGCGATATCTGAAAACTGTCTCACCTGCGACAGGATTTGTGGTATAATTTCGGGCGCTAAATAAGCGCTTGAAGCAGAAATCGCCAAATTTCAGAGAAAAAAGCGCGAAACAAAAGCACGATACGCGAGAAGTCGCGTGGCGTGCCTTTGTCGTCGTGTTCTTTCTCGGGCGTTTGGCGATGCCTTGTTTCGGATACGATCGATGAGGGCACGCCATCTTTTTCTGGAAAAATCCGATCCGTCGCGTGAGAAACCACGCGACGGTGGCAATATCGTGCAGATGAAGAACTGTACTGACGATATTGTCCGCCGGATGTCCCGGCAGACTCTTTTCAAGGGGTGCACAGTTGGCGAATGCAGAGAACTGGTCGAGAGGCTCGACATCCGCATCCGGCAGGTGAAGCAGGGCGAGATGGTGACAAGCGAAGTCCGGGCTGCGACGGAGATTCTTTGCGTCCTGTCGGGGTGTTTCCATGTCTATGAATGCGGACTTGAAGATGACGCGCGTCATCTTGTTCAACGTCTCTCGGTGGGTGATACCTTTGGCACGAGCTTCCCCGTCTTGACACTCACGGCAAGCCCCGCCCTGCTGCTCGCGGAGGCGGAAGGAGAACTTCTGTTGATCGACGTGCAGGCTACACGACAGCTCATTGAGACCGCCTCGCATCCGAAATTCGTCGCCAATCTCTATGCGGCGACGGCGAAGCAGGGGTTCTATGCGTGGCGGAAGTTGAGGCTCCTCAGCTGCTATGAGGTTTCGAACCGCATCCTGCTCTATCTCCGCTGGCGGGAGGAGGATGGTCGCCGCGATCCGCTCACGATCGACTATCCGGCGCTCGCCTCCTATCTGGGCGTCAACCGAACCTCCCTCTATCGCGCCATCGCGTCGCTCAAGAAAGCGAAACGAATCCACCAGATTGGCTCTGCGATCACGCTTCCAAAGGTGGGTAAGTGCCTCAGATGAAATCTTCGTAGCGTGTCGCAGCTGCGACAACGCCACATCGCGGAATTCGGTATTATTTGGATTGACTACGATGAGAAGCCGTGTCGGGAATTACAAGAGGAGAGTGGAATGAGGAAGATTCTGATTGTCGTGTTCGTTGGGCTGACCACTGCGGCCTGCACTGTTCTTGCCGGAACTGAGGATTCGCGGTGTCGGCACTGCAACTCGAAGATGTACGGTCCCGGTTGCCATCACAGCCCCACGGGCAAACATGAACATCGCAACGACGAGAATGCCTGCGACTGGTGTGGTTCGCGGTCCTATGGCCCGGGGTGTCACCATTCGCCAACGGGCAAGCATCGTCATGGCCCCGGCGCGGGCAAGTGCGTCTGGTGTGGTTCGAAATCAACAGGTCCCGGATGTCACCACAGCCCCACGGGCCGCCACGAGAAGTGAGAACGTCCTCAGTGGATTAGATTATTGGAGTTTGATTTATGAGTAATAAAACCAAAGCGTGTCCCTTCTGTGGAGAACAGATTCTTGAGGTTGCCAAAAAGTGTCGGTATTGCGGGGAATTCCTTACTTCAGCCGAACACGTTTTGATTTCAGAAGGACGGTCTTCAGGCCCACATGCCCCATTCAAATATTGGTGGTTGATAATTGTTCTTGTTGCGATTATTTCGGTAGGTGTTCTGATTTTGTTTGGACGTACTTCAGGACCGGCGACGCAAAAAGAGGCGCCAACGCAGGCGCCTGATACTGTTGCGTCGGTGAGTATGAATGATGAATCGACAACAACTCATAGCGAGTTGAAGGCTGATGAAATTTCTCGAGTGGAAGTTAAGCCAGCAGTAACACCTCCACCTGAAAAACGGATTACGCGACGTCGACTTGAACCGGAGGCTACACGACGTTTGTCGGAGACGCCTCAATTGATAAAGACTACCATAACAACTACCGGACGAGGGTCAAACGCCAAATGGGGCTTGGAGTTTATTTGTTCCTTTGTATTGAATTATGCCGTTGTCTGCAGGGCGCAGATAATTGAGAAGAGTGAGACCGCAGGTGGAGAAGTTAAGGTTGTTGAGGAGCGACACTACCTTCAGGCTGGTCAGAATCTACAACTCAGCAAAACAGATATTAAGGTTGCAATCGCGAAAACGGTGGATCTGGAGAAAGTTAGCGGAATTGCAGGTGCTATTTGTGGTGTGGTTGATTGGTGTGGTGGCTTATTTGGTGTGAAAAGCGCAGGCGATATTATCCGAAAAGGACTTCAGACAGTTGTCGGCTTCATTGACGGGGCGGATGGGAAAGGATGGTATAAACTCGCGAGTAAATTAGGATTGGCTCCAGATACGGCTGAAGCCGAAGCAGTCGCGAAATCGTTTTTGGAAAATCTTGCTAAAGACATCTTTAAGGGTTCTGAACTTCAAGGGAAGGCTTACCGGATCACTTACTATCAAGACAAGGAAAGCGGGGAACCTCTCCGAGTGGATTTCACCTATGTCGATGGACGTAAGATACAGACGGCTGATGAATGGATGGTCCTCCGGCGTGCGAATGCCTTTATGGATGCGCAGATTATTCCAAATCGCAGTTGCAGTCCAGGAGATTCTTGGACAGTTAATGCCGCCGACTTTGATTGTTTGCTTGATCCCTATGTTGACGGAAAGTATGAAGGCATGGTCAGTGTGACGCGACAAGACAACGATTCTGATGGGAATTGGATTCTACACTTGTCTCCAAGTGATGTGAATCTTGTTTCTGATCAAGGACGAACGACAGGGCAAGTTCGTCTTTCCGAAGGGAAGGCGCAAGTCGATGGGAAGAACCATTATGTAAGATCAATGGTTGTTGTTGGCAATGGCACTATGAAGAACTTGAACGAACATCACTTGCTCTTCAAGTCACAGATGGAAGGTCAGGCTGATTTTAGAGCGCTTCTAACCTGCGAACCTGTAAAGTGAGTCACTCGATGGATTCTGAACGATGCTTGTCGTCGGTGGTTATCTGTCCATGTTGCCTGGTAGGACTGACATCAGATCGGGTGTGCCCTAAATGTGGTCGCAGAATTGATTTAGGGGATTGGCCCCCAGTTCCAGGATTTCCTGATCTAGCACCATGGATGTCTACGAATCTTGTTCTTTCTAGGCAGGATGACGGTATCATGCACTTTGAACTACCCCCCACCGAAGAGGTTGTGGTCAAAGGCATTGTGCGAACAGAGCTTCCTTATCTTTTCAAGGCGGGAAAGTCCTGTATACGAATTGGTAGTTCGTCAATAGTGTCGGATGTGGTAATAGAGGGGGCGGAACGCCTTCATGCCGCATTGGTACGAAATAGTAGATCGCAGACATGGTGGGTATATGACTGTGGAAGTCAGGCAGGGACCTTTGTAAACGGTGAACGTGTCCATGTCCGTGAATTGGCTCTACATGACATAATCTCTATAGCGCAAGTGAATTTGGGCTTTCTAGGCAATCGCCTTGAAACGAGAAGCCAGACAGGTCAGGGAATCTCGCTTTCGGTAGACCATCTTACATTTAATGTTCCCGGGCGTAGCCGTCCCATTCTAGATGATGTGACTTTCACCGTTTCACCTGGTGAGTTTGTCGGAATTCTGGGGCCAAGCGGCTGTGGAAAGAGTAGTCTCGTACAACGTTTAGTGGGATTGGCCAAGGCAGATTCTGGGGCGATCATGGTGAATGGACATGCCCGAGAAGAAGTCGAAAGCGAATTCCAGTCCCTGACAGCCTATCTTCCGCAAAATGTTGATGAGACATTGCATGACACATTGACACTAGGTGAAGAGATCGATTGTTTTCGCCGAATTCATCTTGCTCGGTTGCGAAAGCAAGAAGATGAACATCGTCAGAATGCGGACTGTTTGAAGGTTTTGGGGTTGCAAGGGAAGGAGTTAAGTCGTATTGGCAGTCTAAGTGGAGGGGAGAAGCGCCGCGTGGGCATTGCATTGGCGCTTCTACGGCAACCACAACTACTTCTGCTTGATGAACCGGGTGCAGGGCTTGATCCCGCTTCCGAAGAGACACTAATGAACCATTTGCGGATAATTGTAGACCAGGGGCGTACGGTACTCTGTGTCACGCATGTCCTCGCAAACGCCAGGAAATTTGACAAGTTGATGGTTTTGTCCCGTGGGAAAGTTGTCTTCTTTGATTCACCGCAGAAACTTTTGGGGTCATTCGGTGCCGAGGACTATGGGCGTTTGTACGAGATGCTTGAGAGCGGAAACTGCGGAACGGTCTATTCGCCACCGACCGTAGATCAATCTCGGCAAGAGCTTCCGAAGATTCCGTGTCCCGCCACGAGAACAAGGATTGTTGGTGGTTATATAAAGAGGTTTGCGATTGAATTCTTCTCATCAAACAAACATGGATTGGATTTCTCTCGAATCTTTTCTGCGCCAATGAATTTCTTCGTTTGGCAGCCGTTGGGTTTGGTCATTGGGTTACGTCTTGCTTGTGCGTGTTATTTTCGGACAATAACGGGTTCTTCCACCCATGATGTTGAAATGTTGGGGTTCTGTTCGGCCTTGTCGGTTTTTTGGATCAGTATCAACAATGCCGCCCGCGTATTGGTAAAGGAACGGGTGCCTGGAAGATGCTTGGAACGATTGAACAGGGTACCTTTGGCGTCATATCTAATAGCAAAGGTGATTTGGAGCTCTACAGTTTGTGCCATACAAACACTTTCGTTCACACTCTTGCTTTGCATCGCTGCACGAATCCCTCTATCATTAAAGGCGCAGGTAGCGGATCCGTCCTTGGCTATTACTTCGGTTTGGCTGGGTCCGTTGCTTCTGACAGGTTTACTAGGAACGGTCTGTGGACTTGCGGTCTCTGCCACGGCAAAGAAAGAGTTGAGCGCTGTGTCGGTCGTTCCGAATTTGGCAATTCTTGCGCTTCTGTTTAGCGAGGCCGTTGTTCGCTTCGAGCAAGGTGGTGATTTTTATGCTCCTGTTGCGAAGTCGATTTCAGTGTCACTGATGCCTTGTTATTGGCCGGCGAAATTAATGGACTGCATACAAAATGGAGTTACTTGTATGGGTGAAATCTGGCATTTGCTCTCTCTGTCTTTCATGTACATTCTTGTAGGTGTTATTCTCACGGTAGTGTGTCAGCGACGAAACGAACGAGTGTGGGACGGACGTTAGAATTGAACATTGGAGAAGTTTGAAATGAAGAAGTTGGATTCCTCGGACATGGACATAGCCTTGATTGGTTATACTCAGGCAGGCAAGACAACGTTGGCGGTTGGATTGTTCGCGACCTCTACGGAAGATTTTACGGTCTCGGGGAAAGGTGAAGACACCGACATTTATTTGCGCGACAGAAAGGCCGCGCTAGAATCTGGTCGATGGCTGGAGGCGACGACGGAAAACCAGATGCCGGATCTGTGTTTGACAATCAATCGAGTCGGGAAACCTCCAGTGGATCTCCATTTCAAGGAGTACATGGGTGAGCGAGCTTGCAATATTGAGAGCTACAAGCGCGATGTGGTCGGAAATCCGCGTGCCGTTGTGATATTGTTGAATCCCTGCATGGCAATACTTCGCGATGCGGTTCAACGTAACGGGATGATTTGCCAACTGAAGGAGATTATCTCATATTTGGCGGAACCGGGAATGCGATGTGAATATATTGCATTTGTCATAACAGCCTCGGATCTGTTATCGACATCGTTACGTGATTTCTGTGAGGAATTTGATTTCTATAAATCAGAAATCACGAACTTCTTGAATACAAGTGTCTTTCGCGAAAACTGGAAAGAGTTTGCGGTCACGGTGAGTGGTGAACTCGAGGATCCCACGCGCCCCCGATTGGCACGGGGAACTGCGAACAGTTCACGTGAACCTTTTATCTGGCTGATTCAGAGTCTAGAGGCGGCAGACGCAAAGTCGAAGATGACGCGTCTGTTGAAATATACGTCAATCGTGACGAGTACCATATTGTTGTTGTGTAGCACACTGGGATCACTTTGGTATTTCTGGATTGATCGTGAAGCGGAGCGTGAGGTCATTGCGATATTGCAGGCAGGAGGTCCGGCTGTTGATGAGGCGCTCAACAATGGTAAACAGGGCAAGATCAATGCTGCGTTGACTCAAATTGAAAAGTCCCGAAAGAACCGAGTCGCCCGAAGTCCGTTCTTTGAAGAAAACAAAAGGAGATTTACTCAGGTTGACCTTAAATTGGCGGAAAAGATTGAACAGGGCCGGATTTTCTGGTTTCCAATTTTTTTTGCTGAACGAAAAAATGAACTGATCAAGCGCATTGACGATGTAAAGGGCTTGTCACCCGACAAATGTCGTAAGACCCTCGATGAGATTGGCGAACTTGGGGAACGATTCGCCGAGTTTCAGCCCGTTTGTGATTCTTCGCAAGAAGGTTTTACACAGCTGAAGAAGTTGTGGAATGATGTTCGACTTGACACATCAACAATCTTGGAGAGAGGGTGCGAGAAGTATTTCGCCTCGCGTTTATCATTTTATTCTGATGTGGCGAAGACGAACGCGACGGAGGAAATGTGCCAGCAATGGCGTCGCGAGATCTCTTCATGGGATCCGGTCACGTCCGATGGTAAGGAGGTGAGAGAGAAGATATTGGAGGTGTTCGACGGGAATCTTAAATCTTGGAGAACGGCTTACGAAAGCTGGGTTTTTGACGAAGGGTGTAATGCGCTCATGGAAAAGTTACGTTTCGTAAGCCGAATATCGGATGAAACGGCAACAGAGTTTCACAAGGCAATGGTTGAGTGTCGGCAATACGAGAAATGGGCGGAAGATGAAGACGCGTCTGAACTTGTTGATTGGAATACTCGCAAGCGCGTATGGAATGACAAGATTAGGCCAACACGTCAGCGGGCGCTTGATGCTCTTCGGGAAGACGAGACAAGGAGACTTGATCCCGAGGCACAAGATTGCCCAGTCCTCTCCGAGAATACGCGCAATGAACTCGACCAGATTCTCAAGGATGAAGGTGCCTTGTCAGTTGCGGACTACGAAACGTGGATGAAGGAATTGGCGCAAGGGGTGGCCGGGCGACAAGAAGAGTGGCGACAGGTACAACGTAGAAGGTGTGAGTCGTTTATTGAAGATATCAAGGCCGATAATCTGGAAGGCCCTGACGTGTTACGGGCATTCCAGAACTTTTATTCAGACAATCCCAATAATCCAAGCTTGTCTTTGGCTGTTGAGGGGGTACATAAAAGGATAGGGGTCGCATTTAGGCAACTTTACAACGAGGTCTACTTTGAGTATTCACAGCAGTCCAAGGGTATGAATCAAGGCGATATTATGGTTCATGTCGAAACTGGAATCAGGAGATTGCGAGAGTTGTGTCGGGCACTTGGTCGGGTGCGATACGAACCGCTGAAGAATTCGTGTTGGTTCAAGCTGGCAAAGCGGTGTCAGGAAGAAGGACGCCTTGATCAAGGTCTGACGGGATGTTTCCCGCAGAAACTGACTATTACCAAAGTTGACGCGCGAATGCACTATAGTCAATTTGATTCAGATTTTAAAAACATGTCGCTTAGTGTTGACTTGGGAGTTAAGACCTGGAACTCATCGACGTATTCTGACGGACAATGTGCTTCTTGTGGACAAACAATATTTCTACAGCATGATAATCTGGATTGGAAAACGGTGTTTTCAGGGTATAAGGAATTTGATGTGAATCCCTTTGCGAATGCTTGTATCTCAGTGACGGCCACCGATTATAATGGAGGCTTCTTCTCGAGTCCGGAAAGTTCTAGTTCACGTTTCTTTTTTTACACGATGCGGAATAAGGGGGTAGGTGGAAGTGGCCCGAATCTTAAATGGGATCAGGCACAAGGATGTTTTACTGGTGAGATGACGCTTTGCATTAATCGAACTTGGGAGAATGGTGATAAGAGACCGACGATTGCATTTAGGATCTATGTAACTGCATCAGGTGAGGACCTCCGTGATTGGTGGCCCTCTGTTGAAGATCAAAAATTCAAGGTGGAGGCAAAATGAAATTCGAACAGTTCTTTTATGGACGAGGAGACAAAGGGTATGGCATCCTCGGAGCATCGGTTCCGTCATGCGGATTGACGGATCTCGTTGTCCAGTTGTGTCAGATGCCGGGTACGCCAGTCGTTGTGTCAGATGCCGATGACAAACCATTTCTCTTACAACGAGTGATCGGTCAGGATGTCTTAATGGCCTGTGGGTGTTCGGGACGCTCTGATGGCATTGGACGGGGGACCAGTTTCTTTCATGTCGTGGTGGCGCGTCTTGAAGATGTCACGAATTTCAAGATGTCGGCTGCGACATTATATGAAAATGGAGTTTTTGCTTCTTCCTACACGTTAGGGTCGCCTGTTGAGAATCTCGTGATAGATCCGAACGGGTTGAAGAGGAAGGAGAGAAGGGCCTCTCGACTTGAAATGCCCGCCGTCGTGCTGTGTCGGAGGTCTGAGAATCTGGATATTCTCGATCTGGTTGGCGACGATCTGGTTGCGCGAGACTTTGCAACAATCAGTTGGAATGTCATCAACGAATTTCCTCTGTACGGCTTGGCTGATTCCATTGGAATAGGGAAAATCCCCGAGTCATTTAATGTCTATGATAGCAAGGGGCGGATTCTGCGTGCGCACGGACGGCAGAGAACCAGAGAGGGGGATGCCGCTGGCCGCGTGAATGACAGATGTGGCGGAAAGAATGTAATCGTTGCCCGGACTGGGGTTTTGCCGCTGATAATGACGGGTTTGGTTTGTTGGTTGATTGGTGCATGCGTGGGATGTTTGCTGAACCGATCGAGACCTATGAAGAATGAGATTGCGTCCCAGAACATGGTTTCGCAGGTGGAGATGAATATCGCTCTTGAATCACGAGAGAAACGAATCAAAGTACTTGAGGATGAGATTGCAAGGTTGAAGCGGAAGCAACCACAAGAGCTCCGTTTTGAAGAACTTTACCGAATCAAATCCATTGCAGAGATCAAGGGGCATAAGTATTACCTCCCAGCTCACCGTGCTGCGGATCAGGGTGATGTGAACGCCAGGGCGGCACTTCGGCTTTACGATAAAATGGTGAAATATGTAGAGTTCGTGGAACGAATTTGTCCAGCGACGAAGAACCAGAAAGGACAATGAGAAGAGATGTATGGAAGTCACCCAAAAAGGAAGCGTGTTGTTTGAGGCCGTTTGCCGGCTGAATGGAATCTTTAAATCGATTGAGGACAAAATCTGTTGATATGTCCTTTTCGGGAAAGGATGTCATGATGAATAAGGTAATGTTGGTGATGGGCGTTGTGAGTGTATTCGGTATTTTTAATGCATGGCCGAGTAGGAATGGACAGAAAAACGATCGTCCGGGTGACTCTGTGAGCGCCCCCCAAGGTACAGGTCACCAGAAGGACTGGCAGTCGCCCAAAGGCCATGGAAATGTTTCGAGAGAGGGCGCTGGGCAAATGCTGACAGATCACGCGAAGAAGGAGTTGGAGTCTAAGCCGCAGCATGATTCGCGGTATATGCGGGAGATCGCACAAGTGTTGGGTGTCGGTTTTTCTGAAGAGCAGTCTGTGGCGAGTCTTGCAGGTGAGATTCGACTGTTCATTCAAGATGCGGAAGACCGAGTCCCGTCTGTTCGACCATTGTCGGACGATGTTGTCAATGCTTTAAAGGATGTACTCGGGCCGTCAGATTTCAAAGCAGTTCTAAACATGAATAACGGGCTGAAGAAAATGGCTGAGTACCGTTTGCTTGCTTTACCAAAGAAATTCAATCGTAAATAGAAAATGCGGATTAAATGAAGGAGAATGTTGATGAACAGGTTCCTGAAATGTGCGGTTGTCGTGTTTGTCGTGTTTACTTCAGAAGTCTCTGGGGCGGGGATCTTCGATGCATTGGTGCAGACTGCGGCACAAGCAGCTATTGATGCTGCTGCCGATTCCCAAAAAATGGAAGAGGAGACTCGAAGAAGGGAGGCATGGGAAAGAGAGCAAGAGGCGGCGCGGCTGGCGGAGGAAGAACGTCGCCGCGCGGAAGCTGCTCGTCGAGAACGCGAGGCTCGCGAGGAAGCTGCTCGTCGAGAACGTGAGGCTCGCGAGGAAGTTGCCCGCCGTAAACGTCTTGCCCGCGAAAAGGCGGAACGAGAAGCTGCGGAGAAGCGGGCTATCATCGAGCGCGACCGTTCGATCATGAAGAACCGTCTAGAAGGCGGAGGGGCGGGCGGAAAGGATTTTGTTCTTGTTCTTCCCGGTGGGGAACGGATGGAGATGGTCTACTGTCCGAAGGGATCCTTCAAGATGGGGAGCCCCGAGTCTGAAATCGAACGCGAAGACGAAGAGGAGGCCCAGCACGAGGTTGTGCTCACGAAGGACTTCTGGATCGGCAAATACGAGGTCACGCAGGCTCAGTGGACGAAGGTCATGGGCTACAATCCGTCCGTACACAAGGGAGACTCCTATCCAGTGGAGAACGTGTCGTGGATTGACTGCCAGAAGTTTCTGAAACGAGTTGCCCGCGTTGAATCCAGTGCCCGACTCCCCACCGAGGCTGAATGGGAGTATGCGTGCCGCGCGGGGAGCGAAGGAAAGTTTGGTGGATCAGGATCCCTGGCGGATATGGGTTGGCGTTCAGAATCTTCTCCCCACTCGGGAGGGCAGAAGGCCCCGAATGCCTGGGGCATCTATGACATGCATGGGAATGTGGCGGAGTGGTGCTATGATGTCTATGCCGACTATACGGAAGCACAGGCCGTCGATCCCATTGGAGCCTCTGGCGGGACGTTCCGCGTGTTTCGTGGTGGATGTTTCAATGAGGAATTTCCCGAGAAGGCGTGCCGCTCCGCCGCGCGTTCACGTATGCCGCCGCGACACAAAGCAGGAACGATTGGATTTCGTATTGTCTGCATGTCGAGACCGAAAAACGCAGAGTCGTTGAAGACAGAACCTAATTCCGTATCCCGACTTGCTGGGACTGCTGAGCTGACCGCGAAGACTGGAATCACGAGTGTTCACCCAAGAAGAAATCAGGAGGTGAGTGAAACGAAGACGATCACGCTCCCCGGTGGGGCGACGATGGAATTGATCTGGTGCCCGCCAGGCTCGTTCACGATGGGGAGTCCCACATCTGAACAGGGACGTTATGATGACGAAGAGCTGCATGAGGTCATATTGACGAAGGGTTTCTGGCTCGGTAAGTACGAGGTCACGCAGCGGCAGTGGGAGAGCGTGATGGGGACGAATCCGTCCCGATTCCAGAGCCCCGACCGGCCCGTAGAGAATGTTTCGTGGGAGGATTGTCAGGCCTTCATCCGTACCATTCGGGAAGCTTCGCCTGACCTTAAAGTCCGTCTGCCGACAGAAGCAGAGTGGGAATATGCCTGCCGCGCGGGGACGGAAAGTGCGTATTCTGGGAGTGGTGTTCTTGGAGACATGGGGTGGTATAACGATAATTCTCAAGGGGAGACTCATGTTGTTGGACAGAAACAGGCAAATGCGTGGGGCCTCCATGATATGCATGGTAATGTCTGGGAATGGTGTTCCGATGTTTTCGATAGCTATCCGGAAGATTCTGTTCAAGATCCTGTAGGTCCGAAAAGCGGGGCGTCGCGCGTGTCTCGCGGTGGCAACTGGAGCACCTTCGCGCGGTACTGCCGCTCCGCGTACCGCGCCGGACGTCTGCCGTCCAACCACTACGATGGTCTGGGCTTCCGCCTTTGTTGTTCCGCAGGGCCGCGCGACTAGGAGCGGAGCAATGAAAGCGCACATGAAAGGGCGTCCCGCGCGGAGCGCGGGTTTGCGGAGCAAAAGCCCGCAGAGGCGTAACATGAGAAGGAATTTCTGCGTACGGATTTGAGTAGGAGTTATTAAATGGTTGATGTAAAAGGAGAGGTAATGATGGATAAGGAACTTGAAGATATTCTACAGAAAAATCCATGGCAACCGCTTGCGGATGCTCTGCGTAACGCTTTGTCCAAGGGGCAGGACTGGAAGTCAATACCGATGTATGCCAAGGATGATGAGAAGCATGTCGCTGATTTAAATTTAAAATTTCGGCGTGGCGGTGGGCGGCGTGCGAAGAAAAGATACTGGAGTTGTCAATTGCGGTATGAATATCCGCCGATTCCGTTCATTGGTACTCCGGAGGCCGATGTTTGGTTGTTGTTGATGAATCCGGGTTTTTCGCCACTTGACTATTACAACTTCATTGATCGTGAAGAGGGATGTCGGCGAATGGTCGATCGGGAGTTAAAAGAAAAGACTGTTCCCACTGAATGGCTGAAGCGTGATGATGTCGACCGTTTTGCACGTCGGCGTGACTTGTATGCGAAATCTCTGGACTTCTCAATTGTAGAGCCCTCTCAACAGTTCTATGTTCTGGATGAGTGTATGGACACGATTGAACAGGTAGGGAAGAAACTTAACGGTGGATATAATTGGTATGGCCGCAATTTATTCAAAGGGTGGCAAGACGAAGGTGGGAATTTAAACGATTCTGCGGCTTTCTTCAAGGCCTCGAATCAAGCGGAGCGTCTGAGAATCGCATCAAGTCGAATATTTGATCTTGAGTTTGCGCCCTATCACTCGATCAATTTCACGAAGCCGGAAGATTATACGGAATTTGCGCATACGCAATTCTGGGAATCGTTAGTCAAGTACGCACTTACGCACGGGAAGAAATTGATAGTTCGGGGATGTAATCTACTGAAACTGGTGGAGTCGGTTGATGTCGAGGCCTTTCATCTGGCAGTTGAAGAGCGCCGCATATTGAGATTTGTATCTTCACAAAATGTCTCGTTGTCATATCGGAATTTGGTCGACGAACATCCTGCACGGGTACTGTGAAGCTTCTCATTTGGGGTTACAGATGGGTTGAATGCATAATTGTTAAAGACGAACGAATGTAGTAGGTAATTCTTTAATGAAAGGGAGAGTTTGAATGCAAAATAGAACGTGTCCTTACTGTGGTGAGACGATACTGGCAGTGGCAAAGAAATGTCGGTATTGTGGGGAATGGCTCAAAGAAAGTATTGAAGAAAAGCCCATGGGTAGATGTGGTGACGGTTCTGTTGAGGTGTCGAATTCGGGAACATCAACACTACCGAAGGGAAGACGGGATCCCTCATCTAGATGGTGGGATGCTCCGGGGATCTCTTCAAAAATCATTATCTGTGTTTTGGTTGGATTCATCGCGTTTCTTGTTTCAATTCTACTTTTCGGGCCATGG
The DNA here is from genome assembly GCA_030537465.1 of bacterium. GTDB lineage: Bacteria > Verrucomicrobiota > Kiritimatiellia > RFP12 > UBA1067 > RUG572. Next base: position 28,102 of record JAUNMP010000034.1, read on the forward strand.
GGTTTAGGGGTGATGCTATTGCTTGGGATATGGTTTTTCAAAGAGATGAAAAAAGGTGAACGTGACGCTGGACTGAACACGGCTAAAGAGAAGCGCTGTGAGAATTGTGGAGAGATTATTCCGGTTTATGCCAAGAAGTGTAACCATTGTGGTTCATACATTTCATTAGTTTATAACCCAATTTACATTGTTGGAGAGATTCCGATATTGATACTTGTTTTACTAGTGGTATATGGATTTGTTCGGGGATACTTTGAAGGTGAGGATATGAACCAACTTGAGATAAAGGTAACTTGTGCCATGAACCCAAAAGACATCAATCCGATTTCATTTTGGGCATATAAGTGCGGTCTGAAATGGTCGAGGTAGAATTGTAAAACATCAGGGGACATCCTCCGTTCGGTCGACAGATGGTGTTGGCAGGGCTTAGAAGTCCACGGAGCGGTATTCCTGCATTGATCGGTCTGATTCTGTGAATGGTTCTGAAGTGAAAAGCGAAGGAGGTTTGCTGAATATACTTAACTGGTTGAGGTTGACTACAAGTTGACGAAACATGTTTGGTACCTGATTCGTATAATGCGGATAGGCGAGAAAACATGATTTGGGGTTGAGAATTAGATGGGAGACTCAACCTAAATTCGTCAGTTGGGCTCTTTCCTGACGCTGCTTTTGTTGCGTGACAACTACCTCCCGTCCGGCTTCCACTTGAAAGCCGGCCTTGGCCTGACTAATCCGTCGTTGAGGCGCTATCGGATCGGAATTACCGCCCCCAATGGCGGTTCCGGCATCAGCAATTTGTGAAAAGCGCACCGCAGGACGACGTACCAGCGCGTCTTCTCGTCCAAATGTTCGGCAGTTGACTTCAGCCACCGGAAGAACGCCGCGACCGTGCCGAGTGCCTGTTGGATCAGCTCGGATTCCGCATGAGTCGAGGTGAGGAGGATGGTCCTCTTACGCCCGCTTTCGACGATGCGCCCCATGATTCCCATGTAGGCGGGTCGCGAGGTGATGGCCTCGCGGTGCGCGGTCGGGTCCGCCAGTCGGCAGAACACGTTCCACCAGTTGGCGACGATGGCGATCAGCCGCGCCATTGTCCTGCAGGACTTGAGCTTGTGCGTGGTGAAGCCTGACCAGCCCCACTGGTTCTTGAACTCGTCGAAGTTGTTCTCACAGTCGCCCCGGTCGCGGTAGAGCTGCGACAGGGCCCGGGCGTCCATCTTTTCGTCGTTCGTGACGAGGACGCAGTAGTCCCATGCCCGTCCCTTGACGTCCTTCACGAAGTCAAACTCCGCCTGCTTCATGACTGCTGGAACCGTCGGGACGAGCGCAGTCGACTTCTTCGGGACCTTCGGTTTTCTGCCGGACTTCCTCGGCTCGACGGTCTCGACCTTCTTCTCCGCGGGACGCCGTATGAACAACACACGGCGTCTCCGCTGCCACCCGTCGAGCTTGATCCGCCGCTCCAGCGACTCCCAGCCGGAGCCGCGGGCCACAGGTTTGGCGGAAGCGCGTCGATGAGCGCCCAGAGCCGCTTCACGCCGCAGCGTCCGAAGTGCTGCTTGCCAGGCCGGACGTCCACGCCGAGCGCGATGCGGGCCTTGCCGATGAAGAATGAGTGGTAGTTGTGGCTCGGCCTTCCCGGCTTGATCGGGTTGTAGCCCAGTTCCACTCCCTCCTGGTGTCCGTAGATCGGCTTGACCGTGTTGTCGATGTCGATGACGTACCTGTGCACGAGCAGGGGCTCGTACACCTCGCGCTCGTGCCGCAGAAGCCAGGCGTCGAGTTTCTTCTCGTTCGCCCGCCGGACGGTCGCGTCGGAGACGATCTCGCCCAGCCCGAACAGCTCCCGCGCGGCCTCGTCGTGGCGGATCGCCTCGATGTGGACGTACCGGGTCTTCCCGAGCAGGATCGCGAGGACGGCCGTGCCGACGATGTCACGCTTCGAGCTGGAGTTGTTGCTCCTGTAGCAGACCGGGAAGTCCTCGCAAAGCCGGTCGAAGAGGCCGGTCTCCTTGAGGAACGTCGCGAAGAAGACGAGCCCTCCGACGGATGTGACGCGCTCTCCGGGCGACCAGTCGACCTCGAGGCGACCTCCGAACGCGGGCACGTCCACCGCGGCCTCGTATCGCCTGACGAGATCGTGCGGCTCGGGCACTTGAAGCCAGAGCGGGGTTATGTTAGAATCACTCGTGTGGCGTTTCCTTTTTCTTTCGTGACTTGTTGAGCAACTCAAAGTATACGAAAAAAGGAAGCGCCACGCTTCCTTTACCGACTGATTTTCGCCTCACCCAAAAGGTGAGGAAGTCAAACGCGACCTTGTCTAATGTTTACAGGGGTGTCACGCTGTTCAGGCTACTTCAACTGACGAGTATAGGTTGAACTGCCAGGGTTAATGTGTCGAGTGGGTCTGACGCGACGGGCCGTCGCGTCTACGATGTGGGTGACGTGGTGCAGACGCCCCGGTTGCGGGGCGTCGATTCTATCTCTCCAAGGCTTTGGGATCGAGGAGGAAGTCGATCACGTTGATTTTCTTGATGCCGTTGAAGTTGGCGGGCGGATCGCGGTCCAGGGTGAGAAGAATTTTGGGGTGATTGTCGCGAATGGCCTGGAGTGGTGCGAGTTCACGGGCGAGAGTTGCTTCTTCGCGGGTGGTGAGCGCGACCTGATAGTAGTGGGGAACGGCGTTTTCGAGCGCAACGAAGTCGATTTCGTGGACACCGAGGGTGCCGACGAAGACCTCACGATAGCGGCGCTTCAGCTCAAGGTAGACGATGTTCTCGAGAATATGTCCATGGTCGCCTGGTTTGTCCGCCAGAAGCAGACGGCGTAGTCCTGTATCGGCGATGTAGTATTTCGCGTTGGTCTTCAGAAGTTCACGCCCGCGAATGTCATAGCGTCTGGCTCGATGGATGAGAAAGGTGTCGCAGAGAAGATCGAGATAACTGTCGATGGTTTTGTTGTTGATGGCGAATCCGTCGTTCTTGAACGTGCCGGCGATCTTGTTGACGGAAAGAAGGTTGCCGATATTGTCGAAGATGAAACTCGTGAGCCGCTGGAAGGTGTTCAGATCGCGGATACCGTGTTTGGCGGCGATGTCCTTGTAGAGGATCGTGTTGAGGATGCCCGAAAGGTAATCCGTCTGAATCGAGGCGCTTGGAGGCAGAAGGACCGTCATCGGGAATCCGCCGAATCGCATGTAGTCCTGAAATGCCGCGTCGAACGAAAGATTCTTTGATTGTACGCTTGTGTATTCGGAAAAGGACAGCGGATGCAGCTGGATCTCGACATAGCGTCCCGTCAGGAAGGTTGCCAATTCGCCAGAGAGAAACTTGCTGTTGGAACCCGTGATGTAGACGTCGCAGTCTTTCTTCGCGAAGAGCCCGTCCACAAGGCGCTCAAAGTCGGGGACGAGCTGAACTTCGTCAAGAAAGACATAGTGCTTCCCTTCGCCTTTCATCAAGGTGCGAATGTATTGATAGGCGTCACGGAAGTTCTTGAATTCCGGGGTTTCTGGGTCTTCAAAGTTGATTGAGATGAGGTTTGAAGGAGAAACACCATCCTTGAGCAGGATCGAGCGATAGATCTCAAGCAGAGTTGTTTTACCGCAACGACGAATGCCCGTCACGACTTTGATGATGTCGCGATCACGCCACAGATTGATCCAATTGATGAAATGAGGCCGTGCGATTATTGTTTCCATTGCAAAGATCTCTCGTGTGTTTGTGATTATGTGCTGTATGATACAAAAACATTCGTTGTCGTGTCAATGTTGGTGTTCGTAATACAAAAAAATGTCGAATGGCTATCCCCGATTCCATAGGTTCGACGACGATATGTTGTGACTGTAGCGTAGGTTCCTCGCGCCGAGCCGATATCTCTCGCGGAGACGCGGAGAATTTGAGAGTTATGTCGAATGTTCTGTAAACGTCAGGCTTTACCCAATTGGTGAAGGGAATCTCCTCTGTGGTCTGTTGCATAAATTTCAAATTTATCTGGAAATCCATCTAAGCTCCGCGTCTCACACACGCTTGTGCGCCCTTCGGGTTCACCTTCGGTGAATGTTCTCTACGAAGGCAAGCTTCTTCGGTGCATTTCGCCACCGCGAGATGCCTTCGCCGTTGAACTGCCAGAGTTAATGTGCCGAGTGGGCCCGACGCGACGGGCCGTCGCGTCTACGATGTGGGTGACGTGGCGCACACGAGGCCGCAGGGGCGCGTGGAAAGCGACGTGCGGACGGGCGTACGGTTGCCCCGGAATCCACCGCGCCTCACCTACGCGGCACACGGAGACGGGCCTGGGCGGGAGCGCGATTTTCAGATTCGCAAGTTGCAAACTCGGGACGAGTTTTCGCGCGGGGCTGCCGCCGGGCCGCGGAAATTGTGGCGAGACTCCAGGTGCCCCAGCATCTGGTAATGCGATTTGTGATATAATTTCGCCATGAAATACTATCTCGCCATTGACATCGGGGCCTCTTCGGGCCGGCACATTC
>JAUNMP010000272.1 GCA_030537465.1 bacterium
CCATTCGCTTCCATCGGTCCCATCCGTCCCATCGGTCCTATCCGTCCAATCAACCGTCGACAGCCCACTTGAAGGGATCGGCACCTCGCCGTCGTTTCGAACATCATGGTTTCACAATCCTGTCGAAACGGGCGGACATTCCCTCGTCCAGCTCGTTCTGCGTCACCGGGACGACGTCAATCGCCGGTTCGGCGCGGAGCCTGAAGTATTCCTCCAGGTACGCCTTGTCGAAGGACACTGTCGTATAAAAGCCGACGCGCTCCGCACCGCGCGATTTGAGCGGCTGCACGGCCGGATGAAGCGAGCGTCCCGTCAGGGCGCGGATGCCGGCAAGGACGATTTCCCGTGAAGAGGGAAACACCTCCGGATGGCAGTTGAACGCGAGCATCGTTCCCCTGCCGTACTTCGCCCGCACCGCCGCGGGCGTCCCGTACATTCTGCCCTTCACCGGCCCGATCTGCGCGAGTTCGCAATTCATCGTCGCCAGAACCTCCAGCTCCGTGCAGAGCGGCACAGGATCGGACGGCTGCACGACCGGTCCGTTGTTATACCGGATCCTCCAGTCTCCTTCGCGGATGCCAAGCCACTCCGCGCCGCGCCTGTTGAAAGTCACCGTTGCGGTGAATCCGCCGCGATTGGGCGCGATGACGCGCTGCAGCGGAAGCATCTTGAGCCGTTTGCCGAAGTCCGGCTCCTCGTTGAGCGCAATGGCGATGCCGCAGCACGTGCCGAAGTACGCACCGCCGTTCGCGACGAATGCACGGACGCGGTCCGCGCCCGCGTCACCCATCGCCGCGTACTGCGGACCGCCCCAGCCGCCCGGCATGACAAGCAGCTCCCGGTCGTCGAGCGCCCCGTCCCGGATATCCTGGCCGCTCACCAGCTTCAGTTCGGCCTCGGGCGAATCGCGGAGAATTTCCGCCCAGCGGAGAACTCCCGTGCCGCGACACCCGTCGTCGACGTAGAGCGCCGCCTTGAGCGGCTCCGCGGCGGACGATGCCGCAAGGAGGACAATGGACTGCAGACAAAGGACAAAGACAAAGAGCGTCTTCATATGAATCCTGATGTGTTATTCGGCGGCGACCGTCTTGAGGTTTCAGGCCCTGAGCGAGAGCAGAGCTCGCCAGAACTTTTCGTGTCGATAGCATAACACGAGCGTCGTACGTTTGACAAGGCTCGAATCTGCACAATTGGACGTGGCGCATCGGCCCAGACAAGGGCGGACACTGGGAAGTGATTGGCTAGGCCGCGCCCCGCAGCTCGCGGCCCACTATTGCTCCGGCGATAAAATAGGTTGATTCACACTGGTAGGGCGCTCTCGATGAGAGCGCCGCGGCGGCCTCATCGAGACCGCCCTACCGATCGTTGCTGAACCCATGTATTTCATTGCCGCTTCTATAGTTCCCCCCGATGGTAGGGTCCGCGCCCCGCGCGGACCGCCCTCTGGTTTCGTCTGGCCGATCCCACCCGAGGCGGGACTTATTGCAATAAGTCCCCGGCCTGTCGGAGCAGATGCCCCGCGTCGGATTTCACTGCGGAACGGTTCCAAGGGAAGATCCACCTGGGAGGGACGCGCTCCCGCGCGTCCGTACCCCAACAAAACCGGCGGGAGGTGTCCAACCCTCGCCGCCAACTTTATCGGGACATTTATCGGGACATCCCTTTCGCAAACGCGAATGACGTGATGTTGATTCTGCCCTTCATTTGGACAGTATCCTATCAAATCGGACGCCCATGAACCACTCGATCTGGTTAACCGTCACAACTTCTCCATCAGCACGACAAATCGATTGAAGAAATCATAACCGATCACACCCTGGGACGGAACCATTTCGCAATTCTCGAGCGCATCCGCACAAAGAACCTCGAACGAGATGGCTTTGTAGGACGCAGGAACGCGACGGACTCTGGCTGTCCATGTGCGACCAGAAAAACCATTGTCCTGGACCACGCCCTCCTCGTGGTAGCTTGTGGAAAGATTGTGGAGGTACGAATAGGCCGCCCCCGTGTCGATGAAGAAATCGTGCGTCTCCGCGCCGACCGTCATCGTTACACTACAGGGTCTGCCGAATCGCGCAACAACCTGAACCATATCCTCCCCGCCTTCAATCGGCTCGTCGGAGGTCACAATTTCAGCGTTCGGATAGTCGATCTTCGTATATCGGCGCAAAGAGTCGAGTCCCATGACCCTCAATCCCGGCAAGCCGTGGAAGTCCTGCGTGGCCTTCTTAAGCGCAACTCGCGGATCAGGATACGAAAACGGGCATCCGGTATCCACCATCCAGCTTGCGCCGTCCTTCGTGACGACTGGCACGCGATTCACGAATTTAAACTTATAGGTCTCTGTCATGTCAATTTCCTTTCTTGGTCACACCTTAACCTACGAATTCATTTTTCCTACGCGAACATGAAAGATTGTCCAGACACACCGTCTGTCAAAGAGAAAGCTCCTCCGACAGCGAGAGTTCGCCAGTCTTGGGATTCCAGAGGATGTAATGGGCAAACTCGCCTTTGTCACCTGGGAAAGTCATTCCCAAATCGTTGACCATGAATGGTCCCTGTTCGTCATACAGCGCCGTGTAGCAGACGCGCGTTCCGTCCGGACGTGGGGGCAGCTCGTCGCTCACGACGCAGGAGTTGCGGAGCAGACTGATCTTGCCCTTCAACTGCTCCGGAATCTTGTAGTCTATCGGACGGCTCACCTCAAGATAACGCTTCCCATTCACCGTAATCCTACGGCAATCCTTCTCGGGGCCGATCTCCTTCGCGCCGAAATCGACAATCATGTTGCACCCGTCAGCGGTTCTGAACTCAATTTCCATCACTTCACTCCTCATTTAAAGGGTGAACTCCATGTACACCCATAAATCAAATACGCCCCAAAAAACAAAAACTTACGCTCCAGCGCCTAACATGGAGAGCTTCATCCTGATTCGCGGTTCCGTTCAGAATCGCCCCCATGCCTGAAGCACAGAAGTGATGGTCGCTGATGACGAATGTTCTTTCTAGATCGATTGACAATTCCATAGAGGCCTTCCCACTACCTCGTGCTTTTTTTGACAGCATACCCAAAGTGCCCCTTCATATTGTATCTCAGCCAAAATTCACATGATCGAAAAACGGATTTGCGTCAGAGACTCGAAAACGGTTCGTCGGCGAGAGGGATCTTGCCGCTTGGAGGTCAAACTTCGCCACATAGCGCGGGATGTCGATGAGGCGATCCACAATTCTTCGTCCATTGGCGGTTGTGATGGGCAGACGGTCAAAAGCATCCGTTCGGATCGAAGTGACGGGGAAGGCGACGCCACGGATTTCGATCACCTCCGGAATGCGCAGCCACTCATCGACATCAAATGGGGCATCAGGGACTGGCGCGTCGACCGACATGCGCTCGACCTTGACCAGTTCGACCTGGCCAGGCATATTGGAAAGACGATACAGGAACATGAAGTCGCCATTCCCGTCGGGGATGAATGAACCAAAGTCACATCCCCCATCCTCGACGCCAGGACCGAACTCGAAATCCCATCTTCCCGGGCAGCCCACACGAAAATCGGCCTCGTTGATCACGTAGACGTCCTCGATTCCTCCCTGACAACGGGAAAGTCCCGCGCCAACACCCGATAGAAATCCCGCATGGCTAATGTTGTCCTGAATTCTGCACACCGCAATGCGCTTGAGATGAAGTCCAGCCATCCATTCGAATGCGCGGGCCGCTTCCATCTCGGGAGGTTCACCACCCTTGCTCACATAGACATACTTCAGATGCTTGTGGCCGAATCCCGCACAATCATACAAGTCGGCGTGCATGAGCCCGTCCAAACGACGCCCCAGGGTATCCAGATCGATCTCGTAATGTCCGAGGAACAGTCGCACTCGGAGAACGCCGTTATCCATGCCAGGATCATCAGATCCGTCCGCGAGGAACACCAGTCCCTCGATCTGGAACTCGTCGGTCAAATAAGGCGACCAGCCACCAATATGCATGCGCGCATTCATTCTCTATTTCCTTTCTCGGCCAGACCCTAGTTAAACAATTTCAACGGGGATCTCTTACATAACTATGAAAATGGTGGGCCTGACAGGATTCGAACCTGCAATCTTCTGATTCGGAATCAGGTGCGTTGTCCAATTGCGCCACAAGCCCATGAGGAGGGATATCACACTCATCCCACACCAATATACGAATTCAGATACCATTTCTTACACAGCGTGTCCAATTTTTTATCGATCGAGGTAATTGCCCCCCCCCGTCCAGCCGACTGAAGATATTCAAGGCGTTCCTCCTCAAGGCCGTGCTGAACCGAGATTCTGCATGAACCTCATCGCTGCATCAGATAAAGCGTTGCACGTTGACCAACGGCTGCAGGCGGCCCGGATTGGACTGGGAATCGTTGTTGAGCTTGTCCATCTCCGCCTTGACAAGTTGAATGGCGATCTCGCAATTGGCCTTGGTGACAATCCCATTGTCGTCCATGAGCCGGGTCGCAGACAGCGAATTGACCAGCTGTGCCGTCTTCCAGCTCGTCGGCTACGTGTCGTCGGGCTTGCTCGTTCCGTCAAAAGAGGCCTGCGCCCGCGAAAGTTCTGACAACGCATCTCCGAGACTCTCCAGCCGTTTGTTCCGCCGCGTCACAACCTGCGAGACCGGCACGAGTTCGACTTCGGAATGGGGGACGACGTCCCGCGGCTTCACAAATTCCGGCGTAAAGTCGTTGGACAAGTCATAAACCGCATTGTCGCAAGGGCCATTGACCTGAATGCTCATCTCTCGTTCTCCTGTTGTGAAATTCCTCGACCTGTCTACGAACGCCCTCCTCCGAAGGTTACAGGAGAGTTGGAACCAGGCCAATGGGCAAGCGCCCGTAACGGGACTTATTGCAATAAGTCCCCAGCAGGTCGGAGCAGATGCCCCGCGTCGGATTTCACTGCGGAACAGTTCCGAGGGAAGATTCTCCTGGGAGGGACGCGCTCCCCACAAAACCGGCGGGAGGTGCCGGCACCCGCCGCCGACTTGCGAACTCATGTCCAGCTCGCGATGCGGTCGGAGATCAGCTCGTCAAGTTCTTCCATCGAAAGCTCGTAGGCGACGGGGAACTTTCCCTCATGCAGCTCCTCGTTCGGCGACATGATCTCGTACGCGCGCTCGATCAGCCAATATCCGCCCTCGTCATCGCCCAGCCCCAGCCGCATCCGCCCGTCGACCCAGACGCGATTGAGATCGCCCCACTCGTCCTCGACATCCAGATCGACCGAAACCAGACGCGACGCCGCGAGACGGCACTTAAAATCACCGAGCCAGCTCCGCTTCTCGATCTGCTCCAGCCACAGAACCGGAAATCCTCCGCACCTCGACGCCGAACTCCGTTCCCCTTCCGCGGACATCCTCTTCGCGACGCCGACGGCCATCGCCGCGATGCCCCCGCCCAACAATTCTCTTCGTGTAACATTCATGCCGCGGATTATATCACGTACGCGGCAGAATGTACGTAGTCGATTCTTCGGTC
>JAUNMP010000273.1 GCA_030537465.1 bacterium
AACCCCGTCAAGCGACCTCCCGGCCCCGATACACCGAGGTTTTGCAATTACCTCACTCCTCTATTCCTCGATTCTTCTATTCAGACATTCAAACATTCAAGCATTGACCACCATGAGCAAAGGCAAAATCTGGTTTCTGGCCATCACGGCCGCATTGGGCGGGTTTCTTTTCGGTTTCGACACGATCGTCATCAATGGCGCCGAACAGGACATCCAGAAGCTCTGGAATCTCTCCGGGGGTGTGCATGGGTGGGTGATCAGCGCGGCGCTCTGGGGCACGGTAATCGGATCGCTGGCGGGCGGCTGGGTGAGCGACTTCTTCGGCCGCAAGCGGACGCTCTTCGGCGTGGGCGTGTTCTTTCTCGTCTCGGCTGTGTGGAGCGCCTTTGCGACAGGACCCTGGACGATGATCGCCGCCCGTTTTCTCGGGGGGCTAGGCGTGGGCGTTTCGACCATCGCCGCCCCTGTCTACATTGCGGAGATCGCGCCGGCGGAATCGCGCGGGAAGATGACGGCGCTTTTCCAGTTCAACATCGTCTTCGGTGTCGTCGTCTCCCTCGCGTCGAATCTCCTGTTGAAGGATGTCGGCGCCAACGCCTGGCGGTGGATGCTCGGCGTCGAGGCGTTCCCGGCGCTCGTCTTCACTCTGCTCTGCCCATTTCTGATTGAAAGTCCCCGCTGGCTGAAGGCGAATGAAGAATTGAGAATGAAGAATGAAGAACGGGGCGTGGAGCGGGAGGGCTTCTGGTCGCATTCGAACCTCCGGCCGATTCTGCTGGCGTTTTTCGTGGCGTTCTTCAACCAGCTCTCGGGCTGCAATGCGGTGAACTACTTCGCGCCGCGGATCTTCAGTCTGGCGGGGTTCGAACGGGACGCGCAGTTCCTGGCGACATTCGGACTCGGCATGCTGAACTTCGCGGCCACTTTCACGGGCGTCTGGTTGATCGACCGTCTGGGACGCAAGACGCTGCTTTTGATTGGCGGCGTGGGGTATGTCGTGTCGCTCTTCGCGGCGAGCCTCTTCTTCTACCTCGGCAATGGCGTGATGTCCGCCGCGATGGTCTTTCTCTTCCTCGCCGCCCACGCGGTGGGGCAGGGCACCGCGATCTGGGTCTTGATCGCCGAAGTCTTCCCGCAGAAGTTCCGCGCCCAGGGACAGTCCCTCGGCAGCTTTACGCACTGGTTCTTCGCCGCGCTCATTGCGCTGACGTTCCCGTTGGCGGCGGAGTCCGTTCCCGCGTGGGCGATTTTCGGGTTCTTCGGCGTGGCGATGGTGTTCCATCTTCTCTGGGCGATCTTCTTCGTTCCCGAGACCAAGGGCAAGACGCTGGATGAACTCGCGCACGCCGAATCGCGCGATTGCTCTGGCAATAAGATAGGTTGATCCTACATGGTAATGACCTTTGCGGAATCCATGTTTTTTTATTTTTCGTGTCAGGAATTGCTTTCCCCGTTGCCTCTCTCAGTGTAAGCCCCACACGGGCAGAAAGAGAAGAGGTGATGAAGCGAACAACAACAAGAAAGTCCTCGTGGCGGTCCTCGCCGCCCTCGCCCTGACCGGAACCTGCCTCGCCGGACACCGTCCGCACCACGGAGGCCACCACCACCAGCACCACCATCATGGCGGCTGGGCCTGGGTTCCCCCGCCTCCTCCGCCACCACCACCGCCTCCGCCGCCGTGCGGACATCATGCCCTGCGCTGCTGGTAGGCGACAGAATGCACCCAGGCGCGAAAATCCGCCCCGTGTCGGCCTTGGCTGACGCGGGGCGTTCGTTTCCTGTATTCGCCCGCACAGGCGATTTCATTCAACTGGACTATCTGTCTTTCCAATCGTATTTATGAAGCAGATTGAATAATTCGGAAAAGGGGTATATACTGATGTCGTGAAGAATCTGCTGTACATACTCCAGACCGTGGATGTTCATTCCTTTGTGGCGTCGATGTTGCTTCTGGTCGTGCCGACTGCGTTCTGTCTGCTCATCTGGTATCGGTCCCCCCTGGTACGGTCGCTGGGGCGTCTGTTGTCGACGATGGTCGTGCTGAGCCTGATCGGGTGGGCCTTTGTCGTGGTTGAGTGCCTGACGGACCCGATGCCGGAAAACGGTTTCGCGGTCTTCTGCGGCATGTTTCTAGGCTGGGTATATCCGTGGTTGTTCGGCATCCCGATTTTGCTGTTTTCATTCGTGTTGCATGTCCTGTTCTCTTGGGGTCGGAGGATTGGGCGGAAGGAGATGCGGCGGGATTCTCTGGTTTCAAACAGGCCGTTGGGGGGTGCGGCCGTCTTGCTGGTGGGAGCGTTGATCGTCTATCCGATTTGTCTGAGTGTCAAGCCGGAAGAGAAGTGGCACGAGTGGTGCGGAAAACAGTATCGGGCAATACCCGTTGACGGGATGGTGCATGTGCAGATCCGGGAGGCGGGTCGAGTCGTCGACATCCGATCGGACGCTTCGGCATATCATCGTTTTGGAATCGAGCAAATGGCAGCAGAGGAGCTTGTTCTGTGGATCTCGGATGTCGGTCGGCGCATTCTCCGCAAAGTGGATGGAAGATGGATGTGGCAGGAAGAGAATCCGTGAACCCGTGAGGCGCCTACCGAGCGTCAAGAGGGTTGCTTTGGCGGGGACGGCTTTGCTAGAATAGTCTTCGCGAAGTGCTAGTGCTTCTGCAGCAAGGAAAGTCTATGCCGTCATTCAAAAATTCTGTCTGCGTATTTGCCGTTTGGGGGGCGATGGTCGCCGTCGGGGCGGAGAAGCCCGCCTGGGAGGTCGTCGTCGATCCGTCGGCGGTGGTGGCTCCAATCAAGCCGGTGAACGGCGTGAATGGCGGGCCTTCCGTGCGTTTCGAGGGCAACGCCGTCGACTGGCGGCACGCGCGGATTCCCTTCGGCCGGACGCATGACATGAACCATTCCTGGGAGTATGGCGGTCCGCATACGATCGACGTCGACGCGGTGTTCCCGAATTTCGATGCGGACGAGACCGATCCGAAGAACTATGACTTCCTCTACACGGATCTCGTCCTCGAAAGGATGCGTGCCTGCGGCACGGAGCCGTTCTATCGGCTGGGGCCGTCCATCGAGGGCGGTCCGAAGAAATACCACACGGCGCCGCCGAAGAACTTCGCCAAGTGGGCGCGCATCTGCGAACACATCATCCGCCACTGCAACGAGGGCTGGGCGAATGGCCGGCGGGACGGCATCCGCTACTGGGAGATCTGGTTCGAGCCAGATCTCGGCGCAAGCGCATGGTCGGGCACGAAGGAGCAGTTCCTCGCGCTCTACAAGACGGCCGCCGTCCATTTGAAGGCGCAGTTCCCGGCGCTCAAGATCGGCGGACCGGGATTCGCCAGCCATCTGGCCTGGAAAGAGGACTTTCTTCCGTTCTGCCGGCGCGAGAAGGTGCCGCTCGACTTCTATTCGTGGCATGTCTACGGAACCGACGTGCACGACGTCGGGCGGCGGATCCGGGAGGTTCGGGCCTGGCTCGACGAGCAGGGCTTCACGGCGACCGAGTCGATTCTCGACGAATGGAACTACGTGCTCAAGTGGAAGGGCGGCGAGTGGCTCTATTCGCGGCAGGTCGAGTCGGGGCTGTTCGTCCAGAAGGGGGCGGCGCTCGCCGCGGCGATGATGGCGGAATGCCAGGGAACGCCGGTCGACAAGGTGATGTACTACGACACGCGCGCCTATGGCGGGATGAACATGCTGTTCGAGCCAATCTCCCACCGCGCGATGAAGGGGTACTATCCGTTCTTCGCCTGGGGAAAGATGCTGTATGACTATGGCACGCAGGTGAAGACGTCCGTGACGGCTTCGGACAAGTCGCCCGAATTCTTTGCTTCGGCCGCCAAGGATGCGCGGGGGCGGATTGCGGTCTGGCTCGCCCGCTATTCGAACGACGACAACATCCATGACTGGCGAACCGTGAATGTTCGCCTTCCGGATGGAGGCCGGAGCCGTCGTGCGACCTGTCATCTGACGGACGATGTGCGGACCTATACCGAGATTGTCGTGGACAGAGACAAGGATGGCGCCTGGACGCTGACGCTTGTGCCGAATGCCTTCGCGTTTCTGGAAATCGAGTGAAGCGGCTCTGCGCCGATCGATGTTTTTAAAGAAGGAGTACTGGTCAGATGAAGAAATTGATGTTGATGGCGGCGGCGGGATTTGTCGCCGGATGTGCTGTGGCGGCGGAACTGGCGCCGTTCCCGAAGTGGAGCGAGGCGCGCGCGGTGACGTCCGGCCCGCACGAGCATTTGCTTGCGAGCTATTTCGCGATCGATTCGTGGAGTCCGAACAAGCGGTACATGCTGGTTCTCGAAACAGATGTCAATGGGCGTCTGCCGGAGGCGGGCGAACGCTGCACGCTCGGCGTCGTCGATCTTCAGGACGGCAATAAATTCATCCCCGTGACCACGACGGCGTGCTGGAACTTCCAGGAGGCGGCGATGGCGTTCTGGATGGACGACGACACGATCCTCTTCAACGATCTGCGGGACGGCAAGTTCAAGACCGTGATCATGAACTGGAAGACGGGCAAGGACGTCCGTGTCCTCCCAATGCCGGTGAGCGCCGTCTCGGAGGACCGCACGTGGGCCGTTTCCGTCAACTACGCCCGCTTGTCGCTTCTGCGTCCCGACTACGGCTACGCGGGACCGGGACAGGATCCGCGCGAGACGGTGCCGTGGCCCGAGGACGACGGTCTCTGGACGATGGACCTCAAGACGGGCGAGACGAAGCTGATTCTCTCCGTCGCGGCTACGCGTTCGCAGCAGCCCGAGCCCAAGAAGATTGCAGGCAAGCCGGGGCAGCCGCTCGCGTACCATTGCCACACGGTCATCTCCAAGGACGGGGAGAAGATCTTCTTCCTCGCCCGTTCCGTCGACTGGTTCGACAAGGTCACGCACAAGATTCCCTACTGGAACACGACTTCGTTTACCGTCAACCGCGATGGCACGGAGCTGCGGCGCTGCTTCAAGGACGGCTGGGCGGGCTCCCACTTCAACTGGGCGCCGGACGGTTCGCACAAGATGCTCGTGACGGCGACGCGCTACGAGCACAACGATCCGAAGGAGACGGGACACGCCTGGAGCACGGTCGAATTCGAAGTCGGCAAGGAGTCCGAAGTTCGTTGCATCGGAAAAGGCGTTTTGGACCAGGACTGGCACTGCGTCTATTCGCCGGACGGCAAGTTCATGAGCGGCGAGACGTACTGGAACAAGTACAACGAGCGCCCCTGGGTGCTCGTGCGCCTTGCGGACGGCATGACGATGCCGATGGGCGCGTTCTACGTGCCGCCGCAGTACCGCCAGACGTATTGGCGCTGCGACCTGCATGCCCGCTATCGTCCGGACGGCCGCCAGATCGCGTTCAATTCCGTCCACGAGGGTTCGCGCCAGGTCTATGTGCGCGACATCGAGCCCTGAGGCTGTAATTTCAAAGGAGGTAATTGCAAAACCCCTCGGACACCCTGTCGCCGGCCCTGCCACCCGAC
>JAUNMP010000035.1 GCA_030537465.1 bacterium
AATACATCGTCTCGTATTCGCCCTTCGTCACCTTCTTCATGCACTTGAAGCCCGCCCGCTTCGCACGGTAGTGGAGATCGGTCTCGGAATGCCCGAGTCCCGGCGCCTGGATCACGCGGAAGATCTCCGCGCCGCAGTCCGGACATTTCGTCAGCTTCGGATCGTTGATCGACTGCATGATCTCGAAGCTCTTCGAGCACTTGGCGCACCCCTTCTCGGGGTCCTTCGCCTCATAGACGTACATCGGCATTTTATTCGTACCTCGTCAGATATTTTTCCAGCATTTTGGAGAGACGCGTCTCAAGCCACGGCGTCACGTGCCAATAGTCACGGAGATTCAGGTATTCGGAGACCGTCCCCCCCTGCCCGGGCTTCACGCCGAACTCCGCACGCAGCAGAATGTTGCGGGCCGTCGCATCGGGCGAGACGAACTCCACCACCTGGGTCTTGAAGCCGAGAATGCGCAGAATCATCGCGCGGAAGGAATCCGTGAGGATGTCGCAGAGACGCTCGCGCAGGATGCCGTGGCGCAGAACGCCGGCGAACGGCGAGTTCGCGTCCGGACCAATCGACTTCTGCAGCTCATGCTGGCAGCAGTGCGCCGACACGATGTAGCGCGCCTTCCACTCCACGCCCTTCGCGAGGGCCTCGTCGGTCGCCGTATCGCACGCGTGGAGGGAAATCACCATGTCGGCACGCTCGAAGCCGAGGGAGGAAATGTCAAAGGACATCAGATCCGCCTCCGCGAACACCACCTTGTCCACGAGGTCGAGCTGTTCCGCCATCTTCGTGGCGGACGCAATGACGTCCTGCCGGCGGTCGACGCCGACCACGCGCACATTCGGCATCCCGAGCGTCTGCGTGAGGTAGAAGTAGAGCGCCAGCGTCAGATAGGCCTTCCCGCATCCCCAGTCGACGACGGTGAACGGCAACACCCCCCCCACACCCTTCTCAACCTTCTCACCCAACTCACACTTCTCACACTTCTCTACCTTCTCACCCTTCAGCACATCCTCGACCACCTTGAGGAATTCGTTGACCTGGTCGTACTTGCCGCGCATCGAGGCGCGGATCTTCCCCTCGCCGTCGGCAAGGCCGATCACGCGCAGGAGCGTGGCGGACTCAAAGGACGTGAGCGGCGTCTTCTTCACGCGGTCGTGCGGCTGTACCTTTACCACGCGGTCCATCTCCGCGCTGCGCGTCGCCATCACGTGGCCCTTGCGCGTCACACGCACGTGGAGGTCGCCCTTCGCGGTCATCAGATGGAGGTCGCGCGCACCCTTCTGGTCGATGATCTCCTCAAGACCCTCCGCCGCTCCGTTGGCGTCGAAGTTCTTCACGCGGACCTGCCCGTCGTCAACCATCTCCGCCTGATAGCGCGTCTCGCCGCCGATGGCGACGGGACGCATCGAGATGCGGAACGTCTTGCCGTTGCGCCGCACCGTCTGGACGATCTTCATGAATCCCTCGCCCAGCACCCGCGCACGGATCTCCTCCGCCAATGCGGCGTCCAGTTCTCCTCTTTCCATACCAATCAAACTCCGTCCTTGTAAAAACCAAATCAATCGTCGTATCAGGTGCCAACGGCCCCGCAGACCCCCGCCCCATACTCGATCACCGAGGCAATCGCGCCGGCGGCCTGCCAGGCGAGCGAAACCAATGCTGTGACAATCGCTCCCATCGTCGACCTCCTTCACTTCATCGGGCAACCCACGTTGTCCTTCAGAATGAACTCCTCGCCGTGACCGCCCAGATCGACGATCTTCTCCTGCATGTACCCGCGGTAGAGCGTGTTGTCCTTCACCACCGAATAGGCCATGTTCTTGAGGATGAACCCAACCTGCGGCGTGTAGAGCCCTTTGCCGCCATCGTCGCGCCCCGCAAGGCAGGTGTTGCCCACCATCGTCAGGCCTCGGCAGCCCTCCAGACGCACCTGGCAGGACTTCTCGCCCTCCGCCAGCTGGTTCGAGTCCTTGCCGCAGCGGCGGAATACGTTCCCCGTCACGGCGATCGTCTGCGTGCCGATGGCGCAGAGCCCCGCCCCCCAGTTGCGGTCGAACGAGTTGCCCGTCACGTTCCAGTCGTCGCCCCCCACGAGGGAGAGGCCGTACCCGCGGTTCCACTCCACGCGGTTCGCCGTGAACATGACCGTCGCCCCCACCTGCTCGCAGCCGAACCCATTGCCGCCGTTCGACGAGAACTGATTGTCTGTCACGAAGCCATCCCAGCCACGAATGCGCACACCGTCGCCGACGTTCGACATGCACTGGCTGTGCCGGATGATGAAGAGCCAAATGCGGTTCAGGTAGATGCCATGACCGGAGAACTCCATCACTTTCACGTCATCGAACACGAAGGTGTCCTCCTTCTTGCTCCACTTCTCCGTGTTGTTGAGGAAAATGCCGTGCACCGGCTTCGGCGTCTTGCGAATGCCGCGCAGGACGAGCCCGTGCACGCGCACGCCGAAGGCCCCCGTCACGTCCAGCATGCAGGCGGCGTTCGGGTCGTCGAGCTCGAGGACCGCCCCCACCTTCTCGCAGTGGAAGATCCAGACAGGGTCCGCCAGCAGCGTCACGTTCGGTGGCACCTTGAGGTCATGGCAGCGGTAGATGCCCGCCGGGAACCAGACCGTGCCGTTCACCGCACCTGCGGCATCCAGCGCCTTCTGGATTGCGACCGTGTCGGACGCCTTGCCGTCGCCCTTCGCACCGAAGTCCTTCACATTGAAGCGCGAGTCGTTCTTCGCCCCCGCGCACTCCGTGCCCGCGACGGACAGCGGCATCGCCGCGGCCACCGCGCCCACCCCCGCGCCCATAAGGAAATTTCGCCTGTTCATGGGGTTCTTCTCCTTTTCGCCTAGATTCGTCAAACACCCAGCATCCGCAGCTGGTCCGGACCCAAATCGCGCCACTCGCCGGGCTTCATCTCCTTGGGAAGCCTCAGCTCGCCCACCGCCACGCGCTTGAGCGACAGCACCACCAGATGCGCCGCACTGCACATATAGCGGATCTGGCGCTTGCGCCCCTCCCGCAGCTTGAAGCAGAGCACCGTCACGTTGTCGCTGCCCGCGGGACGCACCACCTCCACCGGCACGGGACGCGTCACGTAGCCGTCCGGCATCGTCACCGGTCCCTGGAGGATCCGCAGCTTTTCGTCGTTCCAGCGTCCCGCCGCCCGCACGATGTAGGTCTTCTCGTGCTCGAAGCGCGGATGCGTGAGCTTGAGCGTGAGGTCGCCGTCGTTGCTCATCAGGAGCAGACCCTCGCTGTCCTTGTCGAGGCGCCCCACGGGAACCAGCCGCTCCTGGATCTTTCCACGCAGGAGATCGGCCACCGTCTCGCCGCCGAACGGATCGCTCAGCGTCGACAGCACCCCCACGGGCTTGTAGAGCATAATCGTGCGTGTCTGCTCGCGCACCGCGTCGATGGGGCGCCCGTCCACGCAGATCTTCGCGGTCGCCGGATCGAACTTCAGATAAGGCTCCGTCACGACCTTGCCGTCCACAGAGACACGCCCCGCCTCGATCAGCTCCGCCGCATGCCGCCGGCTCGTGACGCCCGCATGGCTCAGAATGCTCTGGATGCGCTCGGAGCCGCGGGGGGAATGTGCCTCTCGCGGAGGCGCGGAGGCGCGGAGATGATCGGAGCCGCGGGGGAAACTCGTCTCTCGCGGAGGCGCGGAGACGCGGAGGTGTTTGTTGTTGAAATTTCTATCAGCCATATACGCTCTTCGAGTCAAGAATCCAGACTTCACAGGGCCGTCACCATCCAAGGGCCTCGAAGACCTGGTCGTAATTCACGCGTTGTGAGTCTTCTGCTTCATCGATCAAATCATCATCCAGCAGAGAATCCGTTCCAAGGACCTGCATGGCCCCACACGTAGAACCATCCTTCGGCAACACGATACGCTCGTTGGTTGTGGAGAGCGAGGTCCGACACATCGCGGGGAGCTTGCCGTCAAATTGGTGGACAACACGACGGAACCCGTCCTTGAGAGAATCCATTCCGAAATTCACCACCAGACCAACCTGAAGACCCGTCAGTACCAGATAAGTTCTGACCTGCTTCATGTAGACGGGCAGAAGTTGTGGCGTCGACTTCAATTCGACAACGACCTTCCCGTCGACCAGCAGATCCAACCGGAACGCATTCTCGAAGACCACCTTCTCATATTCAAACGACACGGACTTCTGGCGTTCAACGACATGCCCACGACGAACAAGCTCTATCATCAGGATGCGTTCATAGACCGACTCCAGAAGGCCTGGTCCAAACATCCTGTGAATCTTGACCGCCGCGTCAAGCACATCACCCGTTATGTCGTTAATCTCCACTCTTTCCAACCCAATAATCCGCGAGAGCCTTTTCCAGCCTCTCTTTTCTCTCTACTCTCTCCGCGCCTCCGCGTCTCCGCGAGAGCCTTTTATTCCACGGCCCGGTACTTCTTCACCATCTCCGCGTAGGCCGGCGTGTTGACGAAGCCGCAGCACTTGAATTCGGGGCAGAATCCGCGGTAGACGCAGTCCGGCACGCAGCAGGCCGCCAGCTCGGGCTCCACCTTCGCGAGCTCGTCCACGACCAGCTTCCACGCGGCCCGCGTCTCGGGGCTCGCCTGCGAACAGAGACGCCGGCGGCTGATGAACATCACCTCCGCCGCGTTGGCGAAGCACTCGTGCTCCACCGGCGCGTCCTGCACCTTCGTCGTGCGGTCCTCGCCAGTGCGGTCCGTGCGCTGCGTCGAGACGAAATGCTCGATGCCGTATTTGTGGCGCACGAAGTGGACACTCACCCAGTATGGAAGGTTGCTCCACTTCCAGCTGACCAGCAGCTTGCGGATCGGAGAATGCTCCGCCAGGAGAATGCGCTTCTTCCACTTGGAGGAGGGCTCCTTCTGCCCCTCCGGCATGCGGATGGTCGTGCGGGCGGCATCCGCGACATCGCGCCAGCTGCCCATGATCTTGAGATATTTGAGTGTGGTATTCATGACTTCTGAAAATTTGAATCCATATTATAGCATTTATTTAGGACTTCAGGCATAAGTGAGGAACTTCTTACAAGAAATACGAAAATGACGAACATATACTAAGTATGTTCATCCCGTACATAGTTCTCAATGGTACAGCCTCCTGTGACCAATGAGAACTATGGCGACTTGTCTGACTGAGCACCGCAGATTCCACAACTCCGTAAGAGACTTCTTCTGGCAAACATCTCTCCTTCAGGACTCACTTCCTTGTCTTTCCCCACTATGGAACAAAACGACACAGACAACCAGAAGCACCAGAAATGCGGCAATCAGCGCGATCATGACGACATTGTCCCGCAGCCATAGGCTGAGCTCCGAGGAATCCGCCACCAGACGGAATTCCCGTTCCTTCGGTAGATTGACGTCCATCAACAGGGGATCGCGGACGCGATCAATGTACGATCTCACGATCTCGTCGTAACGCGGCACGGTCCCGCCGTCGATGAAACCAACCTCGTAGCGAACTCCTGGCCGGGCGATGAAAGCGGCATCGTAGATCGGGCACAGAACCGTCAGCGGACATTCCTCGTAGTCGAGTTCGGGATTGTCACCGTTCTCCACTGTCACGCGCAGACGTCCTTCGCGGACGTCCTGGTGGAACATGAACTCCACCCGTCTGAACCGTTCCCCCGGAAGGTCAATGGCGGACACCTTCCCCGAATCCACAGGTACCCACCCGTTGTGGACGCGCCGCTGAATGCGGATGGAGCGCGAAAAATTGTGGTCTTTCGCGTTGATTCGAATGCCCTTCACCGGCAGTCGGCAGGCGTCGAAGTCAAACACCGTGGTCTTTCCCTCGGAAACTCCCCGCACACCCACCTCGACCTCACGGGGCGAAACGGGCTTGAAGAGCGACCTTCTCCGGTCGCATGCGACCGAAACGCCGTCAATGCGGAAGGCGCGTTCGCGGATGCCACGCCGCACCTCGGTGACATTCGTGGAATCCGTCCCCTTCGAGCGAATCATCCGCTCGAAGGCCTCATTCTCCGTCTGCGAAGTCGGGCAGGAGAAGGTCAGCGTCAATCGCCGCGCAAACAGCATGGCGAGGGGCATCTCGTTCCGTCGATACCGCGCGTAGCGACTGTAGTCGCAGAGATGCCCCTTCGCGACGTCCCGTTCCCCGCAGGAGACGGTGAGTGACTGCTCGAAGTCAACCAACGGAGTCGACACCCTGAGCCGGGAAAAGGTCTTCGGCGCTTCGATTCCATTCGGCCAGACAACCTCCACCCGCAGCCGTCCATTCGTCTCGGCGACCGAGGCGATCTGCAGAGAGGTCCATTCGGGGACCGTCTCGACGGTCCGTTCCAGACGGGGACGGACCACATAAGGGACAAAAGCCCCCTTTTCATCTCGAATCCGAAATGAAGAACGGAACGAATCAACCTCTTCGTGCGGACCCTCGCTCACGAGAGCCGGAGAAAGCGGTACGGCGACGACACATTCGTTTGAGACCGTTCCCTGCACGGGCCACCACATCTCCTTGGCGGCAACGGAAAAACACCCCAGAACGACGAGCGCGGCTATGGTCGCAGGATTACGCGTTTTCATGAGCTTCGAACCTTCCCTTGAATTTCATGTAGAGGAATGCACCCACCATCATCAGCGCACCGACGAGGGCGAAGACGGCGACACGCGCGGGGGTGGCGAGTCCAGCCGTGTCGAGCACCAGCAACTTCGCCACCGCGACACCCAGAAGCCCCAGTCCCGTCAGGCGCAGCGCGCGGAGGCGCGCCAGGATGCCGCCCAGCAGCAGTCCGAACGCCGTCAACGTCCAGGCCATCGTCACCGTGCCCCCCTTCAACGAAGGCAGAAAGGCCTTTCCGAAGAGATGGGCCTCGCCCGTCAGGAACACGAAGGCGACGATTCCCGCGACGACGAGCAGCGGATTCAGACGACGGCGCCACCCGATGACGGCGACCGCGGTCGGCAGGGTCCAGAGACGCAGCAAGCGCAGGACGAACGCCAGCCAGTAGGATTCCTCCACCGACTTCCCGGACAGATAGGCATTCGGCGCAATCCAGAAGATGCCAACGGCGCCGGCGATCACCAGCAGCAGTCCCGCGAGAATGCCCAGAATGGGCTGTTCCGTACGGGACTCCGCCTCGGACGCCACGAGGGCGATCAGCGACCACGCCACCACGCACCAGGGGTACGAGAGGAGCAGCAGCGGCACGATGGCCAGATAGACAAGCGCGAATCCGAGCAGGATGTCGATGGACGCCTGGTCCATCCAGCCACGGCGGATCGCCAGTGCGGCCACGCAGATGTAGGCCGTGACCAGCAGCAGAAGAACCACTCCCGTCGCCTCGACGGAAACCGCAGTGGAGAATGTGGTTCCCAACCAGCCCAGATAAGTCACCGCATTGAGGGAGAGTCCCGTCCAGGCAAGGGCGTTACCGGCCCGACCACGCGTTCCCGCCCCCCAGACGACCGCGGCCATGTAGAGCGCATGCACAAGCGTCAGGAACACGAAGAGCGTCATGACGCCACCCTTGACCGCCGTGCCATTCGCAGCGCACCACACGAAGACCTCGACATATGCCAGCGTCGCGGCAAGGAAATCCAACGCCGACCACTGGCGCAGCCGCGCCACGACGAAGGCCCCGACATTGAGGGACAGCAGATAGACGCACATCGGCAGAGGATTGGACGCCCCTTTCCCTACGACCACGGGGACGAGATAGCCACCGATCAACCCCATCACGGCGATTGTCGACGACTTGAGCATCACCGCTATGACGCCCGCGACGACCGTGACGAGCACCAGCGACGCGAACGCCAGCCCTTGCGATGCGATGACCGGCGGCGTGAAGTAGCGATGACCAAGTCCGAATCCCAGGTAGAGGGCGATGATGCCAAGGGCCGCCATGGCGTGCCCGATCAGGCCATATCCCGTCTTCTTCACAAGCCACGCGCCTCCTGCCACTCCGACCGATCCCCAGAACACCGTCGCGGCGACACGGGCCTCCGGACCCATCCACCCTCGATCCACGGAGAGCTTGACGAAGTAGACGACGCTGGCAATGAGCATCGTAAGGCCCACGCGGACCAACCATCGGGTCGCGACCGCGAACTCGCGCGTGGTCCCCTTCGGGGCAAAGGCTCCGCGTACGCAGAACCAATCCTCGACCTTCTCCCAGAAGAGATCCAATGCCGCCGGTTCGCAATCGGTGACTGCAGTCCTCTCCTCCTCGACCTTCTCCATCGAAGATTGCGATTCTTCCCGAGCATCTGGAACCTCCAAGACCTCGGCCGGAGCAGTCGGTGTCGCCGGAATCTGCCGAACGGTCTCGACCGCCGTGTGCTCCACCTCCTCGGAGACCTCCTGTTCGGTGGGTCGCTCTTCCACCTTCTTGCCAATGCCCCCAATGCGTACCAGAGTCTTCAGCTCTTCGATGTCCGCCGCCAGCCTTCTGACCGTGGCCAGCGTGCAGATCGGCAGCACCAGCCAGACCAGAACCAGCAGCAGTATGATGATGAACGCGATAACCATTCGTGACCTCCTTTGTTTGTAAGCACGCGCTTATTTTAGCACGAAGGCTTTGCTCTCGTCAATGGCGCAAATAAAAAAAACACGCAGCCGGAATCGGCTGCGTGCCTTTCCTGTCTTGAATGCCCTCTTTACTTCAGCGAAGCCAGCAGGCCGCCGCAGAGGAGCAGGTGCTTCTCGCGGTCGGAGAGCGAGGCCGTCGCGGTGAAGGAGCCCTTCGCCGTCTTGACCTCGACCTTGCCGTCGCCCTCGACTGCCGCCTTGACGTTCGTGAGCTCCAGAGCCTCGCCGGCGGAGACCGCGTCGTAGGCCTTCGGATCATCGAACACGAACGGCACGATGCCGAAGTTGATGAGGTTCGCGCGGTGGATGCGCTCGATCGACTTGGCGATCACCGCCTTCACACCGAGGTACATCGGGCAGAGTGCCGCGTGTTCGCGGCTGGAACCCTGGCCATAGCTCTCGCCCGCGACGATGATGTTCGCGAGGCCCTTCTCCTTGTTCGCCATGCAGGTGTCGTGGAACTTCGGGTCGCACGGCTCGAAGACGAACTTCGCGTACTGCGGCACGTTGGAACGGAACTTCAGACGCGCGCCGGCCGGCATGATGTGGTCCGTCGTGATCTTGTCCCCGACCTTGATCGCGCAGACGCCCTTGTACGTCTCCGGCATCGGCACGCCCTTCGGAACGGGGGCGATGTTCGGGCCGCGGACGATCTCCGTCTTCTTCACGCCCTTGCGCGCGGTCGCACGGTAGAGGAACATCTCGTCGTCGATCGGGAACTTCTTCGGCGCGGGAACGGCCGCGACCGCGTTCTTGCGCGGATCCTCGACCTTGCCCGTCAGCGCGGACGCCGCCGCCGTCTCCGGCGAAACCAGGTAGACCTGCGCGCTCTTCGTGCCGCTGCGGCCCTCGAAGTTGCGGTTGTTCGTGCGCAGCGAAATCGCGCCCGTGCGGGGCGACATGTGCGCGCCGATGCAGAATCCGCAGGCGTTCTCGAGGATGCGGCAGCCCGCCTTCACGAGAATCGCGAGGGAGCCGTCCGCCGCCAGCATGTTCACGACCTGACGCGAACCGCAGGCGATGCCGACCTCGACGTCCTCAGCCACGTGTTTGCCCTTCAGGTAGAGGGCAACCGTGCGGATGTCGCGGTAGGAGCTGTTCGTGCACGAGCCGATCATGATCTGGTTGACCTTCGTGCCCTTCATGGACTTCACCGTGACGATATTGCCCGGGGAGTGCGGCGCCGCCATGAGCGGCTCGAGCTTGTCGAGCGCGACCTCGAAGACGTCGTCATAGGTCGCGCCCTTGTCCGCGACCAGCTCCGTCCAGTCCTTCGCGCGTCCCTGCGCCGCGAGGAACTGCTTCGTCACCGCGTCGGACGGGAAGACCGAGGTCGTCACGCCGAGTTCGGCGCCCATGTTCGTGATCGTCGCGCGGCTCGGCACGTCGAGCGTCTTCACGCCAGGTCCGAAATACTCGAAGATCCAGCCGACGTTGCCCTTCGTGCCATACTTTTCAAGCACCTTGAGGATGACGTCCTTCGCGCTGCAGCCCTTCGGCAGCTTGCCCGTGAGCTTGATGCCGCGCACCTTCGGCGTGGGGATGTGGAACGCGCCGCCGGCCATCGCGACCGCGATGTCGATGCCGCCCGCGCCGATCGCGACCATGCCGATGCCGCCGCCCGTGGGCGTGTGGCTGTCGGACCCGAGGAGGGTCTTGCCCGGCTTGCCGAAGCGCTCGAGATGCAGCTGGTGGCAGATGCCGTTGCCGCACTTGGAGTAGACGATGCCGAACTTCTTGGCGACGGAGGCGAGGAAGTCGTGGTCGTCGGCGTTTTCGAAGCCAATCTGCACCGTGTTGTGGTCCACGTAGGAGACGGCGAGCTCGTTGCGGACATGCGGCACGTCCATCGACTCGAACTGCAGATACGCCATCGTGCCCGTCGCGTCCTGCGTCAGCGTCTGGTCGATGCGGATGCCGAGCTCGGCGTCCTTCGCGGGATCGCCCTCCACCAGATGGGCGGCGATGATCTTCTGCACGACGTTCTGCGGCGTCTTCTTCACGGTCTTCTTCATGTCTCTTCTCTTCCTCGGCCCAAGGGCCACAATCGGTGAAAAACGTCGGAAATTATATCACAATTCGGGCTCATCCGTTCAGGCGTTCGACATCCGCCCGCATACGGGCGAGATCCGCGGATTCCAGCGAGACTTCCGCCGCCTGGGCATTTTCGGCGGCATTCCTGACCTTGCGCGCACCACAGAGCACGCTGGTGACCCCGGGCTGCGCCGCAGTCCAGGCGATCACGAGCTGGGCCGTGGTGCAGTCGTATTTGGACGTGAGATCGCACCAGCCATCCAGCATCGCGCAGATCCTCCCGCGCCAGGCCGGCTCGTACCACTTGATCGCGTTCCGGAACGAGCCCGGGGCGAGTTCGGTCTCGGGACGGATCTTCCCCGTGAGCAGTCCCTGCTCGAGCGGCTGGTAGCCGAGGAACGCGATTCCGTGCTCGCGGCAGAACGGCAGCACGTCCACCTCTGCCGCGCGATCCAGCATCGAGTACTTGTTCTGGACCGTGTCCACGACGCCGCACGCCAGATAGTCCTTCAGCTGAGGCACGGTGACGTTGGAAACGCCAACGGCCCGGATCTTTCCCTCGCGCCTGAGATCCTGCAGCACGCCCATCGTCTCGTCGACCGGGACCTCGAGCCCCGGCTGCTGCGAGAGATGGAGTTGGTAGAGGTCGATGACGTCCACACCCAGGTTACGGAGGGAATCCTCGATCTCGCGGCGGATGAACGGCGCCTGGCAGCACGAGACGACGCGACGTCCGTCCTGCTCGAACCAGAGCGGACCCGGCGCATCCGTGAACCAGGGCAGTCCGCACTTCGTCGCGACAACCGCCTTCTCCCGATAGCCGTCCTTCAGCGCACGGCCGACCACCCGCTCGGAATGTCCGAAATAGTAGATCGGCGCCGTGTCCACCAAGTTCACGCCGGCATCGAGGGCCGCGCGGATCGCGGCGATGGACTCCTCGTCGTTCGAGGCGCCCCACCAGGGACCGCCCCCGACCGCCCATGTTCCCAGCGCCACCGGCGAAACCCCGATTCCGCTCCTGCCCAGTTCCCGCATCTCCATATTGGACCTCACTTCTTCAGTTCGGCGAACAGATCGGAGTCATTTCCCCTGCGGCACGCGACGCCCCTGGACTTGCAGATCTCCTCGAACTTCACGCAGAACATTCCCGCGTGCGTCGGATCGGCTGGCAGCTCGCCTGCCTTCGGCAGCGCCGGGCAGGTATAGAGGAACACCGGAGCCTTCGCCGCGGTGCAGGCGCGGAGAAGCCCGGCCGGCGAGAACTTCTCGATCCACGGCAGCACGTCCGCCCGGTGCTCCAGCCAGTCATTGAAGCTGCCATAGCCGAAGGCGTGCGAACCATAGCGGCTATTCGGAATCCATTCCTTCATCTCCTTGGGGTCAATGGAGGTCTGCGGACTATGCACCAGCAGCGCGCGGATGCCGAGCGCGCAGTCGCCCTGCAGCGACGCGTAGAGCGACGAGCACGCGCCCGCGCTGCCGCCCGTGAGACCGATGCGCCCCACGTCGATGCCCCATTCGTCCGCATGGGCCTTCACATACTCGATCGCCGCGACCGCGTCGTCGAGGCACGCCTTCACCGGCGGCTTGATGCCCGCGTCGCGCGCGTCATGCACCATCCGGTAGCTGATCGAGACGAGCGCAATGCCCTCCTTGCGGCACTTCGGCCACATCGAGGCGATGCCCCCAAGACGGTCGCCGTCGCTCCAGCCACCGCCGTGGATGTTGATGAGGACAGGCGTCTTCCCGCCGGCGGACCGCGCGGGCAGCCACACGTCCAGGCTCTGGCGCATGTGCGGACCGTACTTCAGGTTCTCGTAGGTCGGCATGTCGACGGTGAACGCCGTGCCGTTCTTCGCCTTCGGGTCCCACCAGTGCTTCATCGTGCAGGAGGTCAGCTTGTCGGAGGGGTTGTGCCCGAACACGCGCCCGACGCACCGAAGCATCAAGTCGCCCCCGCGCACATTCGGCAGCAGGAAGCAGCCTTCGGTGTATTCGTTCCAGGCGTTGATGTAGACGGCTCCGGGCTTCTTGGGATCGGCCTCTGCAGCCGCCTTCGCGTCGCGCAGGTATTTCTCGAAGACCTCCGGCACCGCGTTCGTGAACGTGCCGCAGTAGGGATAGTAGTCGGCTCCATTCCACGGGAACGCCACATCGTTGCGGCAGCGCGCGGTCGCGTCCCACCCCGTCGGCACGACCGGAATGTACGGCAGCTTCCCCTTCCGCATCTCCGCCCAGTGTTTCTGGAGCACGCCATCAAGCTCCTGGAAGCCGAACACCCGCTCGCCCGCGTTCCAGCGCGCACGGTAGTTCGGCACCCGCCAGGTGTTCAGTCCGTAGTCCGTCAACGAGTCGAAGCCGAGTTCCTCGACGACTGGAAGCAGCGACGCGGGACAAACGTTCTGCCCGTTGATGTGCAGCTCTCCCAGCCCGGCAGCCTTCACGCGGCGCCGCGCCTCGGCGAACGCGTTCTTCACCTTCGCCGCGTCCTTCCCCCACTTCTCCCAGAGGTAGGGGACATTGTAGACCGAGAGGAACAGCTTGCCGTCCTTGCGCCAGTATTCGGGCTGGTTGAAGTAGTGCGTGATCGAGTAGTCGATCAACCCCAGGAACTCCTCGGGCGTATGCGCGAGGTTCATGAGCGGCTTGCGCTCCTTCACATAGGGCGGACGGAACGAATTCACCCGCTCATGGTAGCACCACATCAGCGCGAACTTCATCTTGCCGCGGTTCTTCGCCTTGAGGAATCCCTGCTCGATCGCCTCCTCCTGCGTCTTCTGGCCGTTGTACCAGTAGTAGTCATAGAGGAAGACGTTGATGCCGTTGCCGGACGCGAGCTCGATCTCCGTCTCCACGTCCGCGGGATCCTTGCCGTTCAGATAACCCGGCAGGGGCTTGAAGACCTTGTGCCCCGGGAATCTGGACTTCATGGTCTTCACGAACGTCCACTCGCCCTCCTTCCAGCTCGGGCCGAACCACTCGTCCCCCTTTGGATACTGGTGCCAGTGCGGATAGTAGACCGCAACGACGTCGAGCGGCTTCGCCGGCTCGGTTCCAAACAAGCCCGCCGCGGACAAAGCCGCGGCGAACGCCCATACGCAGCATGAGGTTGTCTTCATGCCGCGCATTATAGCAAATCCCCGCCTACTCGCGGACGATCTTCACGCCCTTCGGCGCGTCGATCTTCGTGTCGATCGTTCCGTCAGGGCGACGCTCGTGCCGCACGCGCACCACGCCCTGCGCCGTCGGCAGCGCGCCCTCCGCCCAGGCGAGATCGCCGAGGAACGGCTTCACCCGCACGGTCCTGCCGCCGACATCCAGCGCCTCCAGTCCCAGAATGTGGTTGATGCACCACGCCGCCGGCCCCGAACTCCACCCGTGGCAGAACGAATGACGATAGCCCGGGTAGCAGAATTCGCCAAAATCGCCGTGGATGTCCTTTTTCCCGACAACGGGCATCTCGTCGAGCCGCGTCGCGTTGTTCGTCCAGGCGACGCTGAAGTCCTCCCAGAAGCTCGTCGCGCCCATGTCGAGCATCGCGCCCCAGTAGTCGCGCACCGTGTCGAGCGCGCGCTGGTTCTCGCCCGCCGCGGACATCGCCTCGAGCATGTAGTAGCCGTAGAACGTCGAGACGCCGTCGTGGCCGTTCTTCCCCAGCACCTGGTCGTACATCTCCCGCGGTTCGCGCAGCCCGCCCAGCGCGAGCAGGGCCGCCGCGGACTTCGCCCCGCACGGGTCCGGTCTCTCAGTGCGCACCTTCGCCGCCGCCTCGCGGCAGCGCGCCGCGAGCGCCGTCTCCCCCACCACGTCCATCATCACCGCCGAATTGTCCAGCGCCACCGCCACCAGACCGCGCGTCCCCGCATCGACCGCCGGCTTGTTGTGCTGCGTCGGCCAGTCGAGGAAGCCCTTCGTCATGTAGGCGGACTTCGGACCAAAGGTCTCGGACATGACATGCTCGATGGTCTTCTTCAGATAGTCGCGGCGCGCTCTCAGATAGTCCGCATCCCCCGTGAAGAAGTACCAGTCGTGCGTGTTGCGCAGGAACCAGAGCGTGTAGTTCGCCATGCCGTTCATCCACGCCGTTTCGGGCGGTGTCGTGGCGGCCGCGTAGTCCAGGGACTCCGGCAGGACGGAAGCCGCGCCGAAGACGGAGAGAATCGACCTCGTCTCGGGATGCGTGTCGCCCATCCACACGAGCCGATCGCGCTTGATGCCGTCCCAGAGATAGTCCTGGCAGCAGAGGTGGACCGTCCGCGCCGCGGTCTCCCACACCTGGTTGAGGCGCGCGTCGGACGACTTGAAGCCGCCCAGCCTCGGCATCACCCGCATCAGCGAGATGGCACGCACATACTCCAGCGTCACCTTCCCCGGCGTCAGCAGGTCGATCCGCACGAAGCGGAAGCCCGTATTCCCGATCTCCAACATGCCCAGATGCGGCAGTTCATAGACGCCGTCGCGGACGGCGTGGTCGTTCGTCGCCCCCTTCTCGCCGACATCGCTCATCGCCTCGCCAACGGACTCGCCGAAACGGATGCGGACCTTCGACCCGTGCGAGAACTCGCTGTTGCCGATCTGCAGCCCGCCATGGAGCTCCCGCCCGAAGTCCAGCAGCACTCCCGCAGGGTCGCCATTGTTGGTCAACGTGCATCCGCTCGGCTTGAGCCAGAGCTTCTGCGGAACCTGTCCGTACTTCGCCTCGAGCAGTCCTCCCGCGTTTTCAACCTTGGAACGGTTGCCGTACGCCCCCGCGTTGGTGCTCGTCCAGACAACCCTCGTAGGCGCCACGTAGGACCGCACGCGCGGATCAACCACCTCCGGAACCTGTCCCGCACACTGAACCAGCCCCACTAGGGCACATACCGAACACACAAGCAAATTTCGCGTCATCACTGCCTCCTGTCTCATTCCTACTTGGTCTTCACAAATTCGATCTTGTCGATCCAGAGCGCCTTGATCGCGCTTTTGCCGTCCTTGTTGAACCGCCCCGGACCAATCCAGAAGTACTCGCCGTCGTTCGGCACCCAGGTGCAGACGTCGTACCAGGCATAGTCGGCCCCGACCGCGTCAGTCTTCGGATGGATCTCCCCACGGCCCTTCTTGGCGACCGGATCGTAGACCCCCGCCCAGAACGCCTCACCGGCGGACTCCTTCTCGCAGCGGAGCCGCACGCGCACCGTGTACTTCGCCCCAGGCTCGAACGCCACACGGTGCATGTAGAACTGGCAGCACCATTCGAAATGCGTGTTGAAGAGCTTCAGCGCCTTTTTGTCGCTTGCCTTCGGGTCATCCACGAAGTCCCCCCAGGTGCCTCGCCGGCAGCAGGTGATGAACGACTCCTGGAGTTCCCCACGTGTCTGCCCGTTCTTCAGTCCTGCCGGTTCCTTCGCAAGCAAGTCTCGCCACCCCTGCACCAGCTGATTGTGGCGGTCGATGCTCTCGGCCAGCCGGATGTTCTTCGCTTCGTCCATCCGGTCCAGCAGGCTCTTCGCCAGCCGCTTCTGTGCAAAGAGCGGCGACGCGTCCACGGGTTTCGTCGACAGCCACAGCGCCTTGTCGCCCGTGCGGCGCAGACGCTCGAGACGCATGTAGTCGACCGCGAACGCCCCCATCCGCACATTGTAGGAGGTCGCCTTGTCGTCCTTCGTCGCGGCGATTGCCTTGTCCCAGAGTCCCGCGGCCTTCTCGAGGAACGCATCGGGGATCGCCGGATTCTGTGGTCCCACCCAGATGGAAAGAGGCTTGTTCGATGGCGTCGAGTAGGCAATCTGCAGAGCATGAAGCTCGTCGAAGTAGCGGCGGACGAACGGCGCCCCCTTCCCATAATACCCCTCAAAGAAATCCTTGAGCAGCGGCTCGATCGGCAGTTCGGGATTCCACATCCACTTCGCCAGCAGCCAGCTCTTGAGTTCGGCGAAGTCTCCATGCCGTCCCTGGTAGGCCCCCTGTTCAAAGATCTCCCTCACGTTGTTGTCGCGGAAGAACTTCAGATTCCCCTGCAGCGCGAGCACGTTCGCGAACGGCATCGTGTAGTTCGGGAAGTCCGTCGTGTAGTCCCACACGTAGAGCTGCCCGGTCTGCTTCTTCCAGCCCTCGATGTCGCGGCGGAAGGAAATGTTTTCCTTGTACGGACTCACGTCGATTGGACGCGCGAAGTCGCATTCAATCGTGCAGAGGCACGGCACCACGTTGTGCCGCAGCTTCGTCTTCTTCGGCGGTTTGCGCGTGTACTGGTAGGCCAGAGTCTCGATGACGACGTCGGGAAACTCCTTCTCCACCGCCTCCGCCACGGCGTTCACGAAGCGGATCATCGTGCCGGCATGGCTCTCCTCCTCATCGTCGACCGCCTTGCACGTTTCGCACTGGCAGTAGTGCAGCCAGTCGTTCTGGCTCACCCCGTAGAACTTCGCGCCCGGATCCTTCCGGATGCGCGCCAGCACCCGCTCCGTGACAATGCGCAGCACGTCGGGGTTCGTCAGGCAGAGCTGGCTCGGATGCTTGACCCGCTTTCCGTCCTCGAGGCTGAAGTACTCGGGATGCGCGTCGAAGAATTCGTCCGGCGGCATCAGTGTGTTGAACGTGTGGCAGCTGCCGAGCCCGCCGCCGAAGCGGAACGAGTCGCCGCCGAACTTCTCCGGCACCCGCGCGCAGTGGTTGTAGCCGTTCACGCGCAGGCGAGCGGAGAACTCACGATGGACGTTCATGTCGTACCAGAACGGCTCGCGCATCGCGAACGCCGGAACCTGCGTATCGTCCAGGTCGTCCGGCACGACCACACGCGCCTTCGAGGGAATCACCGAATGCCAGGAGGCATACCATTTGCAGCCCGCATACTTCTCGAGGACCTCGTAGACGCCGTAGAGCGCGCCGCGCCGCCGCGAACCATGGATGAACAGGCGCTTGCCGTCCACCGCGAGGCGGAATCCGTCCGTCCCCAGCGACGGCGGCAATTCCGAGAACTTCGTCTCGCCCACCACGACTGCCTTCTCCGGAAGACTCTGCGCGTCTGTCGCGATCGGCAGCGTCACCCCCGTCACCTTCGCGAGGAAGTCCCGAAGCTCCTCCGCCGCATACTTTTCACTCGGGCTCGCCTGCCCAGACCGTACATTCGTGTAAGCCGAGGGGCTTCGCGGCTGCACCAGCCCGATCTCACCCGCCAAGGCACCCGCCAAGGCACCCACCGCAACAACAAGAAATGTGACGTTCCTCATGCCGAGAGTATACCACAATCCGCGCCGAGACGGTGTGAAGCCGAATCGACAGGAGGCGACAGGAATCGACGGGAGTCGTGTACCTTCCGTGGCAAGGGGCGTCATTCTTCCACGAGGATGCGGAAGCCGACGTCGTGGACACGCTGCCACGGGCGGTACGTCACATCCCCGCCAAACGTCGCCTCCTTCGGCCGGCTCCAGCATGAACCGCCGCGTGCAACCGCACGCCCCTCGCGCCCCGTGTCGCCCGTCCACTCCCACACGTTCCCGTGGACATTGCGCAGCCCCCAAGCGTTCGGCGCGAACGCCTCGACCGGCGCCGACACGCGATAGCCGTCGTCGAAGCGGATGTCGGCGGGGCGCCACTCTGGAACCGCCATGCCTGGCACATTCGCGCGGAAGCGGTCCTGACGGCGGAATGTCTTGTCCGCCAGGTTGGCGACCTTCGAGAAGTCAGTATCGCGCGTCCCGTACCAGAGCTCGTTCGTCGAACCCGCACGCGCCGCCCACTCCCACTCCGTCCCCGAAGGCAGACGCGCCTTCGCGCCGACCCTCTCCCCGAGAGCCTGGCAGAACGCCGCGGCCTCGTCGCGCGACACACGCACGACAGGCTGCGTCGGCTCATTCAGCGCGTAGCCGCGCTCCTGCTCCGTGAACTGCATGAACTCGCCCCGCTCCAGTCCGCTGTCGTGCGTCGGCACCAGCCGGCGATACTGCTCGTTGGTGATTTCGTCCACGCTCATCCAGTAGGACCTTCCACCCGGAATCGCCGGGATCTTCACCAGCTGGATCTTCACGTCCGCGCCAAGGTCCAGCGAGCGACGAGCAAGCAGCGCGTCTCGCCCCGCGATCGCGGGACTGACGGAGGGTACGGGGCGGGACGCCCCGCCTACAGAGGTGTTTCCCCTCGGCAGCACAGGCGTCTTCAGCTCCGCCTTTCCATAAGTCCGCTCATGGTCCTCCTCGATGTTTGCGTAGCGGCGCTGGAGATCGGCGCGGCGCCGGGCGAAGTGCGCCACGCGGTTCGTGCCGACAGTCTCGCTCCAGGTTCCATGCCCCATGCGGTTGAGGTCGATCCAGGTATTGATGCGGTCCCAGGACTCCGCGTCGAGCAGCACGCCGTGGTGGCCGCGCTCCAGCATCTGCACGAGGGCCGTCGTGTCCGCCGCCACTTCGCAGGGCGTCAGCACGTCGTTGTCGCCCTCCTGCGTGTGGTTTCGCACATAGGAACAGAGCTCGATGTAGCTCGGCGGGAAAAGTCCGTCCGTCAGATAGTAGACGTCCTTCGACTTGACGCAGATATCGGGACGGTCCGTCAGGTTCGGCTGGGCGAGCCCGCCGCGGAAGGCGTTCCCCGCCGGTGGCTGTCCCTTCCCGTCGTGGCAGCAGATACAGTAGCGGTCCAGCACTGGCTGGACCTCGCGGCGGAAGTCGAAGCCGCGCTCCGGACCATACCACGGCTTGATCTTCGACGGTTCGCGCTCCATCGCCATCAATCTGCGGTTCGGTCCCGCGCTCGCCTGGTTCTCCTCGTGGCACCCGCTGCAGGAGGAGAGCGTCCCCGGCATCGCCTGCGTCCAGCTCCGCATCAGCTGCAGCGCCCGCCCCTTCTCGTCCAGGGGCTGCATCGAGATCGGCAGATTTGCCGGAATCTCGAAGTAGGCCGAACCATCCGGCTCCACGGGGACCGTTCCCAGAATACGGTTGATGTCCCAGGGACCATCCAGTCCATGATGGTCCGTCTCGCCGCCCATCCAGCGGTAGGCGAAGGAGTAGGTGAAGATGCGGAGCGCCTTCACCGTGCCACGCGGCACGCCCCGCAGCCCCAGCCCCTCGTAGATGTCCGTCACCTTCATCCAGGCCTTCTTCTCGCCGGCAACCGTCTTGTCCGCGATGATCGGCGGCGTCTTCGTCGGCTGGAGCGGCTGCGGCTCGAGATAGACGCTCTCGGCGTCCTCAACGATTGGCGTCAGGTTGTCGAAGGCGTCCGCGAGGTAGAGTCCCCAGGCGTCCTTCTCCGTCGGACGCGCAGCCACGATGACGTAGTTCTGCGACAGCGGCCAGGGGTGGCAGAACTTCGGCCACGAATAGTCCGTCAGCCGGTCGCGCACGACCGGCTCCACCGGCTTCCCGCGTTCCGGGAAGCGCTGGACGACGCCATCTGCATGTTTGCGCCCCTTGTTGACGTCGAAGAGGACCAGCTCGCCGAACCGCGGCTGCCCGTGGTGCCCCGTCACCGTCGCCGTGAAGCGGTCGGGATTGTCAGGGCACACCCGCGCGTTGAAGAGCGCGTTCGGCCAGTACGAGTCGCTGCCATAGTAGGCGCGCTGGGTCGTGCCGTCCGGATTCATCGTGAAAAGGCGCCGCGACGCGTAGTGCGTAATTCCCGAGTACTCCCAGTGGAGGTACATCACCCGCCCGTCGGGCATCACGTTCGGGCACCAGTTGTTGTCCTGGTCGAAGGTCAACCGGCGGATCCCCCCCGTCTTCTCGCGGCGGTAGAGGCTTGCCACCCAGCTGTGGCCCCGCACACAGGGCACTCCGACCATGGAGGCGTCGGAGAGGAAGATCAGCGCCCCGTCCGGCAGATAGCAGCCCGCGTAGCAGTTCACGTCGGCGTCCGGGATGAGCTCGATTTCGCGCGGCTTCGCCTCGGGCTGCGTCAAGTCCAGTTCGAAGACCCTGTGGATCGCCTCGACGGCACGTGTCTTGTCGCCCGTCTTCGGCGGATGGTCCACCCGATCCGTCCGCCGCGTGTACATCGCCCGCGTCGCGTCCCAGTGCAGACAGACTTCGCCCAGATAGCCATTCGCGGGCGTGGCGTCGAGCACCTTGAAGGTCGGCTTCCCGCGGAGGTTGGAGAGCACGCCCAGTTCGTTGGTGCAGCCGGCGAAGACGTCGCGTGGCTGGTTCCAGTTCTGGTAGAGCCCCAGCGCGTTCTGCCTGCGCCGGATCACCAGCAGTCGATCGGCGTCCAGCAGCGGGTTCTGGAGCAGACGCGCACGCAGATCGGCGAGGAACTTCTCGCCGCCGTCGATCGGCGGCAATTCGCCGTAGTAGGGTCCCCAGTCGCCCATGATGGCGTTCATCAGGCGCTTGCGGTCCCGTTCGAACGTCTGAAGCCACTTCGGGCTCGCCTCGAAACGGCCTGGCCAGCGTTTCGCCATGTCCTCCCACGCCATCCGCACGTTCGCGGGGTTGACGGATTCCAGCCGCCGCAGCACATGGTCCCTGCGGTCTTCGGCCGCCACCGCGGCAATCGCGGCCAGGCACAAGACGAAAACAAGTCGCTTCATCTGATTCCCAGGACTTTATGCATCTGAATCGACAACGACCACGGGGGCAACTGGTCAGGGTTGAGCTTGTTGACCTTCTTGAGAAGCGTCAGGGCGCGGCGATAGTGGATGCGTCCATCCTGCTCCAGGGGGGAAATGTAGTAGTTCTCCGCCTGGATGCGATCACGCATCACCCGGCAGAAGGCGACAATCTCGTCCGTCGTCGCCACGATGCGGACCTCGTTGGCCTTGTGCAACATGGTGTCGTCGAGATAGCGCGAGAGGTACTGCGGCTTGGGCGACACGGCGATGTAGTCGTAGAGCTCCGGACGGCTCGGCGCGACGACGCCGTTCGTCTCGAGCGCCAGCCAGTATCCCGCCGCCTTCAGCTCCAGAAGCAGTTCGTCGATGTCCGGCTGGATGGTCGGCTCGCCCCCCGTGATGATCACGCTCTTGTTGCCGAACTCCTTGAGATGCCGCAGAATATCAAACGTCGTGGCCTGCATCTTCTCGTTCTTGTGGGTGTCGCACCACGAACAGGCGAGGTTGCAGGTCGAGAAACGGATGAACGTCGCAGGACGTCCCACGTTCCGACCCTCCCCCTGCAGCGAGGAGAAGATCGCATGAAGTCGATAGCGGCTGCTCATTCCCGGTACTCCGCACAGGAATCAGGCGTCTCCCACACCCGCACGCTGCAAAGCCCCGGCAGGTGCGCCTTGAGTTCGCCGAAGAAATAGCGGGAGAGGTTCTCCGCCGTGGAGCGGAACGGAATCGCCACCGTCCGCATGCCGTTCTTCTCGACGACCGCCGCGATCTCGCTCTCGCCGGCGGACGAGCTGTCGTAGATGAACGCGTGGTCGAACCGCGAGAGGATCACCTCCTCGCACGTGTGCTTGAGGTCCTTGAAGTCAATCACCATGTCCGCCGTGTCGCCGGGCTGCTGGCTTACGCTCGCCTCGACACGATACGTGTGGCCGTGCAGGTTCTTGCACAGCCCTTGATGGTTCGTCAGCACGTGCGCCGCGTCAAACTTGACGCTCTTCGTCACAGTCAGCATACTTCTGTTCCTCTCTCCATTCCTTGCCCCGGCACACGCGGCGCACGATTCCCTCGCGCGGCTCGTCCTCGGGCGCAATCGTCAGCGGCGCCAGCGGCTGCTCGTCCGCGACCGGCAGCGACTTCCAGGCCGCTGAGTAGATCGGCAGCCCCTGCCCGCGGAACAGCGTCTCGAATTCCGTCCACGCCTCCGGTCCCCGCTCCATCGGCGCAACGCGCTCAAAGCGCGCATCGCCCGCGAAGCACTCCTCCACCGTGTGGAAGTACTCCTCGTGGTCCGTCGCGAACTCCAGCTTGCCGCCGATCTCCAGACGCTTCCAGAGCGCGTTCAGGAAAAGCGGACCGAACAGCCGATGCGAATGGTGCTTCTTCTTCGGCCACGGATCGGGGAAGAATACGTACACCGTGCGGGCGTGATGCTCCGGCAGCAGATAGTGGAAGGTGTAGAGCGCCTCGAGCCGGATGACATGGGCGTTCGTCAACCCCAGTCGACGGGTCTTCCCGTCGAACACGTGCACACGCTCGAGCATGCGCTCGACGCCGATGAACTCGCAGTCTGGATTCTGCGCGGCCCGTCCCGTGAGGAAACGCCCCCGTCCGCAGCCGACCTCGATCTCCAGCGGACGCGACAAGTCGTAGATCGACGGGCACTCCAAGGGCCTGCAGGGATCCTTTACTCTGATAATCGCCATTTCAAATGCCTAAAAAACTCAACCTTGAACTTTGAACCTAAAACTTTGACCCCGGAACTTGGAACCTGGACCCCGGAACTTTGAACTTTGAACTTTGAACCTACTCATCGATCATCGCGATGAACTTCTCCGGCGGCGGCATCGGATGGAAGGTTTCCGTCGAGACGAAGCAGTGGCGCGTGAAGCCATCCACCAGCACCTCGGGCGCCCCCTTCACACGCACCTCGCACGAGATTTCAAGCCGAACGCCCTTGTGCGCGCTGCACCAGGCCGTCACCTCGAGGAGATCGTCATACCGGGCCGGACGGTGATAGTGCACCTCGGCATGGACGACGGGCAGCATCCAGCCCTCCGCCTCGCACTGCTTATAAGTATACCCACAGGCGCGCATCAGTTCGTTGCGCGCCCGCTCGAAGATCGTCAGATAGTTGCCGTAGTAGACCACGCCCATCTGGTCGGTGTCCGCATACGGCACACGATAGTCCATCGTTATTTTCCGCATGGCGGGTATTTTATCACACTACCCGCCTGCAGGGAAGCTTACACCGGCTCGAAGGCGAAGATGTGGGCGACGGCTGAATCGAAGACCGTCTCCTTGATCTCGCTGAAGTAGGTCGAACGCGGAATGAGGCGCATCGCGCAGATCGTCTTTCCGATCTTGCCGCGAACCAGGCGCTGATGGTTCGTCTCCGTCTCGAAGGCCACCGTCCAGGAGCCGTTCTCGTCCTGCGTCTCGACACGGAAGCTCTTCAGCACCGTCCGCGGGAACGTGAAGGAGGTATTGTTGTACCCACGCCCGTGGAAAAGCGGCATCGGAATCCAGATGAGGTCCGGATGTCCATCGACGTGCTCGCGGTCGAGGTCGCTGTCCACCACCAGACGGAACCCATTCACTAAGGTCGGCTTGTCGAATGTCCAGGTGATCGCCTTGTTCGTCTTGCCGAAGTAGCCGTTGTCGCGTCCCCAGATCCTGCGGTCGACGCCATTGAGCAGTTCGCTCGCGTCGCCATAGTCCGCCGAGAGCTTCGCCTGCTTGGCAAGAGGCGAGAGTTCACGCCTAAATCCCGGCAGGAAGCAGTCATCGTCCATCAGACGCTTCTGCAGCTCCTTGAGCAGCGTCTTATCCGTGTAGATGCCACGCGGCAGCACACCCTTCTCTACCGCCAGCTGCGCCGCCGTGCCAACGGCCTGACCCATGATGCCGATCGTGCCCATCACGCGCGCCGAGGCGAACGAGAGGTGCGTGGCGGAAAGGTTCCGACCCGCAAACATCAGGTTCGCGACGTCACGGGAGTAGAGGCAGCGGTACGGAATCGCATAGGGCTCGGAGAGGCGGCGCTTCTGCAGATGCGCCCCGCCTTTGGACTTCAGCCAGAACCCGCCCGGCAGATGGTTGTCGATCTGCCATCCGCCGTAGGCGACCGTGTCCTCAAACTTGCGTCCACCGTCCTGCACATCCTCCTGCGTAAGCGTGTAGTCGCCCACGTAGCGACGGCTCTCGCGTTTGCCGGGCAGGAAGCCGAGCCACTCAAGCTCCCAGTTGTCCGCGCCGTGCTCGCCATGGTTCTTCATGTGATCCCACACGCCGAAGGCGATCTTCAGCAGTTCGTCGCGCAACTTCTCGGCGTCGCCGATCGTGTCCGCCTCTCCACCCAGCTCGATCCAGTAGAAGTTCGTGTGCGGCTTCAGGAGACACTGGTGGGGCTTGTGGTTCATCGCCTCGTCGTCGGGGAAGTCGTAGGCCCAGTCCGGCGGCGTGAATTCGACCTTGTGGTCCGTCTCGCGCGCCATGATGAGCAGCGAGGACCCCATCGTCCGGCGATCGGCCTTTTCCAGCCCCCACTCTTCGCCGAATTCGCTCTTCGCTTCGCGGCCGACGCGGTACGACGCACCCGTGAGCGGCGCGAGGATCGAGTCGCCCGAGCAGTCGCAGAAGATCTTCGCCTTCACCGTATGGCGCTGGTAGGTCGTGAGCTGAAAGCCGGTCACGGACGTGATCCGGTCGCCGGCCATCTCCGCCTCACAGCAGGCGCAGTTCAGCATTAGGTCGATGTTCGGCTCGAAGCGGACCTTCTCGTAGAGGAGCGCGTCCCAGATGGACCAGTTGCGGGACGGATTGCGGTACATGTTGTCGAGTGCGATCTCCTCCATGATGCCCGTCTCCTGCAGGTTGCGCACGCGCGTGCCCGCCCCGCAGATCCACATCTTGATTTCGCTCGACGCGTTGCCGCCGAGAACCGGACGATCCTGCATCAACGCGACTTTCGCGCCCCGCCGCGCCGCGGAAATCGCAGTCAGCAGTCCGCCGATGCCACCGCCGACCACGCAGATATCGGCCTCGTGCTCGACCACTTGCAACTTGCCAGGCGTCACGCGCCCCTTCGCCATTTCTGGCGCCATCAGCGTCGTGCCCTCGCCCAACGTTGGACGCACCACCGCCCCCGCCGCCGCCAGCGAAACACCCTTGAAGAAATCTCTGCGATTGAAACTCAGCATCTGTCACCTCTTCCTGATCGGGTAGGGTTCGGTCAATACCTGGGGCTTTTTGACAAAGGCCTTCAAGCCTTCGACGATGCGCGGATTCTCCGGCGGCATCGTGTACTTGCCGCCCCAGGTGTCGAGAAAGGCCGCCTTCACGCCGGGGGCCGTCATCAACCGGAAGATGCTGTCGTAGATGTCGTCGCGCGCCCCCTCGCAGCCGCACTCGGTCAAGGCGGCGACCTTGCCGTGGGCATCGGCGTATTCTGTCACGAGCCGGAGCTTGCGGAGCGTCTCGTTGAAGTTCGCCTTCGCCTGCTCATCCGTCTTGCCTTTGCCAATCGAATAGTCGTCGAAGCCGACAATGTCGACATAGGCGTCGCCGGGATACCAGGAGAGGAAATTTCCGCCCCCGTCGCCCGGTTGGCCGAGATCCTTCCAGCAGCGGTCCGGCGTATAGGCGAAGAGGATCTGGTCAGTGCCGCAGAGCCGGCGCAGCGTGTCGGCCTCAAGCCGACTGATCTCGGCGAATTCGTCGGCCGAGCACCAGCCCTTCCCCCACCAGAACCAGCCACCGTCCATTTCATGCCCGTAGCGGACGATGACCGGAATCTTCTCGCCCTTCTCGTCGACGAGCGTGTTGAAGAACGCCGCGATGTCCGTCAGCTGCTTCATGAACCACGCCCGCGGCGAGGCGGCCGGCGCGCGCTGAGCCGTTCCGTAGATCTGGCCGCGCCCGCACCCTTCCGGCCACTGTTCGTCTCGCAGAATGGCCTTCACCACGTTCTTGTGTTCGGCGCACTTGTAGCGATAGGAGCACTGGCGGAACCCATTCGTCGTGCAGGGATGGTCCATGTGCCAGCTGAACACGCACACGCCGCGGTAGTCCTTCCACGCCTTGCGGATCACCGCGCCGAATCCGGCCCGGTTCACCTCGTAGTAGCGGTCGGAATGCCAGGTCCCGGCAATGCCGGCGAGGTCGGAGTAGTAGAGTTTCGGTGCGACGCCGATCTTCTCGGCGATCCCCTCCTTCAGTTCGATCTCGTCGACGGGCTTGGGACGGACCTTGCCGTCCGTCTCAATGACATGGCGCTGATCGCCCTTGGCCGGCCACGGCGTCATCCACACGTGCGTCCAGGCGAAATAGAACGAGTCCGACTCCGCCTTCGCCTGAAGATCCCGCAGAACCTCCTGGGCCAGCGAGGCCGCCCGCACCTGAAACGCGGCCATCGCCAGACTCAATTCCAAACCAATCAAAAGAAATCTTTTCATGAGTACCTTCCGGACATTATCTGAAAATGAC
Organism: bacterium; assembly: GCA_030537465.1. Classification (GTDB taxonomy): domain Bacteria; phylum Verrucomicrobiota; class Kiritimatiellia; order RFP12; family UBA1067; genus RUG572. Next base: position 26,628 of record JAUNMP010000035.1, read on the forward strand.
GGCTAGTCCAGGCGTCTCACTGACGACTGAAAGGATCTGCTCGCCCTTCTCGACGGACACTTCAAGGTGGAGATCGCGCGGCCAGTTATCATTCGCATCGGCCGAGGGTACGCGGGTTTGCGTCATATATCCGCCGAATTCGAACTGGGACGCGTCCAGCGTTCCCGAGCAGCCCGCCGCCAGCTTGAGAACGGGCGTGCGGCCATGCCACATCCGCCCCGTGTGGTACACGGTGACCTTCGCATTCTGGTTGAAGCTGTTCGTGACGACGAGAAGCCCCGCAGTCCCCTCCTTCTTGGACGTCGCGGCGACAGGGACAATCAGCGGCGTCGCCGCATCAAATGAAAGGTTCTTCAACTGTGCCGTGTCGGAGGCCCGTTCGGTGCCGAACGCGCACCCTTCCCGACATTCGACCGAACCATTGAAAACCGTGTTGCCGATCGTCACCCAGCCGTTGGAGCCAAAGGTCCGCAGACGTCCCAGGTATTCGGAGGCGTCCGCGTCGATGGTGATGCGGGGTCCTGTGATCTCCGCCGTCTGCGCGCCACCCGCGCGGAGACCGACGTCCGGCGCGCCAATCAACTGTCCGGAGAGGAACATCTGGGAGATGAGCGGAAGTTCGAGATTGCCACCGACAAGGGAGAAATCCGCACCCTGCGGTGAAAGAACCGTGATCTTGCCCGTCCAGGTCGACTTGCCAAAGCGTCCTCCGTTGAAGGCAATGCTTCCCTTCTTGAGGAAGAGTCCCTCGTTTTCGATCTGGTTCGTCACCACGCCCCTGTAGGAGCATTCAAGCAAACTGCCGCTGGGAGCATCCACTGTCAGACTACGCCCCCGGTAGACATAAATGCCATTGTTCTGCGGCGTTCGCAGGCCATTGACGACCCGATAGTCGAAGTTCGTAGCCTCCTGCGCGTTCGGCGGGACGGAGATTCCGAGCACCGTATTCGTCCAACACTTCACCTGCTCATTCAGGGATTCGTTCATTGCCAGCGAGCCCTGAGACGTCATAATGGGGCGGTAGTCGACCACGCCATCGCCCGCAATCCAGTCGCAGGTCTCCTTCGTGTAGAACGCGCCCACGACCATCTGCGGCACGCCCGCGACGAAAAGACTGCCGACCGAGAGCGTCCGCCCCGCCACGTGCAGACGTTCCCCGCGACTGCGCCCAACGTAACGGCCATAACACCAATCATCATCAGACTTTTCATCGGTCTCTCTCTTTTAGATCAATTCCTCAGCTGCCGTCCTGTCATTGGAAGACCACACAAATCACCCCAGATCAACGCCACGGGCGACGAGGGCCGCGCGGACTTCGGATGCCGGAACCTGGCGTGGCGTGCGGTCGCTCTTCGCCGCGAGCGCGGCGGCAAGACCGGCCGCCTCGCCGATCGCCATACACGGCGTCATCACGCGGTAGCTCGCATGCGCCCGATGCGTACCGGAGATGCAGCGTCCCGCCGTCAGCAGTCCCTCGACCCCCTTCGGCAGGAGCGCACCGTAGCGGATGTCATACGGCTTCGCCATCTTCGAGTGCCCCTCCGCCTGGCCGCCCCCCTTCGGATTGTGGATATCGATCAGGAACCACGCCTGATGGACGACGGCGTCGGGATGGACACGGCCCTCCACGACGTCCGCGTCGACGACCATCGCGTCGCCCATCACCCGCCGCGTCTCGCGCACGCCCAACGTGCTGGCAGCCGACTTCACGCGGCACGTCTCGAAGCCCGGCACGTAGTTCCGAAGGAAGGCGACGCACGCGTCGATCTGGTTGCGCAGTTCCACTTCGGCCTTGCCGAGCGCCACGGGATCAAGCACGTCGATGCCGTTCAGCTGCGTCGCGTTCACACTGCGCTCGCCCGGATAGAACGTGCGGTGCAGCCGGACGATTGTCACGTTCTGCGGCAGCTCCCCTTCGCGGTTCTTCCGCTTGCAGAGTTCGCGGTACTCGAGCGTCTCGCCCGTCTTCAGCGTCACCTTCACGGGATCCGTCCCGCCCCAGGCCGTGATGCCACGCGTCTCGTCCACACCGTCCACCACGAACTCGAGCGTCGACGGCTGCGTGCCGCCGTCGGATTCGCGTCCGATCTTCGTCTCGGCCCCCGCGCTCACCGCCACGCGCCCGTCGCCCGTCGCGTCCACGACGACCTTCGCACGAATCGTACGCAGCCCCTTCGGCGTATCGACGACGAGCCCCGTCACACGGGTACCGTCCATCAGAGCGTCTACGACCGGTGCGCAGAGGAGCACCGTCACCCCCGCCTGCGCACAAAGACGCGCGAGGATGCCCTTCGCCTCCTCGTGGTCGATGTGTTCCTCCGGACCATTCCGCGTCATCACCTTCTTCGCGTCCTGGTGGTTCGCATTCAGCAGCGTGCGAATCTCGTCCGCCATCGTCCCCTTCGACGCCTTGCCAAGGACGGGCGAGACGTGTCCAAGCGTGAGATTGCCGCCCAGGCAGCCGAAGCGCTCGACGAGAATCGTCTTCGCACCCGCCCGCGCCGCGCTCACCGCCGCGCAGACGCCCGCAGGTCCTCCGCCCGCCACCACGACGTCGGCTTCTAGCCACGCCGTCGCGGACACCTCGGCCCCCGTTCGCGTCGTCTTCGCCGCGGCCTCGGTCGCCGTCACGCACGTTCCCGCCGCCATCACGGCGGCGCCCTTCAGAAAATTCCGACGATTGAAATCCATGTCACATCTCCTGTTCTACAAGGACACTTCTTCCGACGAAAACGCACTGGGCAGCAGAACTTGAACAGCGGAGGTACGGTAGCGGGAAAGATCCCTCGTGTAAAGGCTCCGGCACCCCGCGCGAATCGCGGATTGAATCTGAATGTCATCCTCGAAGTCCGACCCACCCAAGTCCGCTGCCAGACCCAGCAGGTCTGCATCAACCGGCACGACCTTGAACACCCGCAGGAGTCCGCGAACGACAATCATCGCGGTCGTCGCACTCTTCAACTTCTTCGCGACATAATAGACGTTGTTGACGGTAATGGCCGAGATATAGCCCTCGACGAGACCGCTTTCACAGGACACCCAGAGTTTCAGAGCATCCTGATAGAACCCTTCTCGTTCCAGGAAGAAGTCCAAAATCACGTTGGTGTCGACAAACACCTTGCGAATCGTTCTCCTCCGAACGCTCATACGCCGAATCTCTCCATGCGCGTGTCGTCGAGGATGTTCCGATAATCCCACTCCTCGGAGATTGGCGTCTCAGGTTTAAGGATGCCCTTCAACTGAGCCGCGACCGGCGGAAGAACTTCCTCCTTGTCCCGCTCGGCTTCTTCCGCGGTTTCCAGAATGAACGAGACAAACATCTTGGAAATGCTGACACCCCTCTGATCCGAAAGCCAACGGGCCTTTTCAACCACAGAGTCATCCATGCTCAAGGACAATCGCGAATATCCCATACAACTCCTCCATACGCATAGAATCTTAAAAACTATGCGCATAGTCTATCATGTTCACCTTCCTTCGGTCAAGGGACGGTTGGTGCTCGCTTTTAGCTTGGAGCTGAGAGGTCGGGACAACAGCTCCAAGCGCCAAGCTCCAAGATCTAAGCTACTTATCTGCATTTGTCTTTCCCAAGAGGCCATTTCATCCCAGGAAAGCGCCCTGTTCCTTCAGTTTTGCGACGAGTCCATTCGCATCGAGCGTGCGGGGCGTCGCCCCCGACTTCACGCACAGGGCCGCGGCCGTGCCGGCGGCCTGGCCCATCGCCATCACAGGCGGCATCACGCGGACGGCTCCCGCCGCCTCGCTCGTCGCCGACAGACACCGACCCGCCACAAGCAGATTCTCCACCTTGAGCGGCACAAGGCACCGATACGGCACGCCGTACCAGTTGCCGTCCCGCACCGTGACATACTGGTTCGACATCGGCCCGAATCGGCCGTGGATGTCCACCGAGTTGGACGCGCAGAGAATCGTGTCCTTCGGCATCCGCCCTTCCAGGCAGTCGTCGACCGTGAGGCGGTATTCGCCGTAGATGTGCCGCGACTCGCGCACGCCAACGGTCGAACCCGTGCACAGGAGGCGCGCGTCGGCGCACCCGGGAACGTACTTCTTGAAGAACGTGAAGATCTGCTGGACCTGGCGGCGACCTTCCGACTCGGCATCGCTCCAGCTTTCCGGATCCGTCGAATTGACGCCCATGATGCGGGACGTGTTGATGAACCACTCGTCTTCCTTCACGCCGCGGAAGAGGCCGATCGAGACGCGCTTCAGATTCCAGTCGCCCGCCGCCTTGGCCTGGGCGACGCGCCAGTGGAGCGAGCGGTAGTTGACGCCGTCCTTGCGGTAGAAGTTGTCCTTGTTCGCCTCGATGTCCGCCGTGATCGCCTTCAGATCGCAGTTGCCGATGCGGAAGAACATCGTCGCAGGCTGGACGCGCTTCGCAGCCGAATCGCCGTATTCCGTCGGTACACCCGTGCGGAACGCCACGTCACCATCACCCGTCGCGTCGATCACGATCTTCGCCTTCACCGTCCGGAAGCCGGCCTTCGTGAAGAGACGCACGCCCGTGATCGTGGACCCTGACATCACCGGCTCGACGAAGTCCGCATGAAAGAGCACCTTCACGCCCGCCTCGGCACACATTTCGTCCAAGACGACCTTGAGCGCCTCCGGCTCGAACGGCGTGCAGTGGTCGTGGCCGATCTTGATCCAGCTCGTGAACGCCGTTCCCGTGCGGCAGTCGCGCGGGTGGATGGCGCCGCCCTTCGCGACGAGGCGCTCGACGATCTCTTCGAAGAGGCCCTTGATGATCTGCCGCTCGCCCGTCTTGTCGTAGCAGGTCATGAATGGTCCCACGAGGCCGCGCGTCGCCATGCCGCCCAGACAGTTCCCGTGTTCGACCAGGAACGTCTTCGCGCCGTTGCGCGCCGCCGCGATCGCCGCGCACACGCCGGCCGGGCCGCCGCCCATCACGGCGACGTCGTACGATCCACCGTCCGCTGTCTCCGCACCTTTTTCGGCACGTCCTGCGACCGCCACCCCCGCCGCTGCGGAAACGGCCACGCCCTTCAGAAAACTCCGACGATTGAAATCCAACATTTTCAAAACCTCACATTATAGTCTAGTCTTCGAAGTGGTGAGTGGTACATTCAGAACGCAGATGCCTTCGGCATACACAGTTTTGCCGAAGACCGTTGTGGCTACAACGCCCTCGCCAAATCGCAATTCATTGACCAATCGGAGACCCCCATTTACGGCGAGGGCTACGCCACAAACGGTCTTCGGCAAGTTCGTGCATCGGAGAGCCAATCCCTTCCGGACATAGTGCCGCCGACCATGTAGGCATCTTGGCGAAATCCGATTCCGACGTAGACCGCGCACAAATGAACTGTCGATGATTTCCATTAAATTACTCATAGCGCGGGCGTCGTAGTCGGATCGAATTTCGCCAAAATCTGCGTATGCCGAAGGCATCTGCGTTTCACTCAAAACTTTGTGGAACCCACTCGTTGAATCATACCT
>JAUNMP010000274.1 GCA_030537465.1 bacterium
GCCATGAAATACTATCTCGCCATTGACATCGGGGCCTCTTCGGGCCGGCACATTCTCGGTCACGTCGAAAACGGGAAGATGGTCCTCGAGGAGATCTTCCGCTTCGACAATTCCCAGATCCGCAAGGACGGACACGACTGCTGGGATCACCAGGCGCTGGCGCGCTCCGTTCTGCAGGGTATCGCCAAGTGCAGGGAGATCGGCAAGATCCCCGCGACGATCGGCATCGACACCTGGGCGGTGGATTTCATCCTCCTCAAGGACGGAGACGTGCCGTGCTCCGACATGGTCGCCTACCGCGACGAGCGCACGAAGGGCATGGACGAGGTCGTGAACGCGATTGTCCCGCTCACCGAAGTCTACGCCCGCACGGGCATCCAGAAGCAGCCGTTCAACACGATCTACCAGTTGACGGCGCTCAAGCGCGAGCATCCGGAGCAGCTCGAGCAGGCCGAGCGCTTCCTGATGGTGCCCGAGTACCTCAATTTCGTCCTCACGGGCAAGATCGCCAACGAGTACACGAACGCCTCGTCCACGAACCTGCTCGACGCGCGCGCGAAGACCTGGGACTTCGATCTGATCGACAAGCTCGGTCTGCCGCGGAAGATCTTCGGCACGCTCGAGATGCCCGGCACCGTACTGGGTCACCTTGCCCCCGCCGTGCAGGAGACGGTCGGCTTCGACGCCGAGGTGATCCTTCCCGCCACGCACGACACGGGCTCGGCGTTCCTCGCCGTGCCGGCGCGCGACGACCAGGCCGTCTACATCTCCTCGGGCACGTGGTCCCTCCTCGGCGTGGAGAACGCCGAGCCGATCACCACGCCCGAATCCCAGGCCGCGAACTTCACGAACGAGGGCGGCGCCTGGTACCGCTTCCGCTACCTCAAGAACATCATGGGACTCTGGATGATCCAGAGCATCCGCCGCGAGCTCAACGGCGTCGACTACGTCGAGGGCAAGGCGAAGACCTCCACCTGGACGCTTTCCGACTACGAGCAGGGGAAGAAGTACTCCTTCAACGACCTCGAGACGGCGGCGAAGGCCGCATCCGCGTTCGCCGGTACGGTGGACGCCAACGACGCGCGTTTCCTCTCGCCCGATTCGATGATCGCCGAGGTGATCGCGGCGGCGGATGTGAAGCCGACCACCGTGGGCGAACTGATGCAGTGCGTCTACAAGTCGCTCGCGAAGTGCTATGCGGACGCCATCAAGTTCCTCTCCTCCCTCACGGGCAAGAGCTACACGTCGGTGAACATCGTCGGCGGCGGCTCGAAGGACGGTTACCTGAACAAGCTCACCGCCGAGGCCACGGGGCTCGAGGTCTTCGCGGGTCCGACGGAGGGCACGGCGATCGGCAACCTGATCATCCAGTTCATCGCCGGCGGCGAGTTCAAGGACCTTGCCGAGGCGCGTGCGTCGATCCGTGCGAGTTTCGACGTCGCACGGGTCGGGTGAGCCTTGAGCAGGTTCAACGAAAAGCTCCGGGCCTGGTTCCTTCTCTTCAGGCCCTGGAGTTACACCGCCACGCTGATTCCGTTTCTGCTGGCCGCAGGGTTTGTATTCGGTTTCTGCGGATCTGCGAATTGGGGTCGCTGGGGGTTGGGTCTGGTTGCTGGACTCCTCTTCCAGTCCACGGTCAATCTGTTGAACACCTGGGGGGATGAACGCAGCGGTGTGGACAACGTCCCCGGGGCGATCCGCACGACGCCGCAGGTCCATGACGGACTTGTCTCGCTGGACGCCGTTCTCGTTGTGGGGTTGTGCTGTGCGGCCCTTGCGTCCCTGATCGGCGTTGGATTGTGCTTCCATCGGGCTGGAGACGCCTGGTATCTCAACAAGGCGCTTCTGGTGGCCGGGTTCATTGGCTTTCTGGGTTCGCTCAACTATTCGACGGGCATCAAGTTCAAGTATCGCGGTCTCGGCGTTCCCTTCGTTTCTTTCCTGATGGGTCCGCTCGAGATTTTTGTCGCCTTGGCTTTGCTGAAGCCCCAAGATTCCGTGGAAGTGGCTCTGATCCCTCCCCTGTTGGTGGCATTCGCGCTTGTGACGTTGCCGAACGCGGCGTTGGTGGGCGTGATCATGCACGGCAACGACATGCGGGACATTCCCTCCGATCGGGCGGCCGGCATCGTCACGCTCGCCTCGTGGCTGGGGCCTCGAGGGGCGCTCTCCTATTATCGGATCTGTCATATCCTGCCGTATGGAGTCTGCCTGGTCTTGATCGCCCTCTTTCAGGGTATGTCTCTGTGCGCAGGTTCCTTCAGCTTCTTGTCGTGTGCTTTTTTTCTGCCGTTCCTCTGCCTGCCCCTGACGATCAAGACCCTGCGCACGGCGACAATGGTCTACAGGTCCTGCCCCGAGAACCCGCCCTGGCGGGGACTCGAGCGGAATTCGGGCGGCATCCTCTTTGTGTTTGGCATCCTCTACTCGCTGTCTTTTCTGGTGACGGGGGTGTTGAGTCGTTGATCGGGTGAGTGCATTTCAGGAAAGTGGTTCGGATATGCAGATGATCGAATATGTCGACCGCGCGAGCGGGAAGCGGATCGTGGAATCCGTGATGGGCGACAAGGCGCTGCGCTTCGCCTACGAGACGCTGCTGGGGCGCACGCTCTGGACCGTTCTCTTCGGCTCGAAGGCGATTTCCGCCTACATGGGTCGCCGCTACGATTCACCGAAGTCGAAGAAGGACATTGCGAAGCTCGCCTCGATTCCCGGTTGCACGCCGGAGGAGGCGGAGAAGCCGATTGCGGAATACGCGTCTTTCAACGAGTTCTTCACGCGCCGTCTGAAGCCGGGTGCGCGTCCTGTGGGTGACGGCATCGTCAGTCCCGCCGACGGACGCCTGATGCTCTATCTGAACGCGGACGCCGACCGGCCGTTCCCGCTCAAGGGCGCGACGCGATCCCTGCGGACGGTCTTCGAGAACGAGGCCCCCGCCGGACGCTACGACATCGCCGTCATTCGTCTTGCCCCGGTCGACTACCACCGCTTCCACTTCCCCTGCGACTGCACCACGGACGCCGCCGTGAGGATCGTTCCCGGCAAGTACCATTCGGTGAATCCGATCGCGCTTGTGCGCTATCCAGACGTCTATGCGGACAACGAACGCCAGATCCTGAAGGGCCATGCCGCGTTCGGCGACTTCTGGCTCGTGGACGTGGGCGCCTTCGGCGTGGGGACGATCGTCCAGACCTTCGCCGGCACAACCCATCGGAAAGGCGACGAGAAGGGCTATTTCAAGTTTGGTGGTTCGACGGTGATTCTCATCGCGCCGGTGGGCGCCATCACCTTCGATGCGGACATCGTGAGGAATTCGTCCGAGGGGCTTGAAACCCGCGTGCTCTGCGGCATGCGCATCGGCGTGTAATCGTGTAACGGAGGCTCCCATGCAGATCCAGATTCTTCCCTCTCTTCTCGCGGCCGACTTCGGCATTCTCGGCGTGGAGATTTCGCGGGTGGCGAAGTCCGGCGCGGAGGCGCTGCACATCGACGTGATGGACGCCCATTTCGTGCCGAACCTCTCGTTCGGACCCGACGTCGTGGCGCTTGCGCGCCGCGTCGAGCCGAATCTCTACCGTAATGTCCATCTGATGATGACGCGTCCCGATCTTTATCTTGAACCATTCGCGAAGGCGGGCGCGCAGACGATTCAGATCCACGTGGAGGCGGACTGCGACATCCACCACGAGCTCGCGCGGATCCGCGCGATGGGGATTCGCCCGGGGCTCGTGCTCAATCCCGAGACTCCTGTTGAACTCGTCCTCCCCTACTTGAAGGAGTGCGACGAACTGCTCGTGATGACGGTCCATCCGGGCTATGGCGGACAGAAGTTCATCTCGGAGTGTCTGCCGAAGATCACCGCGGTGCGGAAACGCATGCCGCGGCTCGACGTGATGGTCGACGGCGGCGTCAACGCCGAGACGGCTGTCCTCGCCGCACAGGCGGGGGCGAATCAGTTCGTCGCGGGCAGCTATCTCTTCAGACAATTGGACATGGGGGCGTCCGTGGATGCCCTGCGTGCCTCCTGTTCCGCCGCGTTCCCCGCGTGATATGCTCGAGCTGCACCTCGAGATCGACGCGCGGGGGGGCGCCGCGTTTCGCGCGGAAGCACCCCGCGAGGTGGGCGAGACGTCCGTTCCGCTTGTGGGTACGGACCTGCTCGAGGCCGTTCGCGAGGTGCTGTGGTACAAGGACGAGGCGGAAGGCTTCGAGTCCATAGGGGAGGAACGAGTCGTCCCCACGCTGCCGAATCTGCTGATGTTCCTCTCCGACGTCCGGGTGCGGCGATTCAAGCAGGGTGTGTTTCTCGGAGCGGATGTGTTGCATGCGGCGGACGTCTTCCGCGCGGCGGCGACGGCGATTGCCGCCGGACGCTATCTGCCGACTCTGGAGAAGACGAGCGAGGGATTCTTTGCGCGGTGGCGTCCGATGGGTGTGCCGCAGATCGCCGAGGACTGCGCCGTGTTCTTCGCTCGTTGTGTCGACGGACTTGCCCGGCGGGGCCAGCGAACGGCGTTGGAGGAGGATTCTGGACGGCACGAGACGGTCCACGACGCCTGGCTCGCCGCGCTGCGCAGCGATTCGGCACGCGTGTGTTGGCCTGGCGAAGAGGAGTTGCGCGTGTTCGCGCGGAATCTCGTCGACTGGCGCGCGCCGCTCGTCGTCTCCGCTTCCGATCGTGCGGCGCTCCGCTTTTCGCTGGTCCCACCGAAGGACGAGGAGAAGCCTTGGCGATTGGCGCTTGCGGATCTGCCGCAGACGCGTCTGGGCCTCATCTCTCTCGGTCAGGCCGCCGCGCTCTTTCCGCCACTTAGGTCATTGCGGGGAAGATCGGCTGAGCTGACCCGCGCCGATGCGGACAATTTTCTGCGTTCAGGAGCCCAGACCCTGGCTGCCGCCGGGTTCGCCGTCGAAATGCCGGACGGCGTGACGGGTGAGCATCTGGCCGTCGAGGCCGAGCTCACGCCGGGGACGACGTCGGCAAAGGGAGATGCCCCGGCTAGTCATTCCATCGGTGCGAAACTGACGATCCGCGTGGACGGCGAGAAGGTGACGGAGCGCGAGCTGCAGTTCCTGCTCGACCAGGGGACATCGCTGGTGTTCTTCCGCGATCGGTGGATCGAGGTGGACCGCTTTGTGCTGCGGGAGGCACTGCGTGCAATCCAATCGGCAAAGGGAAAGAAGCTGAACGTCGCCCAGGCCGTTTCGTTTGCGTTGGGGACAGGTCGCGTTGGCCGCCTGCGCGTCGACCGCGTGAAGGCGCACGGCTGGCTGCGCGGTCTGCTCAACGAACTGCGCGGCGAGGAGAAGTTCAAGATGCTGCCGCAGCCGAAGGGCCTGAAGGGAACGCTCCGCGACTACCAGCTGCGTGGCATGTCCTGGCTTGCCTTCCTCGCGAAGTGGGGATTCGGCCCCTGTCTCGCGGACGACATGGGCCTCGGCAAGACCATCCAG
>JAUNMP010000275.1 GCA_030537465.1 bacterium
TCGTCCATGCCGACCCAGTTGTCGGGGCGCTTGATGTGGCGATACGCGTCCCGCCAGTTGTTCGTCTCGGGCGCGTCTCGAAGGGCGGCGAAGTAGTCGCGGTTGCGGATCCACTTGTTCAGGCGGTATCCCCAGTTGCGGATCGGACGCCCCTCGCGGTCGCACCAGAAGGCCGCCACCATGTCGTCGTACCATTCGGCCACGAAGGCGTCGTCGTGGAATCCGATGTTGTGGTGGGCGTGCCAGAGGGCGACGCCGAGGGTCGGCGGGATCCGGTGGTTGATCACGCCGTCGGGGGGTGTCTCGACGAGGGGCCCTCGCGTGTATGCGTCGCGCGTGGGTGCGCGCCCGCGTTCTCCCTTTTTATGTTCGCTTTCTTCTTCCCCTTTTCTTCCTATAGGGGGTGAAGGGGGGATTTCCTTCTTTTCCGCTTCTTCTTTTGCGGTCGTCCTGCGTCTCATTCGGCACCTCCTCCGGCAGTCAGCCAGCAGCCAATGACCACTCCCACGGCCAGCGCGCCCAGGGCGACGCCGGTCCAGAACCACCTCCTGCGGTCAAGCTCGCGGGGGCGGCGCCACCGCGAACATCCATTCGTGTCGATCACTCTCATTTGTCAGTTCTCCTTTCGTCTTTCCTCACAATGGGAGTCGAAAAATTGAAAGGTTTTTTGAAAAAGTGGCTCTTCGGGCATAAGTGTGGGTCTGTCCAGGTGTTCAAGGTGCCCAATTGGGTACGCAGATGCTGCGCATCTGCGTACAAATAAAGGTCCTCCGCTTCCTCGGTCTGACCCACATTTATGCCCGTCGCGTCATGTTCCGCCGACGAGATCCCATTGATCCGAATTGAAAATCGGCATGTGGGCGATTATTCGTGGGTTTCAGGAAATCAATTGCCAAACTGGAGTTTACCCATTTTTTTGAGCGACGAAGTGCGTCTCACCCCGATAAATAAGGGTGAGATGCGATTTCGTATCTGTAATGGCCGTTGTTTCTTGTCTGTGCCTTGCTGGTGGGTAGGGTAACGCCGATGGTCGACAAAGGGCGCTCCACTACCGTTCCGCGTAGCTTCGCGCTTCTCCGACCGCCTTGCATGAGACTTTCAACGGTGTTTAAGAACTGGAGGAATTTTCCTCCAGACCTCCTCATTCGGGGTTTGGGGCAAGCCCCAAATAAAAAATACGATGGAGACAATTTGAAATCGGTTGAGAAATCGCGAAGCAAGGCGGAGCGGTAGCGTAGCCCACTTTGTCAACCGTCGGCGTTGACTTCCTGGCTCGAGCAGTCTCGTGTCCGCAAGAGGGCGAAAAATGGGTAAACTCCAGGAAATCAACGGTTGTCAAAAGTATGACATAAGTGCTATACTATTGACATGAAAAATTTTGACGAGCTCTATGATCTGGCCGAAGGAAATTTCGGACTGATCACATATGCTCAGGCGCGAGAACTTGGCGTTTCGATTCGCGAACTGGATCGATGGATGCGGATTGGACGTCTGGAGCGCCCTGCTCGAGGCGTATATCGGGTGAGTCGTTTCCCTCCGTCTGACGCGGATCCCTACGCGTTGGCTACGGAAAAGGTTGGCGCGGATGCTTTCCTCTACGGGGAGAGCGTGCTGGCCTTTCTCAAACTGGCGCCGACAAATCCGACATGGATCTATGTCTCGACGGCGAAGCGGGTCCGCAAGGCTCTGGGTAGTGGGTTGAAGATCGTCAGGTGCGCGGCGGATTATGCCTGTACGAATTATGACGGCGTGCGATCGCAGTTTCTTGTTGATGCGATTCGTTCATGCCGTGACACGGTGCGCCCCGATCGGCGTATTCAGGCTGCTGAGGAGGGCCGGAGGCAGGGGTATCTGTCGAAGGACGAGAGCCGTGGATTGATCTGGGAGATTGGAAATGAAACCGCCAAGTAACGTCGCTTTCCTCGAGCGGGCGATTCGCCGCCTTGCTGCATCGAACGAAGAGGCGGTACAGATGCGCGTGACGATGGCCAATGTCGTTGCCGGTCAGTTTCTGGATGGCGTGGTGATGCGGGGCGGTGGTTCGCTCAAGTTGAGATATGGCGAGGAGACGACGCGCTATACGACGGACTTCGACGCTGCGCGGAACATCGACGAAGAGGAGTTCATTGAGAGGTTTAATGCTCGTGTCGCGAAGGGCTGGAATGACTTCGCAGGAAGGCTTGTGAAGAAGCCGAAGCCTCGCCCGAGGCAGATCTCGCCCAAGTATGTGATGCAACCATTCGAGGTTAAGCTCACTTACAGAAACCATCCCTGGTGCACGGTTGACCTGGAAGTCTCCTACAACGAAGTGGGGGACGCCGATGCCTTCGATACGGTAGCTCTGCCCGAAAGTATTTTGAAACTCTTCTCAGATTTGAATCTTCCGAGGCCGAATCCTGTCCCATTGATGAAGATATCACATCAGTTGGCGCAGAAAATCCACGGTGCGACGGACGTTCGGTTCGTACGCGTCCAGGATCTGGTCGATCTTCAGTTGATGGTGTCGCATGAGACCGTGGCCCTTCGTGAAGTACGGGAAATCTGCGAGCGACTTTTTGCGAACCGGAGACTTCAGCCCTGGCCCAGTAGGGTCATCCCCACGCAGGAATGGTCGGCTGCCTATGAAGCTGCCAGAGCCGACCTTCCCGTCCTTCCCACGGTCGACGAAGCCGTCGCCTGGGCCAACGACCTCATCGCACGCATCGACGCGGCAAAGGGGGATTCTCCCTCCTGATCTGTCACGTTGCCGCGAACACCGTTCTCGTGCGGCAGAACTGGTCCGTCGGCAAACTGATCGTCGAAGACGAGCAGAAGGGGCGTCGCAAGGCCGACTACGGCAAGAAAACGCTGGCAGCGCTTTCGGCGAGGTTGACGGCGGAATATGGTCGCGGGTATGACGCAAGTAACTTGCGTTATATGCGGCAGTTTTACCTGGTCTTTCCGATTTGTGACGCACTGCGTCACGAATTGGGCTGGACGTACCATCGCTGGTCATAGGCACGCCGGCTCACATCCCCTCGCCCCGTAGACGCGACGGCCCGTCGCGTCAGGCTCGGCGGACGGGATCGCACGTCGGACAATCCGCGACGGGAATCTTTGTGCGAATTATGGTATACTAACCGCAAATGAAGCAATTGTACATTCTAGCAGGTGCCAATGGGAGCGGCAAGAGCACGATTTCAAAGGTGCTTTTGCCTTCTGAGGGCATCGTCTATGTAAATCCTGATGACATTGCTCGAGAATTGAATCCTGCGGATCCTCCTTCGGCGAAAATTTCTGCAGGTCGGGAGACGTTGCGGCGAATTGATGAATTGTTGGACAAAGAAGTGTCGTTTGCCATTGAATCGACGTTGTCTGGTGCTGGTTACGTGGCAATGGTCAATCGGGCCAAGAATCTGGGCTATGATGTGACGATCGCCTATGTTTACGTTGATTCTCCCGAGTTCTGTCTTGAACGAATCCGAGTACGTGTCCAGAATGGTGGGCATGACGTTCCCGCAGATGACGTACGAAGACGTTATGATCGAAGCAAGTCTAACTTTGTTTCTCTTTATGCGCCTTTGGCCAATCATTGGATGTTGTACTATAATGGTGGCAATGACCTGTTGCTAGTGGCGCATGGTAATGGATCGACAAGCGTGGTTGCTCAGGATCGATACAATTTGTTTATGGAGGGCATATGCCAGAAGTAGTGGAAAAGGTGACACGGATCGGCAATCTGGCTGTCCATGCTGCGCAGGAGGAGAATAGACGCAAAGGCATTGCCAATGTCTACTCTCTTAATGGGAAGATCGTCTGGCAGTTGCCGGATGGGAGCATAACGACAGTTCGTCCGGCAGGATTGTGATTTTGCAGCGGCCCACGTCTCCCTCGATGTCTCCGTTGGAGGACATTGGATGTCGAACCTAGGACTTTAGGCGTCCGACATTGGAGTTCCTGTTCCTCCTTCAGGCTCCACCCAGGAACGCCAAAGTCCAAAGTCATCCTACTGATCGTCTCGACCTGGTCATTGCGACGGTCCGTCGCGTAACCTCCTCTATTGACGCTCGCCTGATTGGTTTGATATACTTTGGTCAAAAGTAATACGCTTTGTATTACTAATGACATGAACAAAGACGTCTATACTGATATTTGGGACTATGCGGCGGATCACTATGGTGTGATCACGACGCAAGAGGCTGCTGTTTTGGGAGTGCCGAAACAGCATCTTGTCACAATGGCCAATCGCGGCGCTTTGACACGTCTCGGTCATGGCGTCTATCGGGTGAAGCATCATGTCTTTAGCGAGAACGACGTCTATGCGCATACTGTCGCACAGGTCGGGGCATCGGGGTATCTGCGCGGGGCGTCCGTCCTTGCGATGTTCCAGCTGTGTCCTACGAATCCAAACCTTGTCTATGTCGGAACGCCGATGCGTTGTCGTCGGCGTCTGCCGAAGGGCGTCATGCTTGTTGACCGCAAGGTCTGCGACTGCGTGGAATACGAAGGAATCCGTTCCGAACCGATTGTCCAAGCCTTACAGACGGCCTTGGACGAGGGCATGGTCGAGCGGACGCGAATTGCAGAAGCCGCCCAACGGGCATGCGATAAGGGATTGCTGACAAATGAAGAAGCAGCCAAATTCAAAGAATAACCTGGACCGTGGCATTCTTTGTTATGCACAGTCCGATATCCGAGCGGTCGCATTGCGTACGGAATTGGCTAACGTCATCGTCGCGCAGATGATTGGCGATGGTGTTGTCAAAGGCGGCATCGGCCTCAAGTTCCGCTATGGCGATCTGGCAACGCGCGTCACGACGGATCTTGATACGGCGTATCAGCAGAGCCTTGATTCGTTCATTCGCAATCTGAAGGAACGTCTTGCCGACGGCTGGTGCGGATTTACGGGCGAACTGTGGGTGCGTCCGACGGCATCGCCCAAGGGAATCCCTTTCGATTACATCATGCAGCCCTGCGATGTCAAATTGAGTTACCTCGGGACGCCTTGGTTCACGGTGGCGCTGGAAATCGGTCACAATGAAATCGGCGATGCGGATAGTTGGGACGAAGTCACCGTACCCGCTGAGATTGCCGGTCTACTGGATCATCTCGCCATGCCGCCGATAGGCAGGCTGCGCGTTATGAAGCTTGAGTATCAGATCGCGCAGAAGATTCACGGCGCGACGGGGGCGGACAGTGACCGAGCGCATGATCTCATCGACCTGCAGCTGATCCTGGCGCACGCCCAGCCCGACTTCGTCACGACCTACGCGATCTGCCGGAAGCTCTTCGCCTATCGTAAGTGCCAGCCGTGGCCGGCGACCGTCATGAAGAACGAGAAATGGGAGACCGTCTATGAGGCTCAAAAAGGGGACCTCCCCGTCCTTCCCACGGTCGACGAGGCCGTCGCCTGGACCAACGACCTCATCGCACGCATCGACGCGG
>JAUNMP010000276.1:0-2133 GCA_030537465.1 bacterium
GCGCGTACTTCGACCTCCTCGCCCAGGCGCACGGCATCGGAACGACCTGGTTCGGCTTCCTTACGCACATCTTCGAGGCGATTCCGGAAGCCGCCGACATCTTCGGCGTGCCGCGTGGCGTTCCGTTCCACGCGATGCTCTTCGGCGATCCCATCGTCGACTATCCGCGCTGTGTGAACCGTTCGAAGGGCGCCCGCGTCGAGTGGCTGTGAGACCCATGGATAGACGTGCATTCATCCTGGGGGCGGCGGCCTCTGTCGCCGCCCCAATTGCCCTGTCCGCTCAGACTGGGGCCAGTCGTCCCGCGCGCTCGCAGTTCGCCCTCACCGTCCTCAATCCCGATTGCATGGTCGGGGGCGCGGGTCAGTGCTGTGTGCTGCGGATGCCGTCGGGAAAAGTCTATCTCTTCGACACCGGCAACGGCGATTGCAAAGGGGAGAAGACGAAGAACAACGGCAAGGACATCATCGCGCCGTGGTTGAGGGCGAGAGGCATCACGAAGATCGACGGCCTTGTCATTTCCCACTACCATGCGGACCACTTCGGCGGATTCCTGTGGCTGAAGGACCACTTTGAGATCGGCAGGGTCTTCAACAACAACTACACACCACCGTCGCTCGAAACGCTGAACGTGCATGACGTTCTGGAGTACAAGGTGCCGCGTCAGGCGTTGGACGACTGGGGGAAGGCGCATCCGGGGTGTCTGGTCGAGAACATCAAGTTCGGAGACGACCTGGGCTGGAGCGAAGAGGGCGTCTCCGTCGAGGTCGTCTGGCCGCCGAGGGAGGGTCCCGTGAAGCCGATCGAGAACCGAAAGGGCTACACGGCGAGCGACAACCACTTCCACCATTTGCTGAATGGAAACTCCACGGCGCTGCGCATCACGGCGAACGGAAAGGTCTTCTTCATCGTCGGCGACATCCAGGCTGACTATGTTGCCGAATACATGCGCCCGTACCTCCTCAAGAAGGGACTCTGGGGAGGGGACTTCCTGGTGCTCCCCTCGCATGGCACCAAGCCGAACGAGACGGCGGCGACGCTGGCGGACATGATTCCGGCGCCACGGGCCGTTGTCGCCTCCCTCGGCAACCTCCCGTGGATGATTGGCGCCGGGAAGTCCGCCGTCAAGATCTACACGGAGATGGGCATAGCCGCCTATTCGACCAACATCCACGGAGACGTCACCGTTTCCGCCGACGATGGAAGGCTTTCCATCACGACGGATGTGGAACAGCGCTATGTCCACGATCCCCGCTGAAAGTTCCCATACCCGCAGAGCAGACCTGTTCATTGAGCATTGAAGAGCCTTCAAGAAAGGGAATCAAATGAATTCGCTTCGTTCTTTTACAACGTGCAGGAAGGGGGCTCTGGCACTGGTCGTGCTGCCGCTGCTCGCCGGCGCGCTGGAGATCGATCTGTCCACGCTGAAGGGGCAGGAGCTCTGGGGAGGTCGCAAGGCGCATCCCGCCGTCGTGAACCCCGTGACGGGGCAGGATCCCGCACGGGTGATCTCCCTGCGCGGCGAATGGGAGTTCGCCACGCGCGACTGCAATTTCATCCGCAACAACGCGTGGAGGGGGACGAAGTTCCTGACGGCGAAGGAAGCTTGGCCCAAGACGCTCCAGGTTCCGGGGTGTTGGGAAGCGCAGGGAATTGGCGAGCCCGGCATGAGCGAGAGCTGGAACGTGAAGGCGGACGACAATCCCAAACCCATTCGTCACATCTACAAGGGCATCGGCGTCTACCGGAAGCGCGTGACAATCCCCGAGACGTGGCGCGGTCAGCGCATCTGGCTCAAGGTCGGCGGTGTGAAGAGCCAGGGTTGGTTCTATGTGGACGGCAAGCCCGTTGCCTGCGTGGACAACTTCTGCGGAACCTACAAGTATGAAATCACCGACCTCGCCGAACCTGGGAAGACGATCGGCCTCGCGGCGGTGGTGCGGAACGATGTGCCGTCCCGCAAGGGGCTTCTCAGCGCGATGCACCGCTGGGGCGGACTCTACCGCGACGTCGAACTCGAGGCAACGCCCAGAACCTTCATTGACGACGCCTGGGTCCGCGGCGATTTCGACGGGCAGTCCGCCGAAGTGCATGTGGATGTAGAGAAGGGGGAGAGGGTTGAGAAGGGGGAGA
>JAUNMP010000276.1:2155-5394 GCA_030537465.1 bacterium
GCCCCCAGCGGCCGACCGCCCCGCCCGGGGCGAGGGATGAGAAGGGGGAGAGGGGTGCGGAAATACTGCGTGTGACGGTTGAAGGCCGATCCATTGAACACCCCCTTGATTATTCGAACACTCAAGCATTCGAACATTCCTGCATTCGCGTACCCCTGACGGACTTCCGTCCCTGGTCGCCCGAACACCCGAATCTCTACACGGCGCGGGTCGACCTCGTCTCGAACGGCAAGGTCGTCCAGACGCGCCTGGAGCGTTTCGGGATCCGCAAGCTGGAGGTCCGCGGCAAGGAGTTCTATCTGAACAATAAGCCGTTCTATTTCCGTGGCTTTGGCGACGACCACGTCTATCCGTTCACGGGCATTACGCCCGCCGATGTCGATGAGCATCGGCGTCATCTTGCGATAGCCAAGAAGGCCGGGTTCAACTATGTGCGCCACCACACGCATACGGAAGTTCCCGAATTCTACGAGGCGGCGGACGAGCTCGGCATCATCATCGAGGCGGAGATGCCGTACTACAACGACGAACCGACGGAAGGGCAGGTCTTCGATCCCGTGCGCGATGTGACGGAACTCTGGAAGAACTTCCGCCGCTATCCGTCCTTCGGCATCTATTCGATGGGCAACGAGGGCTCGTTTGGCCCTGCGCTCGACCAGGCGCTGCACAAGTACGTGAAGGGCATGGATCCCGATCGGCTGAAGATCAACCAGGATTGCCAAGTGCCGTCCATCAATCCGCCCGAGAGCGCGGATTTCGTCGGCGGTCCGACCAAAATCTGGAGACGCGGCGATTTCAATCCGAAGCGTCCCTTCGTCACGCATGAGTACATGAATCTCGGCGCCAAGTTGGATTCTCGTCTGGAACCGCGCTTCACGGGCGTCTGGCAGCCGCCGGTGACGCGCGCCCAGCGTGCGGACTGGTTGAAGAACTTCGGACTCGACCTTGCCTGGGGTGACCGCCTGCAGGACGCCCAACATGCCCTGCAGCGCGTGTGGCAGAAGAAGGGCGTCGAGTGCGCCCGCACCGACCCGTACTGCGACGGGTTCTGCTACTGGACGATTGTCGACGTCGTCGTCGCCAACAACGGAACCTACAGCGCCCAGGGACTCTTCAATCCGCTCTGGGAGCAGAAGTCGCGCGGAAATTCCGCGGATGACTTCCGCGTCTACAATCGTCCTGTCGGCATTTTCTGCGATCTGAATCCCGGGCGTTCGACCTTCCTGCCGGGGCAGTCGCTCGCGGCCGACATTCTGGTGGCGAACTATGGCGATGCGCCGATCCCCCAGGCCCGTGTGGACTGGAAGCTGGTCGCGGAGGGCAAGGTTCTGGCTTCGGGGACGTGCTCGTGTGGCGACATTGCCCTGGGTGGCGTCCAGAAGCGAAGCACGGTTCAGTTGACCATCCCAGACGTTCAAAAAGCTCTCAAGGCCCGTCTTGAATGCACGCTTGTTGGCCAATCAGGCAATCAGACACTCGAGCAATCAAGTAATTCCTACGACCTCTGGTTCTTCCCGGCACGTTCTGTCCGTTCGGAGCCGAAGCTTGCAATTGCCGACTACTATGCGTCAAAGCTGAAAGGGCGTTACGCCGATTCGCTGCCGCAGAGTCGTGCGGCGGAGGCAGATGTCGTGATCGCCCCCTATGCGTCGCCCCTTGCCTGCGAGGCGCTGGCGCGTGGACAGACCGTTATCGCTCTGTCCAATCAGGGAGGAGAGCCGAACGTGAAGCTCGGGTGGTGGTGGATGGGCAGTCAGGTCGGGACGGCGTTCCTCGATCACCCTGTCTTCAAGAACCTGCCGCATGAAGGCGTGTTGAATGAACTTTTCTTCCAAATCGTGAAGCAGGGCCGCGCGCTCCCGCTGTCGGGACTCTCCAGTGAGGATTTGTTTGCCGTGGGAGAAGGTGGTACGGCGTGCTACCTGTACCTCGGTCAGGCGCTGTCGGGAAAGGGGCGCGTGCTGCTGGACTTCGGCCTCGACGCCCTCTCCGACACGGCCGAGGGGGCCGTACTGCTGGACGGCATGATCGACTATGTGCGTTCGCCCGCCTTCAAGCCGAAAAGCGTTCACGTGATGCCGTGCGTCCCGCCGTTGAACGCCAAGGCAAAGTCCCTCTAGGTCGTCGCCACGCCGAACAACTCCCGCCGCTGGTTCAGCGTCTGCGAGAACATGTGACGTGTGCCCAAGCCGAGCTGAATTTGTTATACTACATGCATAATCTTCAGATTTGGAATGAAAGGTCTGCTCAGTGATTAGAACCATAAGCTTTTTTTGCTCTGTGTTCACGGCCGGCAGTCTCTTCGCGGTGACGCCGTACGAGGCGAATCTCGCCGCGGGCATGAAGACGCCCGAGACGTCGAAGATGTTTGTGAAATATGTCGACCCGCTCAGCGGATTGACTTCTTATCTGCTCAAGCCGGGCCTCATTGACGAGAACCAGCAGTCGATTTACTTCACCTCGAAGTGCATGACGGAGGATGGACGCTTCCTCGTGCTCGACATATCCAAGAACGAGCGCACGCCCAAAGAGAAGCGTGCCTATCGGGGGAAGCACAAGGCGATTCTCGATCTGCTGAAGGACGAGTTCATCCGTCTCGACGACATCGACGGGCAAATCCCCTATGTCGACGTCGACAACGACGTCGTCTACTATGCGCGGTTCGACGCGAAGAATCCGGACCGCAATTGGCTCTACAGGCGTGATCTTCTAGTCGACCCGACCAAGGAGATTCCCGTCTGCCGGATGCCTGCCGAACTGACGACGGGGGCGAAGCTTGTCCGTTATTTCACGCACCTGACCCTGACGAAGGACCGCAAGTACGCCTATCTCGACTCGCGCGTGGATGACAATCACGTGCAGGGGCTTCTCGAACTTGCGACGGGCAAGTACGAGAAGTGGGGTGAGACGGGATTGATCAACATCAACCACGGCCAGATCAACCCGATCCGCAACGACATCGCGCTCAATGCCTGGGAGTGCGTGAAGTGGAAGGACTCGAAGGGCGTCGAGCACGGAATCGAGATGGTGGATGGTGTCTATCCGCGCCTTCAGCTGATTGAGAAGGGGAGGCGGACGATGATCCCCTCGCGGGCGACGAACTACGCCACGCATGAACGCTGGAACGAGCAGGGAGACGGTTTCTACTGGTGTTCGGGCGGCGTGTGGTACCATGACCTCAAGACGGGCGAACAGACCCTCGTCTCGCCGAAGGGCGCCCACGCGATGATGTCTTATGA
>JAUNMP010000277.1 GCA_030537465.1 bacterium
TAGGCCAAATGACTTGCCCGTGCCGGGAGCACCATAGGTGATGAGCTGATAACTCATTAATACCATTTTCACAGGCTGCGTAACCTGCTTTTGAAGACTCGTCTTCTCAAGAAGATCTTTTATGTATTGCTCATCACCCAGTTTATTTCCTTGGGCATCATATGCCTCCCAAACCCCATCGCCAACTTCCAACAACAGAGTCTGATTATTGTAGTTGGAAGCGAGTGTTCTCCACCCTATAAGATAGCCAGATGACGCCCCGTCTGGCGACCCAGCATCTTTCTTGGCCACCACGTACTGGGCCATCTTCCAAAGAGAATTCGCCCTTGTAGACAACCCCGCATTCAAAAGCGAAGATCTCGCAGTCTCGCGATATGATCCGAGGAATGTCTGCGAATCATATCTCTCAACTGCAGCATTCAGTCTTTGTTGTAAATCTGCGTAGTCCATTTTTCGATACTCCTTTTGTTAAGCTGAAACGGAGACGACGCCCCGATCGGGAATCCCATTAGGTATTCGGCATGTAGAGCCGTTGGCTTACCAAATATGCGCACATATTTTGCACATGATGGATGCTTCATCATTGATTTGTAGTGATAATTACCCATCGTAGTTGGAGTGTGAACATAAATCGGATCCTCGGGATCCTGTTTACGTATCCATGTCTTGACTGGACTAAAGACCTGACCTACCTCTTCCTTGGAAGGAACCACAGAACTGTATTTATGAGTTAAATGGCGATTCACGAGCACTCTAAACGCCGTTGCCGCCGCAATAGGTGCCTGCGCATTACCCACGCCTCTTTTCTGGGGTGCTAAGGAAGGAACCTCTACTGGGTACTTCAAGTTGTTTGGATCTTCCGTCCAAAACTTCGCCGTAAGTTTCGGCAGCGCAAGATCATGAGACGAGACCTTCTTGAAGATCGTTGAATCCTTTACAGCCAGCAACCAGAAACGCGGACGCTTATGGTCAGCCAACAAATCCATGCATGCCAATCTGCATGATTCCACCTTGTAACCAATTGACTCAAGGTCTTTGCGTGCAATAGTTATGGCTTCAATAGTGACATTCTCACCAAAGACAATAGGGGCGTCAGAATCCTTCACAAACTTAAACATATCCGGCCAAAGGTTTTTCTCCTCTATGTTCTTGCCATGTGCGGCATAGCTAAAAGCCTGACATGGAAAACCTCCGCATAGGACGTCAAACTTTCCTCTGAACTCAGCTCCATTCAGTTTTCTGATGTCTTGGTATACGGGGAATTCTTCCATCCACCCATCTTTTTGACGTTGTGCCAGAACCTTCTGGCAGTACGGATCAATCTCAACACCGCCACAGCATTGATGCCCCAGCATCTTCCCACCGTAAATTCCTCCGCCTATGCCTGCGAACAAATGAAACTCTCTGATTTTTGCCATATCAGTTTTCCTTCTTGTAAGACGATTGTTTAAACTCATCAAATTGACTCGGCAAGACATTCCACAGAGCAGAAGCATCTTTAACCGAATAGAAATCCCATGTAAGCGCCAGCTGAGAAGCGACGCGGAGAAACTCGCGAATGGCGCCCGGCTTCGTTTGCGAGATTACGCCCTTCTTCAGTTTCTTTTTCGAAGACGCATCGTAGTAAAGCCAAGTTGCGACTTGCAGCAAAACCGGAATGCGGGCCCCATCCATCTTGTATGTGAGCGCATCGACAAAGCCCCCGAACTCCTTCGGCGGACTCGAGAAGATCATATCAATCGCTTCCTCGCTCACCTCGGAGAAATCGCACTTGAGATACAACGGCCCAGCAACAAAATGACGAACTGAAAGGCGATAGTTGTCTGCGTCGAGAATCCAACGCGGCGTTGACGCAATCGAGGAAACGTCTTTGCTCGATTTCACGAACTGCGCATAATAGGCAAATGCAACCCACGTCCAGAGACCGACATTCTTGCGGTTCGCCTCGATAAACGGCAATCCGAACACGCCTACCACATAATCGCACAAGTCGCGCTTTGTTTCAAACACGCGATAGCGATCAATCTCATGGACACAACCAACCGAATCAACATATTCCGTGTCGACCAGGATTTCCGATGCTTCCTCGGCGGAGAGCTTGCCTTCGGTGCGGACTTTCGCGAGAAAATTCCGCACGCGGGTGATGCCGAGTTCGTTGAACTGGCGGACGGGGATCAGGTCTTCAGCCATTTCCATCCTCCTTCGTCAGGCCCTTGATCGCCACCGACGAGAGCGAGAAGTGCCGCGAAAACGCCACCTTCGCCGCCGCGATCCAATCCGTCGCGTTCTTGATGTAGCCCGTGAAATCAAGCTTCTCCGGATCCCACTCATCCGGCGCACCTTCCACGCCGAGGATGTCGTTCACGAACGTCATCCACTTCGTCGCCCAGCTCGGGAACGATGGCGCGTTCACGATGCAGATCTCTGTCAGCACCGCCTCCAGTACGCTCGGCCACGCCAGCGCCTTGAACGCCTCGGACTTCACCGCCTCGTGCGAAAGCTTCTTCCCGTTCAGCATCAGCACCGGACCGTTCGCGGACGCCGGGAAGGCGACCTTCCAGAAACAGTCGCCGAGTCCGTCCTCCGCATCCGCCATCGCCACCGGCAGGATCGGCTCGAGATCGGACGGCTTCTCCGGCGTGTCGTTTGCCGTGACCTTCTTCGCCAGCCCCTTCAGCCGCTTCGTTTCCGGGTCGACGATCTTCAGCCGGTACTTCACGTTCAGAGCGTCCGCGAACTCGTCGAACACGATCTTCACCTTGTTCGGCATCTCCCCGACCGTCCCGAGCTCCACCCGCTGCGCCTTCGTGAAACGATACGCCTCGATGACGACGACATCCGTCGCCGTGTACTTCGTCTGCGCCTTGAAGTCGCTCGTCAGATAAACCGTGAGTCGGGGTTCGCCGGGCACCGCCCTGATCTCGGCTTCTGAAAGCAGGATCCGCCCGCGGTTCGTATAGTTGAATCGGAAGGCCATGACTTATTCATCCTCCTTCCCGTAGTCGTACCGCACCTTGTCCACCACGACGTCGCGATTCGGATCGAACCCGAGCACCGTCACCTCGAAGGGCTCCGGCCTGACCACCGTCAGCTCGATCGCGTTGTCCTTCGCCGCATAGGCGACCACGCCCGCGCCGGACACCACCGAGATCTTGATCTTCCCGTCCTTGCCGAGATCGAAGTCGAACTTGCTCCAGTCCAGTCCGTGATAGGTGTCGTACCCGACCTTCATCTTCATCGTGAACGGAAACTTCTTCGCGTTCGCGAGGCCGGGACCCGCCGTCAGCCGAAAGCCCTTCAGGCCGCCTTCGCTCTTCTCGTCGATGGAGACGATGCGCTCCTTCCGCGGCGGATTCGCCTCGTCCGCATCGTTCTCGTCGCCGGGCTTGTCGGAATCGTCGTCCCTGGCGCGGCCGTCGTCGCGGTCGTGTTCGGACTTCTTGCGGGGAATGCCGAAGACATCCGAAAGCGGATCGAAGTTTGGCTCCTTGTCAATGGACGCCACCCTGTCGAGGATGTTCCGGACGGCATACGTCACGAACAGGAGATGCGGCCAGGGCTTGTCGTAGTTCGCCTTCAGCCGGTCGACGTCGCGATGCCATTCGCTGTGGGACGGCGGCTCGGCGGCGACGAGCATGTCCGCCACCGGATTGCGATCGATCACCACCGCCGCGACGTAGTTGGAATGCACCGTCGGCTGTACGCCGTAGACGAGCAGTCCGATGCGGTAGAAGACCGGCGGCATCGCCTGCGGGAGATCTGCCTTCATCAGCGCGACCTGGAAAAGTCCAGACAGCGTCTGGACTTTTCCCTCGGCCTTTTTCAACACCGGCATGGGCACGTCGATCAGCACCGGCTTCTTCTGCTGGAGGCACTTCTTCAGCGCCTTCAGCTGATCGGCGGAAAACATCGCCGCGTCCCACTTCGGATAGTTGTTCGGCGGCGGCGCAAGCGTGAAGACGCGTTCAGACGGCAGCTCGCCGCCTAAGGCGTCCGAGACGAGCTGATGGTGCAGCCGCGTCACCACCGCGTCCTTGCTGCCGACATCCGGAAGGAACGCCGCGCTCTCCTTGAAGGACCACTTGTCGATCACGATCTTCTCGCCGTTCTTCCCGACCTGGATCTCGACTTCGAGCTCGCCCTTCTGAATCGAAATGAGGAAGTTGCGCAAAACGGAGCGGACGAGGTTCGTCTTGTTGAACGCCGCCGAGGCGTTCTCATCGCCGCTCGCCAGGTGCACGTAGGGGATCACGATGGAGGTGCCCGGCTCGTCCCGGCGCGAAAGGTTGAAGTCCGCGGCAAACTGCTCGATGAACGCCGCGTCGGTGATCGGACGCTTCACGATGCGGTTCGGACGCGACTCGTCGTAGGCGTCGACGGTTCCGAACCAGCCGTCCGGCGCCCAGGTGCGAAGCTGGTCGTCGCGGTGGATCTGCAAGGTCGCCTTGCCGACGAGGAACTTGCGCGGCTCGTAGCCGTCACGGACCGAGAGCGCGAAGGATGTCTTCAGGCGGCTCGCGCGCTGAAAGACGCACTTGCCCGCGCCCCAGCTGCCGAGCGTGCCCTCGGCGCCCTTCGACGTGCCGTTCTCGCGGAAGAAGTAGTTGTAGTAGTTCCAGTCCTTGCGCGTCGCTCCGCTCTGCGGCGTGGTCGGCTTCTCGTCCACGTCGCCGGTGAGACCGACGGTGCTGAAGTCTTCGATCACGACATACGGGCACGGCTCGTCCGCTGTCGGGATCGGCCGGAGGAGTCCGCTTCCCGGGTCGGCATAACGCGCATCGGCCTCCGCGCCACGATACCGCGCGTAATCCGCCGCAGGAAGCGCATCCTCCAGTCCAGAGAAGTAGATGCGCACCCTCACGAGGGGCGTCGCGTCGTTGGCGTCGATGGAATTCTGAATCGATTCGCGAATGACCGCCTCAAGGCGCGTGTCATTCGTGAAGAATTCCTCGCTCACAGGGTTGCGTTCCATGCACCCCGGCTTCAGGATCTCGAAATTCCATTGTATCGCCTGTTCAGACATCACTGTCCACATACTTTCATGCTTTATTCACGGTTGATATTGTACCAAATTTAAAATCCCTGTCTCCCAGTCTCCTCACGCCGCCCGACAGGAAGAGTCGCGGGCACGCGGGACGCGTGACCCGACCGAGGCCTCGCCGACAATGGCCACCTGACGGCCGCCGAAAACCACATAGGAGTCGGCGGATTCTGCTGCGGACTCGATTTCATTCCGATAGACGAAGCCATCGTAGCCGAGCTTTTGGAAGAGGCGGCGGAGTTCCGTGTTCAGTTTCAGGTTGAACGCCGCGTAGAGGGATGGATCACGGGCAAAGCGGGGATTGTCATCGGCGTTCATCCAGCGGCGGAACAGCACATCGAACTTGC
>JAUNMP010000278.1 GCA_030537465.1 bacterium
GCGTGTCGCCCGTGAAGCCCTGGCTCTTCATCTCGAACTCGACGAAGACGTCCGAGCGCCCCTGGAAGACGTCCGCAACCTGCTGGAGGGACGGAACGTGCTCACCGCTCTTCTTCAGCGTGAGGTTCGTGACGGCGGCGAAGGTCAGCGCCTTCACGTTCCCCGTGCCGGTGGTCGTGGTGTCGACGACGTTGTCGTGCATGATCACGAATCCGCCGTCGGCCGTCATCTGCACGTCCGTCTCAAACCCCGTCACACCTGCGTCAAGCGACTGCTGAAAGCCGCCCCGCGCGTTGTCGTCATACTGGTAGTTGCCGCGGTGCGCCACAATGCGCGGAGACTCGACGGCTCCTGCCAGTCCGAACGCCGCCAGGACCAGCAGGATGAAAGCTGACTTTCCCTTGAACACCGTGCGCACCATGACAAACCTCCTCCTGATCAAGCCTCGAGTTTCCAGCCGTTGTGGCGGACGATGTCGGCGCGGGCGTTGATGGCCGCGTTGTCCGACGTCTCTTTCACGGGATCCCATTTGAGCGACGACACGCCCGTCTTCGCGCAGGAATTCGCAAGGTGCGAGACCGTGATCGAACGGTGGCCCACTTCGCACGGGCAGCAGGGCTGCCGTCCCTCGTAGATGGCGTCGACGAAGTCCCACTCGTGCGACGCGCGCGACTTGTAGAGGTGCACCTCGGAGTCCTTGAGGTCCTTCTTCTCGTTCCACTTGCGCAGATGCGCGGGACGCTCGAGCTTGCCACGCCCCACGAAGAGGTTGCCGCTCTTGGAGAGGAAGCGGATGCCGCACATGCCGGCCTGGTCGCTGTCCATCACGTGGGCGCGGAAGCCGTTGTCGTAGACGATGTCGAACTTGAACTTGTTGAACCAGCTGAAGACGGGCGTCGACGTCTCGGCGATGTCGCACGTGAAGTTCTCGAGCGCGACGGGGCCGGACGTGTCCTTGCCCAGCGCCCACTGGAGGATGTCGATGTGGTGGGCGCCCCAGTCCGGCAGGGCGCCGTTGCCCGTGCGATCGCTCCAGCGCCAGACCATCGGGCCATGGATGCCGGGAATGAACGCATTGTCCGGCCAGTGCTGCCCCGGTCCCTGCCACATCGCCCACTCCTCGGGCGTCAGCTTGAACCAGTCCGGCAGCGGACCCGGCTTGTCGTCGCGCGGATAGCCGTTCCGGCGGGAATCGTTGTGCGGATAGCTGAGGCCGATCACGGCCTCCTTGCACTCGCCCAGATAGCCGTTGCGGAAGAGTTCACACGCCACGCGGAACTCACTCGCGCTGCGCTGCTGGGAGCCGACCTGGAACGTCACGCCCGTCTCGGCCGCGACCTCGCACATGCGGCGGCCCTCGGCGATGGACATCGTGAGCGGTTTCTGGCAGTAGACGTGCTTGCCGGCCTTCATCGCGGCGATGGCGATGATGGCGTGCCAGTGGTCCGGCGTCGAGATGAGCACGGCGTCAATCGTCGGATCGTTCACGACCTCGCGCCAGTCCATCACCGCCCGGCAGGCCGTCGTGCCGTACTTCGAGTCGACCTTCTGCTTGAACGGCAAACGGCCCATGTGGGTCTTGTTCACGGGATGGTAGCCATAGCGCGCGCAGTCCGCCACGGGATCGCACACGGCGACCACCTGGACGCGCTCGTCCGCGAGGAAGCTCCCCATGTTCCCGCTGCCCATCACGCCGCAGCCGATCACGCCCAGCGTCAACCGTTCGTTGGCGGCCGGCCGCCGCGGTTCACGCTTCGCGATGTTGAAGACCGAGCACCCGCCTGCCGCGAAAAGGGACGCGAGCGAACCAATCTGGACAAAACTCCGACGTGTCATTCCCATTTTACAAATTCCTCTTCATTTTTGATTGTTCAATCATTCTCCGTCTATCGGAAGATGATGATGGTGTTAAACGGTTTCACATAGATACTGCCAATCCCCGACACCAGCCCCGAAGGATGCGAAGCGTCGACCATGCCGGACACTCTGTGTCCGCCAAGTCGCAGTCGATGCAGCGGCAGCACGCCGTCGTAATCCAGACGCAGACGCGCCGTGTCGTCCAGCGTGATTTCGGTGGCGGAATCAATCGCCGGCACCGTCGCCGCCGCATCCACCTTGCGGACGGAAACCTTGTCCACCATCACGTTTCGATCGTTCGCCGCCCAGGTTGGACCCTCTGGCCAGGTCGAGACAATGTTGCCCGCCTCGTCCAGCATGCCATTCACGCCCTGCAGCCCCAGACGGTACTCGCCCGCCTCGTCCACCTTGAAGAGCACCGTCTGCTGCACGAAATTCGAGGAGAAGCAGCATGCCGTCCGGAAGAATTCGTTGGTGACATTGTCCTTCGCCAGCCACGCCCGCACCTGGTTGCCGGCATAGGCGAGTGTGCTTGTCGTCGTGAAATCGCTCCGTCCCTTCGTCCAGAACGACAACCGATAGGTGCCCGCCTCGGGGAATTTGATCAACTGGGAAATGCATCCGATCTGCACAATCAGCACACGCCGCAGTCCATCCACCATGTCAGAACCATAATTGGAAGAACTGCTATTCCAAACTTGGCGGAAACAGCTGCTCTTCTCGCGATGCTTCTGCGACGCATCCGTGAACCGCTCGAAGGTCCAAGGGGCATCCGCGTCTTCAAAGCCGCCGTTGACGACGAGTTCGCCGTCTCCGACACGTACACAGCGGATGTTGTCGATGTTCACCCCCGCATACTTGGAACTGGAGAAACCAGTGGTCTGGGCGATGCGAACGCGAATCTTCTCGCCCGCCTCCACCGTGAACGCCGTACCGAAAGTAAACGTCTTGAAGAGATGGTCCTTGAAGGCGCCCGTGGATCCGAGGCTGATTTCGGTTGAATCCGAACGCACAAGCGAACCCTTCAACTCAGGCGCATTGCCGACATAATAGGATTTGAACTTCCAGGCATCCCCCTGATCGGTCGCCCCCCAATACGCGGCGTCGCACACCAGCTTCCAAGTGCCGGCCGGCAGCTCGAAGGCATCCGAGAGCAGGGCTCCCTGGCCTAGAATCTGCATCTGCACGGCACCATCCTTGGAATTGGAGGAATTATAGCGTCCGGCAAAGGCGGAGCCTTCCGCGACGGGCTGCACAGAGCAGTTCTGTCCACACTGGGCCGTCGCCACCGGATCGTATTCCAACGTCCAGCCGTGCGCCGTGTTGACACGATTGTAGGACATCGATCTCCCGGTTTCCGTACCCCGATCGAAATCGGTAATCTCAAAATCGCCATTCGGCACGGGGATGCAGTCCTCCCCCTCCGATTTTGAAAGCGAATAGAGATGAAGGTCGTCCACGTAGATCAAGAAGTCGACATCCAGTTTCTGGCTGAAGCGCAGCGTGTAGTCCACTCCCGCCTCCACCCGCGGCAGGCGCATGCGATGGTTGCGGAACGCACGGCCGTCGTTGACAGAGATGACGCGGCCGAACAGATTGGTGGCCTCGCCGCGAATCAGCTCGACATCCAAGGGCGTGTCGTTGCACCCCTGCCGGCCATAGGTCAGAAGTGAAAGCTCGTAATACCCGGCCTTGGGGAAGCGCACCGTTGTCCAGAAGGCGCCGCGGTCCTTGATCGTGATGACATAATCCCCCTGCGGCGTGACAATGGAATGTCCCATCATCCAGCCAGTCGGATTATAGGTCTTCATATTCAGAATTTTGACAACTCCCTCGTAGGTCTTTTCCTTGGGGAGGGCTTCCGCATACCAGCCCTTGTCAAACGTCACACCCGGCCTGGTACCGACAGCCAGATTATATTCCGTATTCTGCGAGAAATTTTCAAAGCCGGGATCGGGCAGTTCAACCTCGATCCGCTCATAGTCGGCAATTTCACCCGCACGTGCGCCCAGAGTCAACGAGCCGCGCCCCACCACAAGATTCGTAATCGCGGCATCCAAAGCCTCCACGCGCAGACAGGATTCTCCAGTCACACTCGCCGTCCCCTCGACAACATCGGCAGCACGGGCGATGGTCTGGGAATGATCGGCATTCATCGTCACCGCGAATTGACTGCGCGGTGCCAATTTCAGACGCGCTTCCGCCGTTTCCACCCGCAGCGTACCGTCATTGACCGCAAGTGCCGCAGCCGTCTTCACGGCGGCCGTGCCCTCGCCTTTTTTCACCACCGTTCCATCCTGCTGGCGCAAGTCATAATCACCCTCGGAAATCGCCAACGCAGCCGTAGCCGCCGTGCGCGCCGTCACCTTGGGCGTCGGCAGTCGGCCCTTCCACTTCTGAATCAGGTATTCTTCCACCTGCACGCGTTCCGCCATCGAAAGCCAGTTGGTGAAGATCAGCACTTCGCCGATGTCGTCGCCACCGCTGCGCTTGTAAATGCCGCCCCCCAGGCTGCGATCGCTGAAAAACGTTCCCACTTTGCTCTTGCACGTGGGACCGCCCTCCCATTCGAACACCTCCAGCCCGGCCTTGGAGGTGGTTGTTGCCACATCCAGCGGCTCGCCATCCCGATAGAACCGACCGAACGTCGCTCCAGGGTGCGAAGCGGAAACCGACAGATAGGTATTATTGCCCAGACCGCCCGAGGTGTCGGCAGGGTGGAAATACGGTGTAGCCTTGTTCCCCAGCGCATAGCCAAAGGAGTCCACAAAGCGGCGCACCTGGAACACATGGCAGATGTTCTCAACCTCACTCCACGTACCACGGGCCGAGGGCTGGCAGAAATACATCGAACTGCCGGATTGCCTGCCGTTGAAGTACACCATCGTGCGCCCGTCATCGTTTTGGCGCACCACGGGATATTGGGCGATCACGGCTCCCAGCGCGTTCGTCACGTTCTGCAGCACCGAGTAGGCCGAGCAATACTGGGATCCCCATGCTCCTTCGGCATCCTGTGCTTCGCGGACGTCATACCAGGCAATCACATCCGTGCCATTGGCGGCAAGCGCCACATTGGTGGACGCCTCCAGCCAAACCGCAGCCTTCTGCAGGACGGCCGTCGGCTCGTCCATCGCGGGCAACGTGCCTGAACCACTCTGCAGTTCCAGCGTTCCCTCGGCAATGTCCACTTTGAAGGGATTATGCTGCACAATCGAATCCAGAGGCAGCACCCAATTGCCGGCTCCCGTTTTGGAGAAGGAGTGCATATAGGCGTCTTGCGCCACAAGCCCCTCCTGAACCGTGTTCGTGCCAGTCCCCACATGCACAATCCCCGCATCGGAATTCCGCACGGTCAGCCAATCGGCAGAAAGCGGAAAGCCCATAACCAACAGCGACGCGGCCACGAGTCCCTGCCAGGCACACAATCTACCATCATGTCTGTTGCTCGCCATCTTAGGCTCCTAACCTTGAGTAATTTTGGAATTACCCCATTTTTTCGATGGGCTCCTCCGACGCACATTCTAGCGGA
>JAUNMP010000279.1 GCA_030537465.1 bacterium
AGATCGTCGAAGTGCCGAAGGACGATGATGCGCCGGTCGTTCTCCGGCAATGCGTCAATGGCCGCACGAAGCAGACGATGACGCTCGTCGCGGTCCACACGGGAAACCGGAGATGTCACATCCGCCGCAAACTCCATGTCCCGCGCCTCTCCGTCCTCACCTTCAACCTTCAACTCGCAGCTTTCCACTTCCTTGTAGGCATCGCGCGACTCCGCCGCCAGATGCCGACGCTCCAGGTCCGTGATCGTCTGCAGGAGAATCGTGCGGAACTTGAAGTAGATGGGGACGTCCTCGTTTGCCGAAAAATAGGAAAGGCGCTTCGCCGCGTTCTCGTAGACGGTGGAGAGCACATCCTCATACGACATCCGCTTGAGGAGCACTGGCTTGAGATTCCGTCTCACCAACGCCAGCAGGCGTTCCCGGTTCTCCGTGAACGCCTGTGCAATCCTGAGCTGCAGATTGTGGTTTTCCATACGGGGAAATGATACCACACCAGCATATCTGCCGCAAGAACGCCGCGACGCTTTCGTCCACCACCTGGTCCGACGCAGTGGGAATCCGGACGGTTGACATCTTTGGTCATCAGTTTTTCACGCCACCGTCACACACCAGGCATCGCCCGCGCGGGCGATCTCGCGTCTGGCGTCCAGGATGACAGCAGACTTGTCACCGGCACGACGCTTCAGGTATGCCGAAAACGCCGCGAGGTCGATGGACAAACGCCCGTCCACGGGGTTTCCCAGTCCTGCGGCGGCGAAATCCGCCTCGCGAACCTGCGTCTCCAGGACGCGGTCCCATCCCTTCTCCGGATCCGACACCAAAACCGAATCCTGCCAGTAGACGTTGACGTTTTTCAGGCCAGGGCAGCTGGAGGGATAGGGCGGCTGTACGGGACAGGACATCGGCTTGACGATGCCATCCCGCAGCCAATAGAACTCATCCTGTTCGTGAATGATGAGCTCAAGCGGCTGAATCGCCTTGGTGATGGGATTTATGTTCTGCTGATACGTCCGCAGGTCAACAAACCCCTTCTTCAGCCTCCGTTTCCAGTCCGCCCGTTCGTCCTTCAGCATCTTGATGTATTTTCGCGCGATGCCGATGCGCCGCTTCCCCTCCTGGCGACGGTCCTTCACGGCATGTGGATGCGCGTCGATCCACCGCCCCCGCGCCACGAGCGTCGCAATCATGCCCCACGCCCGCTCCTTCCAAAGCTCGCCGTCCGTAAACCGCATCGGGATCATGTACATCATGTGCCGCCCCGTACGCAACCCTGGATACGGCGAGATCATCTCGACGTTGACGTCCTTCGCCCAGTACCAGCACATCGCCTTCACCGGCGTTCCGTCAGGGAGCTCGCCCTCAATCAATTCCTCCAGCCAAGGTATCTTGCCCATCTCATGCCCTTTCCTTTCGGTGACACTCCTATTGTCTCAACCGAAGGATTTTGGACATGAAAAACGGACGATCAGACAATCATCCGCTTCCCCGTCATCAGAGCCAATCACCTCATCGCCGCAACACAATCGGAACATCGGCATCCGGTGTCGCGAAACGCGTCTTCCTCAAGAGCGAAAAGGCATCCGAATCGCCAGATGCGATCGCAGACTCCCAGCTCTGACGATACCGCGCGTTGATCTCGTCCCGCGAGGTCTCGGAGCCGAAGTGGACAAACGCGCCGTCAAAAGACGCCAGATGGACGTGTCGCCGCAGGTCCTCGCTGTCCGCCTCCGCAATTTCCGGGAAACAGAGGAGCGCGCCGTTGTTGACGAAATAGTCGATGCCCGTCTGCCGCGTCGAACGGTTGATTACGGTCATATCGCCGCCGATCACGAACACCACATTCTTCTCCGCAGAAGCATCCAGTTCCAGCGTCCCCGAGCCATACACGCGAATCACAACCGGATCCGTGAACTGAAGGCGTTCGTCGACCACAAAATGCAGCATCGACGGCACGAAGATCCGAACCACCCCGTCCCCCCGCGTCCCGACCTCCTTTCCTGGCTGACGACTGGTTAGCTTCTCCCAGATGACGTGCGACATCACCCTGTCGTGCGACCGCCTGAGTTCAAGATCCAGCAGGAGGTCATGCATGGCATTCCGGCGGTTCTTCCACGACTTGAACTTCACCCGTCTGCGCAGCGTCTCGACATCCGGGATGCGCCGCCGCAGATCGGGATCCGTCGCGTCGCTTCCGACCTGCCGCCATTCGGGCATCTGGCCGCAGAAATTGCGGATCAGCATCCCGAGGGCATAGACGTCCGTGGCGGGCAGGAAGGCCGTCCGGTCGGTGTCCAGCTGCTCGGGCGCGCAGTAGCCCGCCGTCCCGGTCGCCGTCCGTCGTCCCGACGAATCCATCGTGAGCGAGTTCGGCCGCGGCGTCAGACGGCCCTCTTCGATCCGATGGGCCTGTCCGAAATCGATCAGCACGAGCCGTCCGTCCGCCCCGCGTCGCATCATGTTGGTCGGCTTCAGGTCCTGATGAATGTATCCACGCCGATGCAGGGCCTCGACCGCATCGAGCACGTCCATGAAAAAACGGTCGAACGCCTCGCTCGCGTCCGGCACCGAGACGTCCTCCAGCCGTTCCGTGACGAGATACGGACGCCCCTCGTACTCGCCATGTCCATAATACCGGGGGAACGGGCCGTCCGTCTCCCCCGCCGAAAGCGCCGTCGCGAGCAGTTCGGCCTCGTGTTCGAACCGCGCCTTCAGGTCGGCATCGTCGCGTCGGCAGGCGATCTTGACCGCGACGGGTTCATGGGTCGCCCGATTCACCCCTTCCCAGACATCCGCCGTCGCGCCGTTCGCGAGAAGGCGCACGAGTTCGACATCCCCGAGGACAACGCCCGAAAGGCCGCCGTCGGCCGCGGACGGAATGTAGAAACCGCCCTTCGCGATCTGCTGAAAGACGCCGCCGATCTCCTCGCCCATCACCGAACCTCCCGTGCGTTGAGGAACGCCTTGTAATACTTTTGGAGCCGTTCCTCCATGCGTTGCCGATGTTTGTAGACGGACGCGGGCGAAACCTTGAACCGCGCCGCGATCGCCTCGAACGCGCCATCCCCATGCCGTCCGTTCTGCGCGTGCTCGAGCAGAAGCTCGTAGATCTCCTTTGTCTGCCGCTCGATGCGCGGATCGGACATCACGGCCTCGATGGCATACTGCGCGGCCAGCCACTTGACGTGCAGGTCGTTCTCCGACTCGTCCTGGCCGTCGCACCTGTTCTCGCCGCGCTCGAAAGCTTCAATTTCGGCCTCCCATCCACGCTTGGGATCCCCATCTCCTGGCTCGTCCGCTTCATCACGTCCAGCGTCAAGTTTCAGGTCGTCGACGAAGACGAGCCGATCGTCCCTCCGCGCGTTGTAGAGGCTATGCGCCACGTTCTTCAGAACCGACAGGAGGTAATTCCGAAATCTTTTCCCCTTTTCGAGTTCGAAGATCTTCCACTTAAGTCCGTGCCGGACCTTCTTCGCCAGCTGATCCTCGGTGAAGTCCACGTCGAACTGCGGGAAGTCCGGCAGGATGATGTTCTTCAGCTGCCAGAACGTCTGTTCGACGGCCTCGTCCGGATCGACTCCATCCGGAACGAACGCGCGCCGTCCGGTCGACGCGTCCACCTTGCACGCCGCATAGTGCAGATAGTCGTAATACTGGTTCACGAACTCTTCCCAACGTTCGCTGTTCTTGTCGTTCTTCAACGCCAGAACCAGACTCTCCCGTGTGTTCTCAACCTGCATGACCGTTCATCCTTTAGTGTCCTTCAACAAAGAATTCGGGAATATAGCGACACCTTTCATATGGCGATATTATATCAAAGATATAACTCTAAGTCTGAGGAGAATACAAGAACCATAGAGTTGTAACTCTACAATCAGCATGGCCGTAGCATTGCGCGCGTCCGCGATGCTAGGCCCTCGCATTATGGACTTTCATCACAACACCTTGTCGATTAGTCCCCAGTCCTTCGCGTCCTCCGCCGACATGAAGTAGTCGCGGTCGGTATCGTGCGTAACCTCTTCAAGCGTCTTTCCAGACGCCTCGGCGAGGAGCCCATTTAGGATATCCTTCAGGCGCAGAATCTCCTTCGCAGTAATCTCTATGTCGCTCGCCTTGCCCTGCGCGCCGCCCCAGGGCTGGTGAATCATGATGCGGGCGTGCGGGAGCGCCTGACGTCTGCCCTTCTCGCCGGCCGCGAGCAGAATCGCGCCCATCGACGCCGCCTGGCCGACACAGTACGTCGCGACCGGACATTTCACCATCTTCATGGTGTCGAGAATCGCGAGCCCCGCCGTCACACTGCCGCCCGGCGAGTTGATGTACATCGAAATCTCCTTCTTCGCATCCTCAGCCTGAAGAAACAGCAGCTGGGCGACAATCGCGTTCGCCATGTCGTCCTCAATCTCGCCCGAGACGAAAACGATTCTGTCCTTCAAGAGCCGCGAATAGATGTCATACGCGCGCTCCCCGACACCCGTCTTCTCAACCACCATCGGAATCAGTGAATTCATCGTCATAACCAGTCCTTTCATTTACAATAGGCTCTGTCGCAAAGAAGTGTGCGAAGGAATGCCAACGCGAATTTTTAACCGACGTTCTTCATATATGGAATGTATCAAGTTTAACAGTATCGTATTCGCCAATATTAATCTTCCATGTATCGTCAATTGAAATTGGGAATCGCAATGCATCATCCTCAATCAACTTCCTTGGTATGTTTCCATAGGTGAATATCGCAGGACTGTCGCTCGTCCTTCCAACATTGCCATCATAACACGCATCAATGTAGAAATCCAATTTGCCTGATTTGTATGGTTCATATGATTCAAGTTTATCTCGTCTTACTCGCAATGCGCAATAGTCCTCGACTTGATTGGCAGAAGAACCATAAACATCCATGAATGAGTTAATCCTTTGTCTCATGTAACTCTTCATCACTTGAATCTTCCGAGCGAATGAAACATCCTTGCCAAAATTAAACAGATAAACTCTATCAGGATAATTGAAGAACACTGCTTTGTGCGTGGGAACGATTCCATTTGCGGAAATCTTCTTCATGAATCTAATTGGGGTTACATGGTAAAGTTCATCGGCCAAATTGAATTCAAAATCAGAAAACTTCGCCTCAAACACAATTTGAAACACCTCAATCGGTTCTCCATTAACTGACTTGATTGCGCCACCAACCATTGAACACCTTGACAAGTTATACCCACACGCATACATGTCATTAACCAAGTCAGACAATGTTGTCTTTGCGAAATCATCAGCCTTAAACGCCACATATATGAACCTCACCAATGGCGAAATCTCCAATGTTGGTTCATTACAACTTTCCCAATTGAGTGGGGTTATGCACGCTCTTGCGCACACGACCCCG
>JAUNMP010000280.1 GCA_030537465.1 bacterium
TCAGGGGGCGTTCCGCGCCGCGTAACGCCCCCGAGACGGGTTCAATGCTCCATGTTCAAAGTTCCAAGTTCAAGGTCCGGGGAGCGGGGACATTCAACCTGAAACCTGGAACCTTGAACTTGGAACATGCAACTTTGAACTTGTAACTACGCATAGTAACGTTTCTATCTGTAGATTCGCTCGATCAGGTCAACGCCGCGGCGCGCAGCCGCTGCGTCAATTGGATAGGCGGGACCTCCCACAAGCGAATCCGCAAAGGATTCGAAGCAGGCGCGGTGCAAAGAGCAGTCCAGCTGGTCTGGACGATTCGAACCATGCGCCATCGCCTTCGCCGTCTTGGTCTCGGGTGGCGGAGTGCCGTCCGCCAGCGACCATTCGGCAATTGCATGGTCGCGCAGCACGATCGTCCCGCGCGTGCCCGTGATTTCCAGTGTCTTCGGACGCCCCGGCCACGAACTCGTCGCGCCGTAAACCGTTCCCAGCGCACCACCTTCGAAACGAAGCGCCGCGCAGGCGGTGTCTTCCGTCTCCATGGGATGCGCCAATGTCGCCGCGAACCCCTTCACGTCCACGACCGGCGGCATCAGCGCCGTCAGCCAGTCGATCATGTGGATGGACTGGTTCATCAGCGCGCCGCCACCGTCCATCTCCTTCGTTCCGTGCCAGCCGGACTCCGTGTAGTACGCATCCTCGCGCCACCAGGGCACGTCGACGCGCGCAAACGTGATCCGTCCCAGCTTTCCACCGCTCACAGCCGCCAAGGTCGCCTGAAACGCCGGCGTCCAGCGCGTCTGGCAGATGCAGCCGAGCGGTGTGCCCGTTGCCGCACAGGCGGACGCCATTGCGTCGATGCGCGCCGCGGTGATGGCGAGCGGCTTCTCCACAAGCACGGGAATGCGCCGCTCCGCCGCCGCGAAGACGGCCTCGTCATGCGCCCCACTCGCCGTCGCCACCACGAGCATATCCACATCTGGCCTGGCAAGCGCCGCCTTCCAGTCTCCCGTGCGGAACGATACCCGGTCGACGAATTCCAGTCGGTCGCTTTCCTCCACAGCCTGCTGGTGGAACCGCGAAATCAATCCCGTGCCCAGAATCAGAACGCGCCTTTTCCCCTTCGCATCGATCATTGAAAGTCCCCTTCCTGGTTACAGTGAACCATACAGGCGCTTCGCACGCCAATAGGCGGCGAAGAGATGGCAGGCGCGCGTGGCGCCGACCCCCTCCACTGGAACATGCGTAATCGCGTTCGCGAGGATCGCCCGCTGATAGGCCCCGTAGGCGAAGGCCCCGTTCGGCACCATCATCTGCGCAAGATGGACCTCCGCGCACCCGCACAGCCAACGCGAGTCGGAACTTCCGATTCCCGGCGCGCGTTTCCGCGCGAGGCGCGCGCACGTCACCATTGCGCCAATCGCCTTCGCCCGGTACTTCTCATCCGTCTCAACGGCGAGGATTGCCTCAAGGGACGTGTTCATCTGGATGAGCGTGTAGTCGGGCATGAAATTGCGAACGACCGCCTCGGGACACGTCCCAAGCGCGCACGAGCCCTCAAGCGCCTCCGCGCGGAGCGCCAGGTACTGCTTCTTCCAGCGCGCATCATCCGTCACCTTCCATGCGAGCGCATAGACCATCGCAAGCCGCGCCGCCTCATGCGGATTCGTCTCGCGCATCTTGCAGATGCCACGCGGGTCCATCGTCCCGTCCGCCTGCAGAAAATTCCAGTTGTTCTGCCGCGTCACATTCTTCGCCATGCGCTCCGCCACGTCCGCGAATGCCTGCTGAATCGCCTTCTTCTTCGCCTCGGGGGCAAATCCGCCCGCATAGTAGCGATAAAGCCCGTGCATCCAGTGCGTCACCTGGTCACGCGAGGACAGCCTGCAGATGGACTTCCCGTCCTCCACGCAGAGGCCACGCGCAACGAAGCCCTTGTACGGATGCGCATTGACGAGATTGAGCAGTCCCTGCGCCACCTTCTCGGCATCGGCCGCAGCAGATGCGTCATGCGTGACCAGCCACTTGTCAACGAGGCCGCTCAACGCCACGCCTCCGTTGATCGCGCAGTCTTCGAGGCCTGTTCCATAACCCAGATCAGGCTTGAGCAACCCTCCAGGGAAATCCTTGGCAGGGCTCACCTTGTCCGGCGCCGTGACGTAGATATTTCCCGTCTTCGGCGAATAGAACGTCTTCATCACGCGTGCCCATGCGGCATCCACCCACGAGCGGAGCGCATCCTCCTTCGGACGCGACAGCCTCGGCTCCGGTTCGGGGATTGCGTCATACACGCGCACAAAGTCGACCTCGAAGCAGTCCGGCAGCTTCGCCTCGAAGAGACGCGGATCCGGCTTGCCCCAGTCCTTGGCCTTGCGTCCGGCCGTGAGCCCCCCGTCGCTCCCGACTTTGCGGTACCCCCCCGGCTCGGTGGAGACAAGCAGGAACTGCGGCACGTGCGAGACCGGGTAGTTCTGCTCGCCGACCTTCTTGCCGTCGCAGTAGAA
Source organism: bacterium (assembly GCA_030537465.1). Taxonomy (GTDB): domain Bacteria; phylum Verrucomicrobiota; class Kiritimatiellia; order RFP12; family UBA1067; genus RUG572. The sequence goes on from JAUNMP010000280.1 coordinate 2,496, forward strand.
CGTGTAGCCCTCGGGGGTCCAGTCGCAGCCGTACCAGTGCCAACCGTCGGCGGTCTCCTCGTGCTTCCACTCGAAGTGGTCGTACCAGCAGGAGTTCTTGCCGTAACCGCCCCAGCCGTTGCCGCCGACCATCAGCCCATTCGTGTGCTGCTTGTAGTTCTCCATGATGTCCGTCTCGACGCCGCACACCCCGGCATCCGGATGGCTTCCCACGCCAGGAGCCTGGAGCCAGAACGCGGAATGCCAGCCAGGGTACTTCGGTTGACGGCAGCGGATCTCGAAATAGCCGTATTTCTTCATGAAGAGCGGCTTCCGGTATTTCCCGAAGGGCCAGAAGCCGTTCGAGTCGCGCGGGACGTCATAAGTGAGCGACCCCGTCTGCAGATGCGGGGACGTGAAGTCATCCCCCTTCCGCACGAGGTTGAGCTTCACCGTCTCCCCCGTCATCTCCACTCCTTCGTAGTCATGCGCGAACGCGGGGAAGTCGTGCCCCCAGAAACTCTCGCGGCACATCCACTTCGTCCTGTCGATCGCCTTCTGGTCGAACTCGTCGTGCCAGACCAGCCGCCACTTCTTCCCCGGGGGAAGAAGCGAGGCCGCCTTGCCGGAAACCGTCTCGTTCGTGGTCTGGACGGGACCTCGCGTCTCGATCTTCGCGTCCACGAACTTCGCCTCCGCACAGAGGACCGCCAACGACGACAGGCAGATAAAGCCAACCTTCATGTTCATCTCTCCTTAGGCTCCGAGTTCCCAGCCGTTGTGATACTCCACGTCGAGGAAGCGATTCGCCTCGTCGGCGTAGGCACCGGTGAAGAACTCCGTGTTCGGATCCCACTTCAGCGACTTCAGCTGCATACGCTCGCAGATGTTCGCGATGTGCGCCATCGAGATCGTGCGGTGTCCCATCTCGCAGGTCGACGCCACGGAGGTGCAGCCCTCGATGATGCCGTCGAGGAAGTCGCTCTCGTGGAACTTCGAGCCGTCGTGTCCCTCGTTCGGTCGGTAGAGCTTGATGTCCTTGTCCGTCAGGTCGCTCTCCTTGAAGTTCTTCAGGCAGTCCGGGACCTTCCCCTTGTAGGCGTAGCTGCCCACATCGCCCTTCTCGCAGTGGAAGATCGTCTGGCGCGGCCAGCCGGCCTCGACATCGATCTTGCGGACATGGCAGCGGATGCCGTTCGCATAGACGAAGTCGAACTTGAATTCCCCCGCCCACGAGAAGACGTCGCGGTCCGAACCTGTCGCGTAGTCGGTCTCCATGTTCTCGATGGCCACAGGTCCCGTGAACTGAGTTCCCAGACCGCGCTGGAGCTCATCGAACTCATGCGCGCCGAAATCCGGAATCATGCCGCCGCCATAGCGGTTGTTGAAGCGCCAGCAGGTCGGATCGTGAATCGAGGGGATGTAGGCGTCGTTCTCCCAATGAAGCGCCGGTCCCTGCCACATCTTCCATCCTTCCTTCGAGAAATAGCGCGGCAGCGGCGCGCGCGCCGACGAGCGCCCATGACCGATCCAGTGGTCACACGCGGGGATGCAGATCGTCGCGCCAAGGATCTTGCCGGCGTAGCCGTTGAGGGCGATTTCCTCCGCCAGGCGGAACGCGGGATTCGTCGAACCCTGATTGCCGACCTGGAATGTGACGCCCGTCTCCTTCGCGACCTTCACCATCGCCTTGCCCTCGGCGATCGAGAGCGACATCGGCTTCTGGCAGAAGACATGCTTGCCCTTCTTCATCGCGGCAATGGACATGATGGCATGCCAGTGGTCGGGCGTGCAGATGGCGACGGCGTCGATCGTCGGGTCGTTGATCACATCACGCCAATCGTTCACCACGCGACAGGCCGTGTCGCCATAGTGCTTGTCGACCATGTCCTTCACGACCTGCCAGCCGCAGACATCGCGACGATACGAACCATCGTTCTTCGCGAAGCCCTCGGCGCCGAAGTTGCTGTTCCGTCCGCCATAGAAGTAGTCCGGCGCGATCTTCACCATGTCGCAGACAACCGTGATCCGGCAGCGCGGATCCTGCAGGAAGCCCGGCACGTTCGTCGTCTTGGCGATCAGGCCGCAGCCGATGACGCCCACGTTGACCTTCGCGTTCGGCGCGATTTTCCGCGGACCACACGAACCCGTGCAGCAGCCGCCAATGAAGAACGACGCAGCCGCGCCCCCCAGGAACCCTCTTCGTGTCATGTTCATGATATGCTTCCTTTCTCGTAAATTGTCGAACGCACCCTCACGGGCGATACATGGTCGTATTATATCACGCCAACCAATCGCCGACAATCCTCCGCTTCAGAGTGGAGATGCCACATTTCATCTTCAAGGCAGCACGACACGCCCCAAAGTCTTCTGTGGAACGCAGGCGACAGTCGTCGCACGGGGAAGAAGACAATGTTGTGAACCTTTCCGCAGGGGTAGGGTGGGCAGACCCTGCCCGCCGAGGCCGCGAAAAGTCTCGCGACCCTACCGCCGCACCCACGGTAGGGGGCACACCCCGTGCGCCCCGTCCCCTGCACAGCCACCCACACACGCGGAGGCGGCGCGGCCAGAGTCCGTGCCCGACCAATAGGTTGGGGCAAATATGGGCTCCGACGGAACTGACACCTACGACTTCGGTGGTTTCACCGAAACCGCCCTACCTGCCGGGTATCGGGATCTCCTCCAGACGATAAAGGTCGAAGCCCTTGAACTGGAAGAGGATGAGGTGGAGCGTCGTGCCCTTCGCGAGGTCGGGGACGAACGGGTCGGACGCATACTGGCGGAGCTTCGCGATCCCCTCCTCGGCCTTCGCCGCGAGCTCGGCGTCGGACGCGTCGGCGGCCGAATGCTTCAGCTCGACGATGTAGCTGTGCTTCGCATCCCCGTAGTAGACACGCTCGG
>JAUNMP010000281.1 GCA_030537465.1 bacterium
CAAGGTGAACGGCCCGACCTCCGGCATCACGTCCACGGTCGAGCTCAAGTACATTCTCGCGGACGGCGCGCGGGACGGCGTCCTCTGGTTGAACGGCGAGATTCTGACGTCGACGGAGGAGGACTCGAACTTCTACACCTGGCAGCCGCAGAAGCTGGGCGAGAACGTCTTCGTCTACAATACGGGCGACACATCCGTGACGACCCGGGTCCACGTCGCGAAGCTCACCTACGCGACGCCGCCCGTGCCCCGTGCGCCGATGCCGGTGGACGATAACGTGCAGATCGCCGTCGAAACGCGCACGGTGGACGTCGGTGGCGGCATGAAGGCCCTGAGCACCGCCGGCACCGGCACCTGGACGGCGGCCGCGTCCGATTCGTGGATCACGCTCGGCGCCACCTCCGGCAAGGCCGGCGACGAGGCCCTCGCCTACACGGTGAGCGCCAACACGAACGTCGGGGCTCGCACGGGCTTCGTGTACGTGAGCGGACACGTCCATACGATCACGCAGAAGGGACGCGAGGCGACGGTCGCGCCCGAGGACATCGAAGTCGAGGTGGAGGGCGGTTCGGAGAGCGTCGCCATCGACTTCAGCGGCCGCTTCGCATGGGACGCCTGCCCGAACGCGGACTGGCTTTCGGTCGCGCCGACGCACGGCATCGGCGCGGGCGCGGTCACCGTCACGGCGGCGCCCTACAACGAGGTGGGAACCCGGTCCGGCACGCTGACGATCGGCGACCGCACGGTGACCGTGTTCCAGTACGGACGGCGCATGAAGCTTTCCACCTATTCCGAGACGCGCGACTACTTCACGCACGTGCTGCCGATCACGGTCGACGCGCTCGCGATCACCACCTGGAACGTCACGCCGAACAACAGCTGGATCTCCGTCGTCGACCAGGGTGCGACCGACACGCACAAGGGCGGCGGCTACGTGACGGTCGCGATCGCCGAGAACCCCAGCTACCGGGCGCGCACGGGCACGGTGACGATCGGCACGGAGACGTTCACGGTCACGCAGGAGGGACGCACGGACTGCTCGTTCGAGATCGACCCCGAGAACACGACGGCGAGCGTGAACGGCGCGAACGGACACATCGCCGTGTGCGCGACGCCCGATCTGCCGTGGTCCGCCCGGAGCCAGGCCAACTGGCTCACGGTGCTGCAGTCGACGGAGGACGGTGCCGGCAACGGAAACATCTTCTACACGGCCTCGCCCAACACGACCCTCGTTGAACGGCGCGGCACGATCACCATCACCCCCGTCTCCGGCGTGGGGCTTGAGGCGAAGACGCACACCGTCGTGCAGCCGCCCGCCGTGGCGACGCTCTCGCATAGCGGCTACGAGTTCGCCGCGCCGGGCGAGTCCGTCGCCGTCACCGTGACGGTGCCGGGCGCGATCTCGTGGTCCGTCGAGGAAGACCTCGACTGGCTCACGGTGCTCGGCGGAACCTCCCGCCTCGGCAGCGGCGACGTGACGCTGCAGGCGATCGCGAACAACTCGGTCAACGCCCGCAGCGGCACGATCACCCTGGCGGGCCATCCGTTCACCGTGCGGCAGCGGGGACGCGGCTTCACGGTGGACTGCGACAACTTCTCCTTCGACACCGAGAGCGACGGCGGCTCCTTCACGGTGACGCCGGATGGCGACATGGCCTGGCAGGCCACCGTCTCGGACCCCTCGTGGATCCGGATCATGGGCGGCTGGGATTCGGGATACGGCGTCGGCGAAGTGATGTTCATGGTCACCGACTACTTTGGCGACGGCACGGCGCGCTCCGGCTACATCGAGGTGGGCGACAAGCAGGTGCGGATCACGCAGCGCGCCTACGAGCTGTCGATCTCGCCTTCGTCCCTGCAGGTGAAGGGCAACGCCGGCGAAGGCGAAATCGGCGTCTCGGCCACGCTGGGCGACATCTGGAACGCCATCGCCACCGAACCCTGGATCACCGTCATCACCGACACGGGGAACGGCAACGGCACCGTGCGCTACACCTTCACCGAGAACGACACCGGCAAGACCCGCTCCGGCAAGATCATCATCGCGGGCGAAGAGTACACGCTCACCCAGGCGGCGCGCGTGACGGTGAACATCGCCGGCACCGTCGTCGGACACGGCACGATCGACGGCGCGGGCCTGCACGACCAGGGCGAGACGGTCCGTCTCACCGCGATTCCCGACGACGGCTACGCCTTCCTCTACTGGACCGACTCGACGGGCGACAAGATGCAGAACCCGCTCACCGTCACGGCGGACGTCGCGAAGGGCGTGACGGCCACCTTCGCGCCCCTCACGCCGGAGTTTCTCTCCCCTGCCGAAAGCACCACGGCGGGCGTGCGGCTCGCGTGGACGAACCTCGCCTGGGCGGCGGAGTACCGCATCTACCGCGCGCCGTCCAGCGAGATTCCGTCCGAACCGCTCGCGACCCTCCCTGCCAACGGCGACTGCACCTACCTCGACGATTCCGCCGAGCTCGAGAAGACCTACTGGTACTGGGTCGAGGCCGTCGGCTCGGACGACACGACCGAGTCGCGCCAGCCCGTGAGCGGACGCAAGGTGAAGCCGATCGTCTTCTCGGCGCTCGCCTACGAGAACCTTCAGGGCGCGACGCACACGAACCCCGACCGCTACCAGGAGGAGACGACGCTCGCCTTCACGCCGCCCAGCACGCGCGCCGGCTACACCTTCGCGGGCTGGACGCCGTCGGCGATCACCGCCGACATGACGGGCGACATCGCCGTGCGGGCGAACTGGACGGCGAACGCCTACCAGATCGTCTACTACGCGAACGGCGGCGCGGGCACGATGGCCCCGGTCGCCTGCACCTACGACCGCGAGGCGCGGATCGGCACGAACGAATTCACGCGCGCGGGCTATCTCTTCCTCGGCTGGGCGACGGCGGCGGACGGCGCGGTCGCGTACGAGCCGGACGCCGCGGTGACGAACCTCACCGCCGTCTCGGGCGGCGTCGTCGCGCTCTACGCCGTGTGGGAGCAGGAGAACGTCTCCGATCCCGTGATCACGCCGGCGGACGGCGCGATCTTCAGGACGGCGACCTGCACGGTGACGATCTCCTGCGAAACGCCCGGCGCGACGATCTACTACACCACGAACGGACGCACCCCGAGCGCCAGGCCGGCCTTCCAGTACAACGGGCCGTTCGAGATTGCGGCGACGGCGACCATCGTCGCCTTCGCCGTGAAGGGCGAGAAGCAGAGCGGCTACGTCGAGGCGACGCTCACCTACGTCGAGCCGGAGCCGCTGACCTTCCAGCGGGCGCTCGTCGAGGCGAAGCTCGCGGGCATCGCGACCGGCGGCGACGCGGACTGGACGCCGATCGAGGATGCGTCCGTGCCGACGGGCGACGCGAGCGCGCGGAGCGGCGCGTGCGCCGAGGCGGATGACGGCGTGGCGCGGACGTCGTGGCTGACGGCGAAGGTCAACGGCGCGGGCACCCTCACCTTCTGGTGGAAGGTGTCGTGCGAACCCGACCCGCGCGGCAAGTACACCTACGACCATGCGGCATTCGAGGCCGATGGCGCCATTGTCGCGCGCACGGACGGTGTCGCGGGCTGGACGCAGGTCACGCACACCTTCGCGGACGAAGGCGAACATACGCTCCGCTGGAGCTACCACACCGACGGCTATCTGCCGATCGAGGGCGAATACGACGGGTGCGTGTGGGTGAACGGCGTGACGTGGAGCGGCGAAGGCGGCGCGGTGCAGCCGTCCATCGCGGACGATGCGGGTGCGACTGTGACGGGCGACGCCACCAGCGGTTTCGTGGTGACGCCGAGTGCGGGGCGGACGGACGTGGAGGTGACGATCCCAGAGGGGATCGACGCCGAAAAGGTGTCCGTCGCCGTGACGACGGAGGTGCGCAGCGTGAAGCCGCGCGGGGCGAAGATCATCGTCGTGAAGGGCGGCTGCAACCTCACCGCGTTCCTCGACATCCCGGCGGCGGACGCGAACGGCGTCGTCGACCTGACGCGAGCGACGGTGAAGGAGGCGATCGTGAAGGAGACGCTGGATCCCGCGAAGGGCGCGGTGATCCGGCTGGACGCGGCGGAGCCGTCGCTCACGACGCCGCCCACGAAGCCGGGGCTCGTCTACACCCTGCGCGAGGGTGCGCAGCTCACGAACATGGCGAACGGCGCGAGCACCGTGGGCGACGGGCAGCCCTGGACGCCGAAGATCACCGTCAAGGGCGGCAAGAGCGGATTCTACTCGATCAGGGTGACGAAGTAGGTGGAACGATCAGTTCCAGAACGTGTCTGCACCGGTGACGAGCATCCGCGAATGGCGGATGGAGAGAACGTGCACCTCGTCGCCGACGACTTCGTACACGATGCGATAGGGACGGCAGAAGGTCTGGCGAAGTTTGTCGGCGTTCGGTGGAACTGTATCGAAGCATTCGGGAGGAATGTTCGTGCCGCTTTGGGGATAGTCTTCAAGCGTCAGGATGGCATGTTGAATGTCATCGTTCCACCGCAGGGCATCCATAATGGAGAGCGCGTCTGCGATGGTGTCGATGATGTCGTTCAAGAGGACGCTTGCATGAGGCGAGAGTTTGGCGTTCATGCTTGCTCCTGTTGCCGTGCCAGCAGCCGCTCGCGTATGTCGGCAAAGACCTTCCGTGCGGGAATGCCCTTGCCCTCGGCGAATTCGCGGCGGGAGATTTCGACGTCCCGCGAGAGGTTTGCGCGCTCGAGATGCGCCTGGTATTGCGAAATGACATCCTCGCGTTGCTCGTACTCGGCAATGTTCATGACGACCGTCGTGGCGCGTCCGTTCTGGGTGATGAACAGCGGGCGGTGCGTCCGCTTCGTCCGTTCAAGGCAGTCGCTCAACGTCCGGCGGTATTCTGTAAAGGGAATGACATCTTCGCTCATCTTCGGCCGCGGCAAGGTGTTTTCAGTAATCGACATGTCTGATCCTCCAAATGCTGTTGCGAATAGTGTACCGAATTGTGTGCCAAGAGTCAACCGTTGTGTGGTGAAAGAAAGAGCTCCGACGGCTGGTAGGCACCGCTGCCACTCCGCTAGGCTTCGCGAATCCCGACCTCCAGCCGTTGGCCACGTCACGTTTTCCACCATACATCAACTTCTTCCACCGAGTGGTTGGAGTGGCTGTACACGGCTTATTACAATCTTCACAACCTCGACCAAGCTGTCGAGATGGAGACAAAGGAGAAGTTCCACAATGAGAGTCGCTGTGTAAAATAAGGAGAATAAGCGATGACAACTGAAGAGTGGAAAAAGCTTCAAGACGAGAGGTCTCGTTTCAAAAACATTAGAATAGCGTCAAACCGCATTGAGAATGCGCTGAGGCATATTGTTTTCTCGTACTA
>JAUNMP010000036.1 GCA_030537465.1 bacterium
AGCCGATGCGCACCTCCTCGCCGTCATCCAGCCCGTCGCCGTCGGTGTCGGCGCGACGGGGGTTCGTGCCCCGCGCCCGCTCCTCGGCGTTGGTGAACCCATCCCGGTCGTCGTCCGCGTCGTCGCCGCCAAGACCCTCGTACGCCGTCGCGGCGAAGAACGCGGTCGACGGCGACACGCCGCCCGGCAGACGGTCCGCCCCGACGACGACGTCGAGGTTCGTCTCGCCCGCCTCCGCCTGGGTCCAGCCGACGAGCTCCCATCCGCCCGCGACGAGGTTCGTCCGCGCGAAGAACTCGAGGAACGGCGGCAGGGCGAACGCCCCGCCGTCCCAGACGACGGAGAGCGCCACCCCATTCGTCGAGCAGTCGATGGAGGTGAGGCGGAGATCGGCGGAGGAAGCATCTGCGGGGGACATCCGCACCCGCTGCACCGGGGACGCCGCGCGGGCGGGCGCCCGGCCCGCCGGGGAGATCCACTTCGTGCTCCCCATCGGAACCCACGCGAGAACCCAGACCGCCACGAACAACACCTCAACACGGCTTCGAGTACGGATGAAGTGGCGAATACGCCTGAACGGATGTCGAACGAACGAAGCCATGCCGGGCCTTCTCACGTCCTCAGAAAACCGTAGTCGTACACCTTCGGCTCGATCTGGGCGGCGAGCTTCTTCATCGCCAAGCGGAGCGCAGCCAGGAGAACGTTGTATGTTTCGTCCGCGCTGGTGGGGTTCATCTGCTCCTTGCCCTTCGCCGTCGTCTTCATCCCCTGGAAATGGCGGCGGATGTCGTAGTAGGAGGCGTTCGGGTTCGCGTGGGGCTGCGCGTGGTAGTAGCGCCACAGCTCCCGCCCCGCGTCGAGGACGGCCCGCGCCGCCGGGGAGATCCTGATCTCACGCGGAGATCGCGGAGAACGCAGAGCCTTCGCGCGGCACCCTCCATCCGGATTTTCCTCCGCGCCGTTGCTGGGGGGCACGTTCCAGTTGAAGTCGTTCTGGGCGAAGACGTCGAGGACGGCGTTGTAGGGCAGGAAGGCGATCTTCTCCGCGTCGAACGCGCCGAGGAAGAGCGGCGGACGCTCCGTGTCGAACGTGCGGGCGCGGCCGATGGTGAGGATCAGCTGCACGAAGCTCTCGTGGATGTCCTTCCGCACGCCCGCCTTGGCCTCGGCCCAGAGCGCGTTCTCCGCCTCGTAGAGGGCGAGCTCGGTGGCGGGGATGGCGACGCAGAAGTCGACCTTGCCGATGATGCGCGTGGTGTCAAAGGCCGCGAACCAGTCCGCCGCGACCTTGTTCTTCAGCTCCTCCTCGAGCAGTCCTATTGGACATTTCGCCATCGTGTATTCTTTTCCCCGTTTGGGGAGCGTCATTATATCATGAAGCATGCCCTCATGGTGATTCAGCCTCGCATTCCCTCATTCGGAGTAACCGCGTTCACCTCCATCAGAAAAGACCTCCATTCACCGAAATCACCTGCCGCGTGATGTAGGCGGCCTCGTCGCGGAACAGAAATGCGACCACGCCCGCGACCTCCTCCGGCGTGCCGAAGCGACGCATCGGAATCGCCCGCTTCACGAGCTCAGGCTCCTCGATCGTCGCGGCCATCTCCGTTTCGATCACGCCGGGGGCGACTGCGTTGACGGTGATGCCACGCTTCGCGAGTTCCACGGCGAGGGCCTTCGTTGCGCCGATCACGCCGGCCTTGGCGGCGGAGTAGTTGACCTGGCCACGGTTGCCGGCGACGCCGCTCACGCTCGACAGCGTCACGATGCGGCCGCGGATGCGGTTCGAGATCATTGGCATCACAACGGGCTTGAGGAGGTTGTAGAGTCCCGTGAGATCGGTATCGATCACCTTGTCCCAGGCGTCCCCTTCGAGAATCGGGAACGGCGCGTCCGCGTTGACGCCCGCGTTCGCGACAATGCCGAAATAGGGACCGTTCGCCGCGATGTCCGCCTCGAGTGCCGCCGTCGTGGCGGCGCGGTCCGCCAGATCGAAGACCAAGACGGGCTGTTCAGGCTGTCCCGAGATCCGCGCGCATTCCACCGCGGTCTCGCGTGCCGCGTCCGCATTGCGCACCGCATGAGTCACCACCGCATAGCCGTCCTGCGCGAGGCGCAGCGCCACCGCCCTGCCAATTCCACGGGACGACCCCGTCACCAGCACTCGCTTCATGTCTTCGCCTGCTCCTTCAGAAAATCATCGAAATCCGGCGGACGGTACGCGTTCAGTGTCGCCGTCGCCACCACGGTCCCCTCTTCGTCGCGGATCGCACATTCGAACGCGGCCGCATCGGCATCCCAGAACGCATTCGTCGCCGTGACGTGGTAGACCTTGCCGGACGCGAACCGTTCCAGTTTCAAATCCAGCTTCCGCGTACCCAACAGCAACCCTGGTCGCGCCGGCTGATCGGGATTGACATGCTTGTCGTAGCATCCCGCCAAAGCCGCACTGGTCTGCGCCATATATTCAATCGCCACCCAGTTCGGTACGCCGTCCCGCTCGCCGAAATAGAAGATCTGTTCCGGTGTGATGGCGACCTTCGCCGTCAGCATCTTCGCCTCGGGGTCAAAACTCTCGACCGCGTCGATGAGCATCATCGGCGGACGGTGCGGCAGAAGTTCCTCAAGAGACCACTCGGTCATTTCGCCTCCCAGGGGGCCAGGATCACGCTTGCGTTGGAACCACCAAAGGCGAACGAATTGCTCATCGCAGGCCCCTTCACGTGTCCGGAAGAAATGTACAGCCAGCAAATCGCAGCCTCGATTGCACCGGCGGCGCCAAGGCAATGTCCCGTCATCGACTTCGTCGATTCAATGACAGGCCGAATACCGGACAAATCAAACGGCGAATTCATCGCCGACTCCGGCAGATTGAAGACGCGTCCGACAGCCTTCATCTCCATCGAGTCATTGGCCAGCGTCCCGGTTCCGTGCAAGTTGAGATAGGCAATGTCGGAAGCCGTCATCCCCGCATCGGCGAGCGCGGCGCGCATCGCCGTCTCTGCGCCATGGCCCTCGGGGTCGGGTGCCGTCGCGTGATAGGCGTCGCTCGACTCTCCGCATCCCGCCAGACAAACCCCAACCCTCTCACCCTTCTCTGCCTTCTCACCCCTCTCCATCGTAAACAGCGCCACGCCTTCGCCGAGGTTGATGCCGTCACGATCCTCCGCCAGCGGACGGCAACGCCCCTGCGCCAGGGCGCCCAGCGCATGGAAGCCGTTCATTGCGAAACGGCAACGGCCATCCACGCCACCGACGATCGCCGCATCCACAATACCCAGCTCAATCAAACGACGTGCGGCCGCAAATGCCTTGGTGCTCGAACTGCAGGCCGTTGAAACCGTGTACGCGGGGCCCTTCACACCCAGCAGATGCTTCAGATAGTCGGTGGGGGTTCCCAGTTCAATCTGGGAGAACTGCATTTCGGAGGGCTTTGCGCCTTCGTCTAGCCAGCGATCGACATTCCGCTGGGCCTCGTCGATACCGGTGTTCGAGGCACCGAGAACAATGGCGACTCGAGACGAGTCGTAGCGCGCCAGGAAGGAGTCGATCTCAGTACGGAGACTTCGAACCGCATGCAGCAGCAGCTGGTTCGTCCGCATGTCGAACTCGGACTCCGCAATCGCCGGCAGTTCGCCGGGCACGAGTCCGAAATAGACCTCTCTCCCGGGGATATCACCGGAAAGCGAAACCATTCCCGCCAACGACCCAGCAAGGCCATTGGCGAGAACATCCGCGTTGGTGCGCCCAAGCGCACACGCGCAGGTCATGGAACTGAGGATATACTGCACGGACAGACTTCAGTCACTCAGTCCGACTCAACGGGGACCAGGTCCGCGATGGCCGCCCTTCTTCGAAGGCGGCGGGGGGACCGGGCGCACATCCTTGTGGTGCGGCTTGGCCGGAGGCGGCACGGGACGCACATCCTTGTGATGGTGATGGTGGGGCGGCGGCGGGGCCACGACCGGAGCCGGCGGACGATACCAGGCCGGATACATCATGCCAGCGCCCTTGCACTCAGGGCAACGCTTGTCCTTCCAGCCAAGGAATCCACTCGGGACGCGTCCCCAGCCACCACAGCGTGGACACCAGACCATATGCGGCGCCAGCACAACGCCCTGCGGCGGAGGCGGCGGAACCGCACTGACGTTCGGAGTGCCCAGCATCGCCACTCCGGCAATCAGGCCCATCAGACAGACTTTATCGAATTTCATTGAAATCTCCTTCGTTTGATAGACGTAGTTTACCATATTCCCGCCGTTTGTGCTATACTTCGGCCATGCAGAATCAGACGACGGCGGTCATTTTCGAGGTGCGCGAGTTCTGTCTCCACGACGGACCCGGCATCCGCACGACTGTCTTCTTCAAGGGATGTCCCCTCCGCTGCTCCTGGTGCCATAATCCCGAAGGGCTCTCCCCCGAGCCGGAGATGTTGTTCAAGGAGCAGAAATGCATCCACTGTGGTTCCTGCAGCCGTGGCGGAGCCTGTCCCCAGGGCGCACGCGTCCTCTGCGGAGAACGCCGTACCCCCACCGACCTCGCCGCGGAACTGCTTCGAAACGCAGACATTCTCCAATCGTCCGGCGGCGGCGTCACCTTCTCCGGCGGCGAGCCGCTTCTGCAGTCCGCCTTCCTCGAGGGTTTGATCCCCCTGCTCAAGACCCCCACGCCCCTGCATCTCGCAATCGAGACGAGCGGCTTCGCGGCCCCGGACGCCTATCGGCGCGTCGTTTCGCAGATTGATCTCGTCTTCCAGGACCTCAAGCATCCCGATCCCGTGGAGCACAAACGCTGGACCGGTGTGGATCCCGCACCCATCCATGCCAATCTCCGCTGGCTGAAGGATTCGGGGCGCCCCTTCATCGCCCGCATTCCCCTCATCCCCGGCGTCAACGACACGCCAGAGGCGAAGGAGGGCTTTGCCCGCCTCCTGGAGGGGCCTTCGGGACTTCTCCGCGTGGAACTGCTTCCCTACCATCTCACGGCCGCGGCGAAATACCCCTTCACGGGACGAGACTACATGCCCGGATTCGACGTGAACCGTCCGCTCAATACGGACCTCACGCCCTTCCGGAACCACGGGCTCTCCGCAGTCGTCATGTAGTCTTCTTTGCCTTGGCCGTCTGAGCATTCTCGCGCAGCCACGGCGCGATGTAGATTTTCTTCTTTTCCATCGCCTTGAAATAGGCGTCGTAGTCGAATGGCAACCGCCGCCACGTCACAAGGTGCTTCCGGGAATCATAGAGCACATAGACACTCTCTGTTTCGTTGCGCGGATACCCAACTGACCCGACGTTCACAATGTAACGATTCCGCGTGTCGATTTCAAGCGTGTCCGACCGCTCCGCCAGCAGCTTTCCACCCGGCATCAATCCGATCCAAAGCGAGGCATGGGTGTGCCCAACAAAGGACAACGGAATCTGTTTCATGACGCGGAATGCCGCCAGGGCCGTCCCCACGTCAGTCACATAGGGAAACTGCTCGGGCATCGAAACCGAGCCATGGGCGGCGAGGAACGTACGCGCTCGGTGGACGAGCGGCAACTCGCGCAGCCAGGCGAGGTTCTCCTCCGGCAACTCGCGGGCATGGCGCTGGACGCCGATTTGAGCCTCCGACCTGAAATCCACGGAGGAGATCAACCCGACCGTCGCCGCATCATGATTGCCCAACACCACCACATCGAAGGCCTTGCGCGCGAGTTTCACGGCCCCCACGGCATCTGGACCGTACCCCACGACGTCGCCCAGGCAGACAAACTTCTCTGCGCCCTGCGCGCGGGCGTCGTCCAGAGCCCGCTCCAGCGCCCATGGGTTCGCATGGACATCCGATATGACTGCGTAGATCATTCCGTCACTCCGCTTTCAGCAACCGAACGGGCCCGATCAATCCCGCAGGCAGCAGCTTCTCGTCGGCCTTCCAGCCCATGAAGTTGCTCCAGGTGTAGATGCCCGTGCCGGAATCGGCGTTCCCGTCCAACACCCACTGCGGCCAGGGTCCCTTCTTGGACATCGGCTCGGCGGCACCGTCCCTGCGCGCAACTGCATCGCCAATGAGACGGTTCGGCCAGGTGTTGATCACCTCGAGTTTGAGGTTGAGGGATTCCTGGCGCGAGGAGCCGAAGAGGTCGGCAGGGAGCTTCACACGGTAGGGAGCTTCCCAGAGGCAACCGAGGCTTTTCCCATTCACCCACACGTTCACCACGTCCTTCACGGCCCCCAGGTCCAGGACGATGCCGTCCTTGCCATAAAGAGCCTTCAGCTCCGTGGAGGAAACCGTCTTCTCGTAGACGGCGCGGCCGGCGAAGTACTTCAACTTCGGGTCGACGGACTCCGACCAGGACCGAAGCTTCTCCAGCCGCAGTGGCGCTCCCGGCGCGTTCTTTCCTGTGAAGGACGTCACCGTCCAATTCGTGCTCAGATCCGCCAAGACAGGAACCGTCTTCGCCGCCATCTTCCGTGGAAATGCGAACGAGACGAACGCTCGCTCCTGTACCGTCTGCTGGCGCCGTTCGCCGTCGACGGTGTAGATCAGGTCGAGCACCTTGTAGTGGTTGGATGCGGGATCTCCGCCCAGCAGCGGATTCTCGACCTTGAATTCGCGGCGCCCCTCCGCCAGCAGCCGTCTCACCTTGTCTGCGACGTCACGCCCCATCGTCTTGTCGTCGCGCGCGCAGTAGCGGGCCGAGAGCACGACCACGTCAGCATATTCAACAGGCTTCTCGTCCACCCACACGGACGGCGTCGCCGAAGGGTTGAATACCACAAAGCACGAGCCATGCGGCGGGAGCGCGAACTGGGTCTTCACGCGACCAGCCTCTGGAGTCCCCTTCACGACTGGCAACACCCGAACAGACCCGTCCCTGGCATCCCAAAGCTCCGGCACCCCCTGTGCGGCAAAGGACACGCTGCCGTCAAAGGTCTCGTCCTTCGCGTTGACGACGAAATAGACGTCACGCCCATCGATCTGTCGGCGACAGGCCCGCAAGCACCCCTGCGAGTCGGCGTTGACTCTCCGTCCGAATGCGGCAAGCGCCGCTCTTGCACCGTTCACGGACTTCACGCGGTCATTCTGCCAGAGCGCCTCCACGAGCCCCTTCCACTCGGCTGCGTCGTCGGAGAGCGACGGCGAACCTTCCGGCCGTGCACCCGCAACTCGCGCACCCGCATCCACGAGCGCTTTCAGCTTCCGCAGCGTCGCCACGGTCAGATAGGCATCCCCGTCAATGTAGAGCACGTCATAGGGGAGTCCGCCCGGGACCGCGACGCCACCATCCACGACTGAAAGCCGCATCAGATCGGCAATGCCGCAATAGTCAAAATTCCCGCCTGCGGCAGCCAATTCCGAAGCATAGCGGTGACCATTCGGATTCGACTCCCTGAAGACAAGAACTTCGGCCTGGGGGCGCCCGCTCTGCAGCAGGAACTGTCCCCGCCGCACATAACGGCTCCAGTGAATGCCCTCCGGCCACCAGGTGGTGTTGCGGTTGAGCTGCGTGCCATGCCGTCCCAGGGAGATGCCCGGCTGCACATTCGGAAACGGCTGATGGAGATAGCTGTGGTAGACGAGCTGGGAGATGCCGTCCAGCCACCCCATATCGCCGCACCGCCTGAGTTCGGCAGGAGTGATCTGCCAGCGACCCTCCTTCGCCTCGGTGGTGAAGGCCTCGGCGGCAATCTTGGAGCGGCCATTGAGGTGGCCGATGGAGGCCGCGACGCGAGGAGATCCGTGAGGCTCGCGTCCCAGCCAGAACTCGCCCGTCGGGACGTCGTTCTTCGCCCCACAGCGAAGCGAGTCATACGGTCCGCCGTAGGGCTCGCATGCGGCCTCGATGCCAGTCCTGTGGCACAGCTCCGCGAAATAGTCGTAGTAGTTCTCCGCGAAGAGGTCGCTCACCGTGCGCTGATAGTCGTAGAGGAACTTCGCCGTCTCGCCCGCGGTGCCAACGACATACCCGGCCAGCGCGGGCAGCCATGTCCGGAGCTCATAGCCCCTGCGGGACTTGAACTCCTCCGGCATCGCCTCCGTCCAGTTCTGTCCGCCGACCTCGTAGCTGTCGATGATGGAGATCGAAACGACGTCCTTCGCTCCCGGCGCCTCCAGCATTCGCTTCGGCATATTGGGCCAATGCGCGTCCAGTCCCTTCTTCGAGAGCTTGTCGCACTCGAGGCCGCTGAGCGTCGCGGGCGCGCAGTTCTTGCCCGTCGTCGTGTAGCCGATGCGGAGAATCCGCCAAAGAGGGGCCGAGGTCCCGAGCGCGGACACCGAGACCACACCATTGGACCCGAGGGCCGACGTGAGATCGACGAGGGCCTGCCTTGAAATTCCCCTCTGGTCTGCATTCTGCGGCGCAACGTAGCCAATGGACGTCGCGGCGGAATTCTTCGCGTCGACATCCTCCACCCGCGGAAGCTCGGTGAACGAGAAGGAGGTGAGCAGCTTGTCCCGAACGCCAACCCAGGGCGGACACGGAATGTAGTTGAAGCGGATCTTGAAGAACTTCGCATCCTTCGGCGTCTGCGCGAGCCTCAGCGTCTTCGGCGTCTTCTGCGCGTTGTAGAGCGTATACCGCCAGTCTGAGCACTTTGTCCAGGTCTTGCCGTCCGCCGACGCGGAGATCGTCCCCTTCGCATAGAACTGCGTATCGTCCAAACTGAAGACCGCGGTGCCCGGAGACGTCGGTCGATCATATTCGAGCGTGAGTTCGCAGCGGGCGCTGGCCTTGCCGAGCGGCAGTTTCAGCGCCGCCTTGCCCGCGCAGAATCCCGCGAAGTCGCCGGGGAAGTCACCGGACGCCTTCACGAGCCGCGGCGGCCGCTGAATCGGAAACGCCATCACCGCGACATCGTGGTAGAATTCGTGAAGGGTCATCGGCTGCGGCAATGTGACCTCCGCGGCACTGGAAGCGGGATCGTAGTCCGTCTCGGAGGCTACGACCACCTTCATCGAATTCTCGGGACGAATCCAGGGGCCACCGGAACTCGACCAGCCGGGGCAGTTGTGGAAACCAAGCTTGACGTTGTTCCTTTTTGCCTCCCGAACCGCCGTCTCCCACAGTCCAAACCACTCGGGCGTCAGCGGTTTCGCGGTCACGGGCAGATGAGCCATGGAGGGCATGAAGACATGGGCCGTGCCGATGTCCATCTCTCCCATCGCCTTCAAATCGGCGACAAGGCCCTCCTTCGTCACGCAGTCGCCAATCCAGTGGAACCAGGTCTGCAGGCGACTGGACTCGGGAGGATTGGCGAAACGCGCAGCGAGGGAATCCCCTTCCGCGGCACAACACGCCAGAGGAACAAAAAAGCACGCCATGAGAAGATTCTTCATGGCGCGCATTATACCACAACCGAGAACTTAAAGGAACAGCATGCTCCAGAGGTTCGCCGTTCCGTAGAGCTCGTCACGCGAGATGCGGACTAGCAGTCGGTCGACAGTACCGTCATGCCAGCTCATCGCCCCCATGCCTTCGCCGCGCGCACTGCGCAGGAGACGCAGGGCGACGTGCAGCTGGACGCTGTCCATCGGCAACATCTTGGCGGCGACCTTCGGGAGTCCGAGGCGGAGCACCGTTGTCGGCGAACAGAAAAGCGAATTCGCCGCAACCGGGTTCGTCTGGGACTCGGGCAGAATCTTCGCGAGTCGGGCGCGAGGCGCGAGGCCGACCGTCGGAGCCCCGGGCTGGTCGAGGTAGAGCGTCGTCGTGCCTGGCTGCTCAAGGAGCTTCAGCGAATTCCGCACATAGCCACCGAATTCCGGTCCCGCGAGCGCGAAGAGGTCTTCGGCCATATGGATGTCGGAGGGCGTCGTCGTCACGCCGAAGAGCGTCGCATTCGCCGGCACGCCGGCGAGGGAACGCGCAGGCGCGGGAAGCGGAGGACGCTTCATCTGGATGTGCTGCGCGCTGCCGCGCAGCTCAAGCCCGAGCGGCGTCATGCGGATGGTCAGCTCTCCATTCGCAAAGAGATCGGAGCCGAAAAGCGCACGCGTCCCCGAGGCATCCATTCGCATAATGCCGAGGTTAGGACCAAGCGGGCGCG
Source organism: bacterium (assembly GCA_030537465.1). Classification (GTDB taxonomy): domain Bacteria; phylum Verrucomicrobiota; class Kiritimatiellia; order RFP12; family UBA1067; genus RUG572. The sequence continues at coordinate 10,035 of JAUNMP010000036.1, forward strand.
CTCTCGCTCCGGCAGAAGCCGAAAACGCATGGGCCGCCATCGAAGGCGAAGGCGCCTGCACCGCCCACTGGCCATCTGGCGAAAACCAGACCCAGACCGTCTGGCGGGACATACGCCCCGGCGGCACACGAAGCGATCCATTCGCCTCTGGCACGGACTCAGGATTCCGACGCATGAACTCGGCCTTCGGCAGCGACGTCGGGTAGACGACACTCCAGCGCTGTCCACGGGTGACATCGGCTTCATGCGCCCGTTTGGACGCCGCGACGCGCGCCGCGATCGCCGGGTCGACGTAGCAGACGGCCACTCCCGGCACCCCTGGGCGCATCGGCCCGAAGAGCTTCGCACAGAGCTGCCCGCGAATCGCGTTCGGAACCATCGTCTTGAGTACGACGTCGCTGGACTTTGGTCCTGCGATGCTGGCGACCGCCTGGGCAATCGTCTCAAGGTTCGCGAATGCGAGCGTGCCCGCAGGACGGTAGCCGCCACCGGATACCGGTTTCGCCGGCGCGGGACGCGCCGCAACAGGAGCCGGGGCGGCCTTGCGCGCCGCAGGAGCCGAAGCCGGAGCCTTCTTCTGGACAGCGGGAGCGGGAACCTTCTTCGGAGCCGCAGGCGCAGCCTTCTTCATAGGCCCGGCAAAGACAACGGCGGCCGTGCAGAAGAGCACGGCCGACGTGATGAAGGATTTCTTCATTGTTTTAGAGCGAATTTGCGGATTCGACTCAGTTGGCGGCAGCCGCTGCGGCGATGATGCCGGCGAAGTCCGCAGCCTTGAGGGCCGCGCCGCCGATGAGACCGCCGTCAATGTCCTTCTTGGCAAGGAGCTCAGCCGCGTTGCCGGGCTTCATCGAGCCACCGTACTGGATGCGGACCGTCTCGGCCGTCTCGGCACCAACGAGCTTCGCGAGCGTCGCGCGGATGAGGGCGTGGACTTCCTGAGCCTGATCGGGGGTCGCCGTCTTGCCGGTGCCGATCGCCCACACAGGCTCGTACGCGATGACGAGCTTGGCGCAGTCCGCCGCCGTGACGTCCTTGAGGCCGACGTTCATCTGGCGCTCGATGACCTCGACGAGCTTGCCGGCCTCGCGCTCCTCGAGCGTCTCGCCGATGCACATCATGCAGGTGAGGCCCGCGGCGATCGCGGCGCGCGTGCGGAGGTTGACCGTCTCGTCCGTCTCGCCAAAGTACTGACGACGCTCGGAGTGACCCGTGATGACGTACTTGCAGCCCGCGTCGACGATCATGCCCGTGGAGATCTCGCCCGTGTACGCGCCGCTCTCCTTCCAGTGGCAGTTCTCGGTGCCAACGCCAACCGCCGTGCCCTTCGCGGCCTCGACCGCGGCCGGGACGTCGATCGCCGGCGTGCAGCACACGATCTCGACGTTCGAGTAGTCCTTCGTCGCCTCGGCGACGGCCTTGATGAGAGCCGCCGTCTCGGACGGCTTGATGTTCATCTTCCAGTTACCGGCAATGATTTTCTTGCGCATTTGTTTTATCCTTTTTTAAATTGATTGGGTAAGTCCCGCTAGTTTACCATTTTCACCGTGCGGACGCAATCACGCCTTGCGCGGATTGAAGGATCGGCACTTCACGCCGGCCGCCTTGAACATGTCCTTCACCGTGTCGAGGAATGCCGTGTAGTCGCCTCCGTAGACGACCTCCTTGATGCCCGCGTTGATGATGAGCTTCGCGCAGGTAAGGCAGGGCGAGAGCGTGATGTAGATCGTTGCATCCGAAACGTTGATGCCGTAGCGGGCAGCCTGGCAAATCGCATTCTGCTCGGCATGCACGCAGAGGCACTCGTCCAGCCCGGCCCCACTGGGCGTATGCCCCGCACAGCGGGGGCAGCCACCGTCGAAGCAGTTCTTCACGCCGCGCGGCGTGCCATTGTAGCCCGTCGAAAGCAGGTGGTTCTCCTTCACGATCACCGCGGCGACCTGACGGCGCGAGCAATTGGAGCGCTTCGCGACGACGGACGCGATTTCCATGAAGTACTCGTCCCAGCTCGGACGCGGATCGTTCTTCTTTTTCTTCGTCGGCATTTACAATCCTCCGCTGAATTTGCGGAATTGTATCATTTCTTTTCAGTAGGGGCAAGGATGAGCCGATGCAGGTCGCGCGGCGACTCCTCCACCGCCCCTGCGCTGAACTCGGGCACGTTGTACGACAGCATCCGTCGTCCATGTTCGGATGGATTCTCGACCGGCAGCAGGAACGGCTTCGAGAACCGTCCGGTCTCAGGGTCAAAGGCCGCGAAATAGGGCCGCGTATAGGCGCCATCATCCCGTCGGCTGCTGAACACCATCCATCTCCCATTCTTCGAGAAGCAGTGGTAGCTGTCGGCATTTGGACCGTTGAGCTCGTCCAGACTCCGCGTCGTCCCCTTCTGCAGGTCCAGAATCCAGAGATCCGCCGACTTGTGCCAGATGTGGAACACGCCGCAGGGTCCCACCGTCATCACCAGCCAGCGGCCATCCGGCGACACCCGTGGAAACGTCACGCTCCGCTTCGACTTGATACCATCCACCAGGATCTGCGGCTCCGAGAAGGTTCGCCTCTCCGGATCAAAGGTTCGGACCACAAGATCGTAATGGAGGTTTGTAATAGAGGCAAAGGCCACATGGTTCCCGTCCCTGAACTCCCCCGCCTCCCGGCGCCTGACGTCGTCCGGGGCGAGACGCGCACGGGATGTGAAGAGCCTGAGCCCTGCGGGATCCCACGCCGGGAAGCTCTCGAGGAAGTGCGACTCCGTTTCAACAGGAATCACGCGGTCGTCCGCCAGTGAATAGAACAGCAGGTCGCTGCGGATATCCGCCACCTCGATCCGCTCCGGCGACACCTCGTAGAAGACCTGGAAGGTCTCGTTCGCCGAAAACGCGATGAAGTCTCCCGAGGGATGCCAGGCTGGATAAGTGCAGGCAAGTCCGTTCGGCAGGCGGATATCGCGGCGAATTCTGCCGTATTTCGGGGAAACGATCTGCGTGCCGTGGCGCTCGAGTCTGGAATGGAACAGATAAGTCTTCGGATCCGAAGCGTTGTAGGTGTGGCAGTTCACGCACTGCTTCTGTGCGTGCTGAACGTTGCGGTAGAGCGGTCGCTCGGCGAAGGCCGTAAGATCACGCTGCCAGATTCCGACAACGCCGAAGTCCGAATACCCCGGACGAATCAGACGATACGTCAAATGGGAATCGATGGGGAAACGCGAAATTCTGTTCGTCGCCACGCCCGCGGACTTCCCGTCCAGCTCCAGCGACAGTTCATACGACTCGCCCGCATGCCGAGCCAGGAAGGCACTCCACTTCTTCGCCGGCCAGCGAATCTCCGGCCCGTCGGCGGCAAGACTATCGCCATCCGCGGCCCGCATCGTCGCACGGACCCTCTCCGCGCCCGTCACATCGAGGTTGAGCGGTGCGATGTTCGGTGGAATCTCGATGCCAAAATAATCAGGCTCGACCACGGCCGCTCCACCCACAGAAGCAAGTCCGCAGGCAACCACCGCCCCGAACAGGGCCCTGGTCGACGCACACAGAAGCGGAATCTGAAGGATGCGGATCATTGAACGAACATCTCGTAGAAATAGTAGGTGTCACCGTAACGCGTCGAAAAATCAACCGCCTGCGATGCGGCATTCTGGATGTCCGCGACGAAACGGTCGAAGCGGTCGACCTCGTCCTGCGTGAACACGCCCTCCCGAAGCGAGGCGACCAGTCGTGTGCGCTCGTCTTCGGAACATTTTCCCAGGCATGAGAGCACGCCCTGCTGCCAGACGCGCGGCCAGGGGCCCTCGGGGCAAAGCGCATCCATGATGCCACGACTTTCCACCAACGCCTTCGCGTCCTTCTCAAGCAGATAGGCCGCCAACGCGAGCCTCGCGACCTCCGGTGGCGGTGTTCCCTTGATCGTCAACAGGCGTCCATACACGAACGCCTCCACGTTCCTGTCTGGGAAATGATAGAACGGCGGTTCTTCGCGAATGCCCACCGTCTCCCGCCAGACCGCGTGCAGCATCGCGACGGCACGCAGATCCCCGAAGGTGGAATCGTCAAGCCCCTTCCCCTCGTACAGTCCCCGCAGACGACGCTGCGCGAATTCGCCGCGGAACGGGCACCGCGCCAACAGCCTCCAGTACCGGACCGCCAGCGCAGGCTCTCCCGTGAGATAGGCCACATCGCCCAGCAGACGCAGATGCCCCGGCTGCCATCCCTTCGCCGCCGCGCTCTCCATCGCCTGCTGTCGGGCCGGCTGCAGGAACCCATAGTCGAAAAGCAGGTTCTGCCCGTCCATCCGCAGTTCTTCTGCCACCGTGCTACGGTGAAACGACGTGAACGGCCGCGCGAAGAGGTCGTTCTCGAGCCGATTCGTCCGCCACAGGGCGTAGACCCGATAGGCGATGGACATCCGCAGGGGGTGATCCTCCCGCGCATCCTCCCTCAAGGCGTCCGCATAACGTCCTTCCACCATGCACCGTTCCATGCGGAACTGCGGCCGAACGTCGTCCTTCGGAAGCCCCAGAAACATCAATCCGCAGAGCGCCGCAGCCATCGGAACACGGACACAAAGCTTCGGCTGCAGAAGTTCCACACCTAGCAACAGGAACGCAAGAATCGGCCAGAATCCGAATGGCTCCAGCAACGCCCCATTGAGCACAGACTGCGAATAGCCGACCAGGAGATCAAGCGCCACATCGTCGTAGACGAACGTGGATGCCAACCATGGTACGGAGACCAGAAGCACAAGCGGCAGCAGCGCGCATCCGACGACAAGCGGCAACCGCGCGCGCATGCGGATCAGGGAGTCGACAGCCAACAGCACGCCGGCGAACACCGCATACATCCCCAACGGAATGAACGCCACCGCGCAGAGCCCCACTGCCGCCAGACTCCACCACCCCTTGCGCGCCAGCGGACGAAGGGCCACGAAAAAGCCGATCACCACCCCCATGCCGAGCAGATTCGTCATCGGGAACGCATAGTCGGGAAGTTGCCACACCCGCGTGCCCAGATGCAGAAGCGAGGCCGCGGTCAGCAGAAACGGCGACACCCGGCCCTTCCAGGCGAACACCAATGGCAGCGCCACATAGGGAATCCACCACACTCCGTCGACCAGTCCCGTCGACATCAGCAGCGCCGCCAACCATCTCAGCACGCCGCCGGGGTAGAGCCCCGGCAACGCAGCTTCGCGGAACCCCTCCCAGTCGGCCAGACAGAAGGCCTGGTCCGCCAGCTTCCAGATCATGGGACGCATCCCGACGACAAGGACGAGATACGCGGCGAAAGCCCCCGCCGAAAATCCCCAGAACAGAAGTCGTCTCAGGCTACTGTTGATCTGGACGCGGTCGAACACGGCGAGTCGCAACGGCGGTGGCCGGATCCTCCGGCCAGTAGTGTTTGGGATAACGGCCGCGCATGTCCTTCCGGACGAGCGCGTAGCTGGTCTGCCAGAAGCCCGCAAGATCCTTCGTCACCTGCACGGGACGCTGCGCCGGCGAGAGCAGGTGCATCACGATTGGCACCCGTCCCCCCGCGACCTTCGGTGTCGCCTGGAGTCCGAAGCACTCCTGCAGGCGCACGGCGACAAACGGCTCCGCCTCCTCGTAGTGGATCGTCATCATCGACCCGCTCGGCACCTCCATCTTCACCGGCGCGAGACGGTCGAGCTCACGGCGGTCGTGGGACGACTCCGACAGAGCGAAATCGAGCACCACCGCAAGATCGAGCCGTTCAAGATGCGTCCAACGGCTCATGCCGGTCGTGAAGCCCGCAAACCAGTCTTCGAGGCGGTCCTCCAGCGCCTTGTCCGAGACGTCCGGCCAATCCCCCAGCACGCGATGGAGGAAGTTGATGCGCGCCTGGAGCTGACGGATGCCCGGCGTCCAGCAGGGCAGATTCGCCGCGCCCTTCTGGCGGATGCCCGCGAAGAGCGCGGTCTGCACGTCGGCTTCGTCGGGCTTGGACTGCCCGCCTTCCGCCAGCACCATGCGCCCCAGCCGACGCTGGCGCACGGCACGGACGGACTCCGTCCGCCGGTCCCACTCGGTCACCGTGCCATCCGCGATCTGGTCCGCAAACATCTCCTCAATCGCATCCTCCGTGATGACGGCCGCGAGGCGGATCTTCGCATCGCCGCCACGGTCGTCCAGATCGCACAGCACGAGATAGGGCGAGGTTGCCAGCACCTCGGTCCGTTCGAGAAAGGCCCCGCGTCCGCAGGTCATCTGGAAGGTTCCGTTGCCGCGGTTGCGGGCAATGCGGTCCGGGAAGGCAAAGGCCAGCACCTCGGGGTCGGGCGGACGCGTCCCGCGCTCGTATCCCCAGCGCCGCGCAAGTTCGAGCATGCGCGGCGTCGGGCGCAGACGGGAGATGTCCGTCTCGCGGACCTTCGTCCCCTCCTCGATGATCGCCGCCCAGTAGGCCGCCCCGCGATCATAGAGCATCATATTCGCGAGGCGCGGATGCGCCGCGAGACGCGCCATGCGGCGTCCCCGGTCCGTGATGCGGTTCTCCGCGTCCAAAGCGCCCAGCATCCGCAGCAGCGACTTCGCGTTCTCCCAGTTCGCCGCGGGGGGCGGCGTCAACCAGGGGAGCCCGTCGATCGCCGTCGTTCCCCACGTCGCCGCCGTCAGCACGGTCGGCGCGAGGTCGGCGTCCATGATCTCGGCCTTCATCGCGGGCAGCAGCAGACGGTCCTGCGCCTCCGTCCAGAGCCGCAGACACGTTCCCGCGCAGACGCGTCCCGCACGACCGCGCCGCTGCTCCGCCCGGTCGCGCGTGAGGCGTAGTGTCTCCAGTCGGTTCATGCCCGAACTCGCCGAGAACCGGCTCACGCGCATAAGCCCCGAGTCGATCACCGTCGTCACGCCCTCGATGGTCAGCGACGTCTCGGCGATCGAGGTGGCGAGCACGACCTTGCGTTTTCCGTTGCCAGACGGCAGCGGACGCAGCACGGCATCCTGCTCCTCCTTCGGCAACGCACCATAGAGCGGCATCACCACGCCCCCCAGGCGATCGACGCCGTCGGCCCGCAGATCCTCCTCGCAGCGTCGGATTTCTCCCTCGCCCGGCAGGAAGCAGAGGATGTCGCCGCCGGGTTCCGCCAGAGCGCGCTTCACCGCGCCGGCCATCTGCGCGGAGATCGGCGCGGTGGATTCGATCTGAAGATACTTCGTCTCGACGGGGTACATCCGCGCCTCGGCGGTGTGGATGTCGGCGTCGCCCAGATGCGCGGCAATGGATTCGACGTCCAGCGTCGCGGACATCACCAGAAGCCGCAGATCGTCCCGCAGCGCACGGCGCACGTCGAGCGCCATCGCGAACCCGAGATCGCACTGCAGGGACCTCTCGTGGAACTCGTCGAAGATGATGAGCCCCACATCGGAGAGCTCGGGGTCGGAGACGAGCCGCTGCGCCAGAAGCCCTTCCGTCACGATCTCGAGCCGCGTCCGGGCGGAGATCTTCCGCTCGAGACGAACCTGAAATCCCACCGTTTCCCCCAGAGGCTCCCCCAAACGGCTCGCGATGTACGCCGCGCAGCTTCGCGCCGCCAATCGCCGTGGTTCCAGCATGAGGATCTTCTTCCCCTGCAGGAACGGCGCATTCAGCAACGCGGGCGGCACGCACGTCGTCTTGCCGCTGCCCGGCGGCGCCCGCAGCACAACCGTGCGATTGCGCGCGAGCGACTCCGCGATTCCAGGTATGACCTCTTCAACGGGAAACACTCAACCAACCCTCCAGCCCTTTAACCCTCAGCTCCTCGAACCTTTGGTTCATCGAAGTTTTTAGTGGCGAATTGCATATCCAGAACGCAGATGCCTTCGGCATACGCAGATTTTGCCGAAACCCGTTGTGGCTACGACGCTTCGGCCATTGACTTCTCATGGACGGAATTGGTCTCACCCATTCAAGGCCGAAGCTACGCCACAAACGGTTTTCGGCAAGTTCGTACATTGGAGAACCAATCCCTTTCTGATCTGGTGTCGACGACACTGCAAGCATCTTGGCGAAATCCGATTCCGTCGTAGCCCGCGCATCAAAATCCGGCCACTGAACACCCCCAAACCAAGTCATTGGCGCGGGCGTTGTAGACGGATCGGATTTCGCCAACATTTGCGTATGCCGGAGGCATCCGCGTTCCACTAAAAACTTCCAAGAGCCTAACCTTTTAACTCTTTAACTCTTTAACCTTTTAACCTTAAAAGAGGTGCTCGGCCTGCACGACGCCGGTCTTGAGGTTGTGGATCGTGATCTTGAGCTTCCCATCCTCGACCATTCCCTCGATCACCGTCGGGAAGCGCTCGGGGATATCCTTCGGAAGCTCGCAGCCACCACCGACGATCTGCGCCCAGGGACGGTCCGCAGTCGGTGCGTCGAAGCGGTACTTGTGCTTATGGGCGCAGATGACAAGCTGAACGCCATTCTTCACGAGGATCGGATTCCAGAGATCGTGGCACTCGCGCGACCAGAAGGCGTAGTCGTGCGGGTCGATCTTCACGCCGTCATGCGGATAGTCCGGATGGTCCGGCGCCGCGTAGAGCGGAATGTGGCAGAAGACGACCTTGTATTTCGCGGACGCGATGTCGGGACGCGCGAGCGCCTTCTCGAGCCACGCGGCCTGGGCCTTGCGGTAGGGTTCGAAGTTGGCGAGGCCGAACCATTTCGGATGCCCGTCCGGCTTGTCCTCGCCCGTGTCCATGCCGATCAGCGCGACATCGCCCATCCGCACCGCGAAGTTCCACTTGAGATCCCACTCCGCACCCGTCCGCTCGGCCGGATGGCGGGGCTGCATGACCTCCTCCTTCTTGGAGATCCAGCTACCACGGAAGTCGTGGTTGCCGCTCTCAAAGCAGACGGGGATGTCCGCCGCGTAGTCCTTGGCCTCGACCGGCGGATCGAGGAAGATCTGCACGGCCGTCGCCTTCTCCTGCGTCGTGTTCGTCGCGTCGCCGTTCCAGATGATCATGCCCGGCTTCAGGGCCTTCATCTTCTTCGTGACGAGGTCGAACGCCTTCCACTGCGCGTGCGTGTCATTCATCACCGCGAAGTGCGTCTTCGCCGCCGCACCGAGCGTGGTGAAGGAATGGACCTTGCCGACGACGGGCTCGCCCAGCTTCGCGTCGTAGATGTTCTTGTAGTCCGTAAACGGCGTCGTGATCGTGCGGTACCAGTAGGTCGTCGCGGGCTTGAGTCCCTCGAGACGGACCTCCAGCGCCGCGATGTCGATCGGCACGAGCCCGTAGCCGCCCGACTTCACCGTGCGCGCATTCGTCATCTCGGGATTGTCCGCCACCTCGACCACGCCCTTCGCGAGGCCCGACACGGCCCAGGTCACGCCCATCGTCGTCTCCGCCGGCGCCTGCAGGCACGGCTCTGCCACGACGAACGGCGCATCGCCGATCCCCTCGTAGGGCTTGCGGACCTTCTTCGGCGCCTCCGCGCCCTTCGCCGGCGCCACCGCCGCCGCCGCCATGAGCGCACCACCCGAGAGAAAAGACCTTCTGTTGACCATCTTGAGATTCCTTTCGTTGAAATTCACGGACGATGATTATAGCAAAAGAATCACCGACTGGCGCGCGCCACTTCGTCTGCGGTGCCAATCCGAGACGCCCCATCTTGCCGGCGATCCTCGCCGATCACATATCGGCCATTGATAGAACCCCGAGCGTAATCGTTCGACTGCGGCATTCTGGATTCTTTCGAAGGAAGGCCTCGACCTTCGTCTCAAGAAGCCTCGTGTCAGCCCGCGCCGCATCGCGCTTCACTTCATAGATATCGAGACGATTGGAAAGCGCGTCCTCGCAGACAAGATCCAGTTCGTTCTCCCCCTTTCGATCCCACCAGGAGCCTATGCGCGTGTAACGTTTCTCCTCAATGAACTTCTCGCGAAAATAGCTCTCCAGCGCAAACCCGGAAAACGTCTCATAGTCGCGTCGGAGATACTCCTGAAGCACGTCGTGACGCTTCAATTCGATGAGATCGGCGTTGCGGTAGATGAAGCGGAACCAGAACGAGAAGAAATTATCAACGATCTGGTAACGACAGGCCTTGTTCTGATTCATCTCAAAGATCGGTTGGCGTTTGCGAACAAGCGAATACGAGGATTCGAGCTTGGTAAGATGTCCGCCGACGCTTGTACCGACAATCTGTTCGATTTCATTGCGTGTTGTAATGCCCCGCGCAAGTGCCGCCATGACGGAAAAATATGTGCCGTACTCCTTTCCGAATTCCTGCACGAGAACACCTCGCCCCTCGTCCAGAAAGAACGAATGTTCGCCAAGAACGCCCTCGATCATCTTCTCGCGTGTCACATCGCCACGGTCCATCAGTTCCTCCACATACCGGGCCACACCGCCGGTGAACGTCCAGAGTGCCAACAGATCGTCCGCCGTCGCCTGTGGATTGTAGTCGCGGAGAATCCGAGATAGGACGTCGAGCGTAAACGGTTCGAGTTTGACATGCGCAGTGCTCCGTCCGTAGAGAGGCTGGCCATCTTCGAAAAAGAGTCGATTCATGAGCGTATTCACGCTACCGCAGACGACGAGGTTCATCTGAGATGTCGCATGAAGCCGATCCCACACGGCCTGCATCTCACCGAAAACACCTGGCTCGACATACATGAACTCCTGCAATTCGTCGATGACCACTGTCATGGGGCGTCGCACGGACTCCTCCATCAACACGCGGAAAAATTCTCCAAAACGCATAGACTTCGCATAGATTGAAATTCCAAGCGCCTCACGCGCTTTCTCGGCGAAATCCGCACATTGGTCTGCCTCCGCACGACGCGAGACGAGCAGATAGAGATAAGCCTCATCGCTCATCGCATGGTGAATCATCTGCGTCTTGCCAATCCGACGACGGCCGGAGACAACCGTCATCCGCGCCCCGCCTCCCTGGCGCGCTCGTTCGCCTCTCAGATAGGAGATTTCCTTCTCCCGATCATAAAAACGCATAAAGTTTCTCCATTTCTATCAACTTCAACTTGCAACCCGTGTTTCTGCAACCATCGTTGCAACTCAAAGCATATCATTTTAGCGTTCCGGTTGCAATGTTTGGATGTTGGAATTGAGAATGTTTGAAAGAATGGAAGGACTTGGGACGTAAGACTTCGGGAAGAATACCCGTAACCGGGGCGCCTCGCCCCGGTTTGTACGTCATGTCACCCACATCGTAGACGCGACGGCTCGTCGCATCAGGCCCGCACGGCACATTAACCGTTTAACCCAAAATCGGAAGATCAACGATAAAGGCATCTCGCGTAGGCGCAGAATTTTGTTGACTTCCCAGCTAAAATCGAAATTTATGTGGCAACCCTTGCAAAGAAACATCGTCACCAGGCGAAAGCTGTTTTTCCTGTGACACTCAACATAACTCAAAATCTCTCTGTCTCCACGCCTCCGCGAAAGATATCGGCTCGGCGCGAGGCTATACATAGTTCTCAATGGTCACGTCCGGCGTGACCATTGAGAACTATGTACAGGGACACGCACCCCTTGCCCATACCAGAACCGGGGCGTCTCGCCCCAGATGTCCCGTGAACAGAAGCAGGACTTCCCCTACGGCATCTCGACCGAGATCTTGAAGAAGCGGTGGAGGGCATTCGTGGGATACTGCCACTCGCCCGCATCCACAAGCGACGACTTGCCGAGCACCCAGTAATAGCTCCTGGACGAGTCCCTCCGCCCCAAAAACATGTCCGATCGGAGACTGGACAAAGTAGCAGAAGCGAGACACATAAAGCAGAAAAAAGTGACATCGATTTAATATACATCCCTGAAAACCGGAAATAATCATGCTTAGTCGTAAGATCGGAAAAGACCTTGAATCGTACAGAGATCTGAACGGGAAGCCGGCCTTCCTGTATAGCGCAAACGACCAACTGGCAAAAGATTGGAATTTGCATTATCCTGCACAGACATCACTTGACTCAATGAGTATCAGAAAAACGACTCAACCATTCCTCCTTCTGCGTTGGCCACATGTTGATTAGGAAATGAAGCGTCTTCTCGACTCCTTTCGTATCTCCGCGTTCCTTCAGCTCCTTTGCACAGGCGATGAGCGCCCCTTTGTAGCCTAAAATGTTTCCAACGATCAGCAGTGCCTCCTTTTTGCGCTCTTCGAGTGCAGTCATGAACAATACGCTACCGTCGACTTCCACTGCGCGGTCGATATCGGCACGCAAACGCTTCATGATGCGCTCAACCGGCAGACCAGGCTTGATCTTGCCCTTCAGGTCCTTATATTTAACGAGAGTTTTCTTCTCATCCAAAATCGTCCGTGGAATAGTAACCCGCGGCAATCTATAATACATAGTATCAGCCGTTGGCGCTGAGAGAATATAGACTTTCGGATCGTTCCCATATTCGGTGACATTCCGCCAATAGCGGGAGCCGAGCCACTCCTTCGTCTCTTTCTGAATGAATATCATCTTCTTGCGCAAAGTTTCGCTTTGTGCCGCACGCGCAAAGAAGTATTCCTGTTCACAATACATCTTGGCAAAGGTCTCGGCACGGTCCTCATGCGTATTCGTCTGTGCATAACCAGAGACGAAGTCGCTCTGGATTTCAGGATTCTCGTCGTTTCGGGCGATTTGCGCAAGCGCCTTCCTCCCCAATTCGCGCTCGATCTGATAACTGCGAGCTTTCTTGGGGCTGTTTGCCACCTTCTTCAAGTAGCGCGCCTGCTCCTTCTCCGTGTAATTGAAATTCATTTCTGCGCGCTGCTGCTTGTAAATGAAGTCCCGATGATTGTAGCTGCACCATTCACTGTCGTTGGCACCCGAAGAGAAGACGTGATACATCTCGTGCGCGATGACCTCGCGGTTCCGTCCGCCGCGGGACATTCGGGTGCCAGCCGGAAGAGTCATCGCACCGCCTCCACCGAACCCCGCGGCCGTGAAACCACCATCAATCGACGTCATCTGTTGCTGGAAGATGAGACGCAAAAGACCGCCTTTCCTGAAGAAGTCTTTCGGGAAGTCGTTCTCCATGATCTCAAGTACGTCATGCAACGTCGTCGCGACATCCTCAAGACTGCATTTTTCCTCGTCATATTCGATCGTGAATCCCATCGCCTTCGCACGACGAACATCTTCCAGATAAGTGGGAGGCATTTGCCGTGCAACGCCAAACACGCCGGCAAAGACAATGATGGCACAGACAAAAATCCGCACATACGGCTTTCCTTCAAGTGCTGCGTTTGTCATCTGCAAACCCTCCTTCTCGGTGACACCTTTTGCACGCCTCGTTCACGCACATGCCCCACCCCGGCGCAAAAAAAGAGTGGCGTGCCTTCAATTCCATGTCTTATTGGAGGCACCGCCAAGCGCCTAAACTGAAACACGAATAGAAAGCACGCCACGTGGATACCACGTAGCGCACTTACATACCTCGCTTCAGTTTGAAAGATTTGGCGGTTTTCCAACAAAGCTCAGTACGCAAGTTGCGTACGTGCCTGGGTCCTTTCGGGACTCCCAGACTCCTCAGTTTGCCGGGGCGAGACGCCCTGGTTACTGTGAGGTTCTTCCTCGTTCCGGGGCGAGGCGCCCCGGTTACGGAGGACGGTGGTTGACGCCTGTGCCGTCAACCGAAGTCAAAGATCAAATCCGCGCGGAGCGGAAGGTGGGGATTTGGCACAGCCTCCCCCGAAAACGAGATTATTCTACCACAGTCGGCGTACGGCGGGCAATGGCGAAAAATCACCCGACAATCCAATCCTCCAGTTGAATGTTCGGTATTCGCGCATAATGCCTCTGATTATGGGTCACCATGATCAAATTCTGTTCCACTGCACTGGTGCCGATCAGCAAGTCGAAATCATCCAATGGACATCCCTGTTTCTGCAGCATCCATTTTGTCTGACCATACCTCGCCAAAGAAGAATGGATTGAAAGAACCTCAAAATGACTCACAACGAAGGCGACATCGTCAATATGCTCGGGTTTCTCGCTCTTTGCAGCACCATAGTAGAGTTCGGCAAGCGTGATGTCGGACACACAACAGTTCCGGCACCCGACTTCGATGATCTTCTCTCGAACCCCACCCCTATTCTTGAACATTGCTATGCAAATGTCCGTGTCCAGTAGATACTTCGCCATTTCCATCACCAAGTTCCCACCGTTCGCGAACTGCTTCGGTCTCCCCGCAACGAGGAAGCGATTTCAACAGCATCCGCATTCCCTCCCCAATCAGTATGAAGACCGTCAAAGACATGAATGTCCTCATGCCGCGAAACTTCTTTCCGAAAGACGGGAGCGGAGACAAGGATCCGCGCAAAAGCCGACAACTGCTGACGCAATGCCTCCTGGTCAAAAATAAGACCAGCCTCCTGTGGAACATCTATCGTCACTGTCAATGCAGCCATACTATTCGCCTTTCTTTACAACATATAGCAGAAACTCAACTATTATCGGTTGGGTCTTTCGGGACTCCCAGACCCCTCAGTTCGCCGGGGCGAGACGCCCCGGATACGGTGAGGTTCTTCCTCGTTCCGGGGCGTGACGCCCCGGTTACGGAGGACGGTGGTTGACGCCTGTGCCGTCAACCGAAGTCAAAGATCAAATCCGCGCAAGGCGGATGGTGGGGGATTTGGCACAGCCTCCCCCAAGAACGACACTATTCTACCACAGTCAGTGCACAACTGGCAAACTCCTCAGCTGTGCCACGCGCGTGTCCGCTGCGGCAGGCCCTTCTCGAATATCTTGTTCACGAGATTGACGTTCTCGACCATCTGGAAATCGAACATGCCCACGCAGATCATGTCCGCGCCGTTGTTGAACGCGTAGGGGAAGCCCTCGCGGGGATGGATCGCGCCCGCGCCCAGCACCTTGAAGGCGATCCAGGGCTGCTTGACCGTGGCCATGTACTCCCTGAGACCCTCGGGATCTGTGCACCAGCAGTTGTCGTGGTTGGTGCCGAACGAGGGCGTGGCGCTCCAGTACTTCCGGCTGTTGAAGGTGAGCATCCAGTAGTCGGGCACGATGTCGTGCTCGAGGCAGAACTTCACCGTCTTCCACTCGTGGCAGCCGATGCCCATCGGCACGCCGAGCTTCTTCATCCGCGAGAAGCTGTCCTGGAAGAGCTTGTACTGGTTGTTCGTCGCCATGTCGTCCGTGTACTCGCCGCGCATGAAACAGCTGGTCGCGCCGCGGTCCACGCTCATCTTCGCGCCGTCGACAAGACCCTGGGCGATCTTCTCGGGACCGTCCCCGCGCTTCCCCTGATAGCCGCAGTTCGTGATGAACTGGATCTTGCCGCCCGTGCGCTTCCAGTAGTCCGTGACGGTGTCGATCAAGAGCGGGTTGATGATGATCGTGTTGATGCCGGTCTTCTCCGCCATCGCGAGCGTGTGGCGCGTACGGTCCGGCGTGTTGTAGGCCTTCATGAGACCTTTCGAACCGCTCAGGTACTTGAGGTCACGCGGATGCGCGTAGCCGCTGATCATGCCGCCGCCGAGGATCAGACGGCTCAGCTTGAAGCTCCCCTTCGCGCCTTCCGCGCCGATCTGGACGAACTGGTCGATCGGATGGGTGAGCTTGTCGAGTCCCGTGAACTCAAACGCCTTCGCCGTCGCGCTCGTGACGGCATCGACCTTCGGACCCCACTTCCAGCGGGCGAAGAGTCCGCCGAAGAGCGCCAGCACGCCACAGGACGCGATTCCGCCGATCAGCTCGCGGCGCCCTAGCGGATCCAGGGTCTGCGCATCGCCCCCCTTCTTCGCCTTCCACTTGCCCCACAGCCCCTTGACCATCCCCGCCACGCCCGGACCAGGCGAGACGGCCAGCGCGACCAGCGCCAGCGCCTCGACGAAGCGCATGTCGAAGAAGAGATAGTGGGAATCCCCCGTCGCGTTCAGCCACGGCGGCTGGCAGACGTAGTAGAACGCCAGCAGCAGCGCTCCCGCCCCCGCCGCCCACCGGGCGAGGACACCTGCGATCAGCCCAAGGCCAATCAGCACGAGCCCCCACTCGTTCATGAGGTCGACGACGTGCATCACCGCGGGATTCGCGGCAATCGCCTTGAACAACGGACCCGCGAACCACTCGCTCGACTTCAGAAAACCCGCGGCGGACCAATTGTCCTGGCAGAGCTTCCACACTCCCTCATAGAGGAAATGCCACCCCACCGCCATCCGCAACGCCGCGAAGGCGTAATCCTGAATGCCCTTCTTCTCCATCTCCACCCTTTCTACCATCTCAACCTCTCTACCTTCTCACAACATCCCACACGCCATGAGCGTCACCTTGTGGACGGCGACGTCATGCTCGTACTGGCCGGCGGGATTGGGACGAATGCCGCGGATGATGTCGGCAAGCTCCTTCAACTGGTCGGCATAGCGGTCCTTCTGCACGCCGCAGTCCACGGTCTGCATGCCCTTCTTGTAGCCGCCCACCGCCTCCTTGAGCCGAAGCTCGAGCGTT
Source organism: bacterium (assembly GCA_030537465.1). Classification (GTDB taxonomy): domain Bacteria; phylum Verrucomicrobiota; class Kiritimatiellia; order RFP12; family UBA1067; genus RUG572. The sequence continues at coordinate 26,448 of JAUNMP010000036.1, forward strand.
GTGGGCTTGCCGTCGAAGCGCTCGATCGGACGCAAGTCGATCGCACCCTTCGTACCCTGGATGCGAAGCCAACGGCTCGAGCACCCGGCATGGCGCGAGGAGCGCACCGTCACGGTCGCATGCGGCCACTCGAGCACACTCACGCAGTTCGTGCCGGCGTTGTCGGGATCACCCGGCGCAGGCAGGCGCACCACGTGCGCTTTCGTAGGCATCCCCGGCATCATCGGAAGGATGAAGTCGACCAGGTGGCAGCCCAGGTTATACATGATGCCGCCCTTGAAGGAGGCAATGTAGGCGTTGTAGTTCTTGCTGCCGTAGTCGTGGTACATGTCGGCCTCGACCGAGATGATGTCGCCGAGCCAGCCCTCCTTCACTGCCTTCGTCGCGAACTTGATCGCGGGGTTCACGCGGAACATGTAGCCGATCTGCACCGGGATGCCACGAGCCTTGCAGAAGTCCATCAGCGCCTCGAACTTCTTGAGGTTCTGTCCGCAGGGCTTGTCGAGATGCATCGCGAGCCCATGCTTCGCCACCTTCCACGCAATCGGGATAAGGTCGTCGTTCGTCACCTCCACGAACACGCACTGGATGGACTTGTCCGCCCACAACTGCTCGGGCGTCATCCGCGGCACACCGTCGAAGACCTTGAAATTGCGGTCTTCACGCGGGGTCTTCGATTCACGGTCGTCGATGATGCCCACGAGTTCGTAGTCATCCGGCAGCTTCTTCACGCTCTTGAATTTGCCGTCGGCGTGCTCATGGCACATCCCCCACTGCACCACTCGGACCTTCTTCGCGTTCGGGAACGGCTTCCACGGCACCACGGGCGTCGCGCTCGTCACCGCATCCACCTTCTTCGTCTCCGTCGTCGTGCACCCCGCTGCCGCAAACGCTGCGGTCAAACCCAGAAAATCTCTCCGATTCATCTTTTCTCCTACTTTAAACCTTTGAACCTTGAACCCGGAACCTTGAACTTTGAACCTGAAACTTGGAACTCTCACCCTTTCAGCTCCCACCCCGGCCTGTAGGTCGAGGCGAGGTACTGGTTCGCACCCTCGTCATTCGTGATGCGCTCGCCGTTCCACATGAGCGTCTTTCCGACGCGTCCCCCCAGCGTCGCCACGTTGCCGAGCAGCAACGACTCCGCAAGCGGCGTCGAGAACGTGAAGCCCGTATTGGCCTCGCGCCCTTCGCGGACCGCATTGTAGAATTCCGTCACATGTTCGAGCGACTGCATCGTCCAGGCGGCCTTCTTGACGATGTCCTTGCCAAGATGCTTCGGCAGGAAGCGGACCATCGTGTGGTGGCCAAACCAGATGCAGCCCTTCGTGCCAACGAAAAGCGAGCCATTCGAGGCGAAAGGGATCTTCTCGAGATGGTAGTCCCGCTCGCACTTCAGCAACGCCTCGGGCAGGTACTGCATCTTGCGCCCGCCCTCGGCATAGCCCCAGTCGCTCATGTTCACGTCGCCGAACTTGAGTCCCTCGCGCAGACCGTCGAACCAGTGCAGGTTGATCGGTCCGCGGTCGCCAAGCGCCGGGAACTTCCATTCAAGCCGCGTGCGGTACGACCAGGAGCCCTCGCAGGCGAAGTCCGCCACGTGGGCGATGACGGAGGTCGGCGGCGTCACGCCGAGGTCGAGCCCGTAGAACGGCGCATCCATGATGTGCGTGCCCATGTTGCCAATCGACCCGTTGCCCAGCCCCTGCCAGCAGTGGAAGTCGTGCGGATGGAGACCCACCTTGCGCTTGCCCTCGGGACCATAGTAGTCAACCCACGGTGCGGGACCCACCCAGGCGTCCCAGTTCATCCCCTTCGGCGGCTCGCTGGCCGGCGGACGGTGGTCGAGGGCGTTGCAGCGGTCGTCGTAGCACCAGACGTCCTCGATGTCGCCGATGACCTTCTCCTTCAGCGCCTTCACGCACAGCGCCATCGCGCGCGTCGAATGGCCGAAGTTTCCGACCTGCGTCGTGACCCCGGTCTCCTTCGCCAGCCGCTGCATGTACTTCGCCTCGGCGACGTTGAGCGCCATCGGCTTCTCCACGTACACGTGGATGCCGCGCCGCATCGCCCACACCGCTGCGAGGGCGTGGTGGTGGTTCGGCGTGCAGATGAAGACCGCGTCGACAGAGTCTCCCATCTTGTCGAACATCTCGCGGTAGTCGGAGAAGTTCACCGAACCCGCAACGGCTTCGCTGCCTCCGGGAATCTTCGCGATCTTTTCGCGCAGCTTCGCGATGCAGGCGGGGTCGGGATCGACCATCGCGACGACCTTCTCGGCCAGCACGAGCTGGATGATCTCGCTCATGCGGTGCCCGCACCCGATCAGGCCCACACGGATCTTCGCGCCCTGCGCGATCTGCCGCCTCCGCCCCTGCCCGAAACCGGCACAGCCGATGTGGAACAGCGGGACGCCCATGGCTGCCATCTTAATGAACTCGCGTCTTCTCATCGTCCTCAACCCCTTCCCTCAATCCGAAACCTGGAACTTTGAACCTGGCATCTTGAACTTTTAGAAATTGGCCACGAAGTGGATGCCGCCGCGCAAAATGCCGGCGTTGTAGTGGTCGTGCATGTCGTAGCGGCTGTGCCGCACCTGGCGGCTCAGGCTGTAGTAGTAGCTGAGCGAACCGCCCACCTTGAGCCAATCCGTGAGCTTGTAGTAGAGCGCGGCGTCCGTGTGGAAGTTGTTGAACGCAACGCCGTCGAAGTCGCCCTTCGAATAGTTCTCGTTGTAGGGACCGTTGCCGACGCCAAAGCCGGAGCCGAGACGGAGCGTCAGATCGTCCGCCAGCTTGAACGCGTGCGAGAAGTCGAAGTCGAAGTAGAGCATGTCGGGGTCATTGTGACCGCTCTTGTCGAAGTCCCACCACACGTAGGCGCGCGGCGTGAGATACTTGTTGCGCCACTGCACGCCCGCGAGGAGCTCGTCCGTGTCGCGCATGCCCCTGCCGTGGCGGTTCGGGAACTGGTACAGAATCGCGCCCGCCTCGAAGTCGAGGCAGTCGAACGCCGTGTAGTTGTAGCTGACCGTCTCATCGACGATGCTCATCTGACCAAAGCGATGCGGCGGCTTGTAGGCCTGGAGAGACCAGTTGGACCAGCAGCGCAGCTTGATTTTGCCGTATTCGGCGTTCTCGCCGAACTTGATCCAGACATTCGCGGCGGGCTGCCACACGGGGGTATCATAGAGAATCTGCCCACGCCAGATGTACGCGGAGTAGAACGTCAGCTCCGTGTCGAGGGCGAAGTACTTCTCGAGAATCGTGTCGTCCGTCTCCTCGATGACCTCCGGCTTCGCCTCCTCGGCACCCATCGCGCCCAGGCACAACGCCGCGGCGCACGCAAACTTCAGCATCTTCAGGCTCATTTCAGTCTTTCCGTTCTTCACTTTTCACTCTTCGTCACTAAATCTCGATCTCCCACCCCTTGCGGTACGTCGTCCTGCAATAAGCATTGGCGGAGGGATTGTTCGTCACGGACTTGCCGTTCCACTCCACGCGCGGCTTCCCGTCGCGCGCGGCGAGCGCCACGACATTGCCGAGCAGAACCGTCTTCACGAGAGGTACGCCGTAGTCGACGAAGTCCGCGTTCGCCCTGCGCCCCTCGCGGATCGCGTCGAAGAATTCGTGCACGTGGCTCTTGCCCTTCGCGAGACGACGATATTTCTGCGGCGGCATGGGCAGTTCCTTCTTGAGGGAGAGCGGCACGAACTGGTACGCGTTGCCGAACTGCCCCGCCCACAGCGCGCCCTTCTCGCCGAGGAAAAGCGTGCCGATGTTGCCGAGGCTCATGTTGTATTTCTTCTCGTAGTCGAGGACGATGGACGGGAAGTTCATCCATTCACGCTTGGCGTAGTGGTACTGTACGTTCTCGTCGATCGGCACGTCGTCCTTGATGCCGTCCATCCAGTGGAGCGTCACGGGGTCCATGCCAGGACGCGCCGGAAATTCATACGTGATTGTCTCACGCGTCGGCCAGGACTCCGGGCAGACATAGCTCATGTCCTCCATCGTCACCGAGGTCGGCGGCGTGTTCATCAGGTTGAGCGCCCAGAACGGCGCGTCCAGCACGTGGTTGCCCATGTTGCCGAGAGAGCCGTTGCCGAAGCCACGGATGTCGTACCAGCGCTGGCCAAGATAGGACCGACGGTAGGGACGCATCTCGGCCGGCCCCACCCACAAATCCCAGTTCATGCCCTTCGGTGGCTCGATCACCGGGCTCAGGCTCCGCTGCGCGTTGAAGCGGTCGCTCCAGCTCCACACTTCGCGGACCTGTCCCAGCGCGCCGCTCTGCACGTACTCCGCGACGAGCGGCTGGAACGCTCCCGAATGCCCATGGTGTCCGGCCTGCGTCACGACGCCGTATTTCCGCTGCGCCTCCGCCAGCAGATCCGCCTCCTCCTCGCTGTAGCAGATTGGCTTCTCGAGATAGACGTGGATGCCCTTCCGCATGCAGGCAATCGCGATTGGCGCGTGCGACTGCTGGTTCGAGGCGATGATCGCGGCATCGACCTCGTCCCCCATCTTGTCCAGAAACTCGCGGTAGTCTGCGAATTCCTTCACTTTCGAAAGATCGTAGGCTGGGGCGAGCTTCGCGACGCGGTCTCGGGTGTAGCGCATCTGCGGCGCATCCGGATCGACCATCGCGACGATCTCCTCGTCCAGACACTTCGTCACGAGCACGCTCCGCATGCGCCCGCCACATCCGATCAGCGCCACGCGGATCTTTCGTCCCGCCGCAATCTGCTTCGCGCGGCTCTGCCCAAAGGCGACACCGCCGATGTTGAACGCGGCCGCGCCCGCGGCCAAACTCAGAAATTCACGTCTTTTCATGTAACTCCCTGTTTTTTCAAGGAAATCGGCGTTCCAAAGTCCGCCACCTGCATCCCGATTATACCATAAATTACAACTTTCCCAATTGAGTGGGGTTATGCACGCTCTTGCGCACACGACCCC
>JAUNMP010000282.1:0-4380 GCA_030537465.1 bacterium
ATCGCCGGAGAATCCGCGGGCGGTGCGGGGATTGGCGGCGAGCACCTTGATGCGGCCGATCTGCCCCTTGACCTTCACGGTGATCTCGAAGCGCATGTCCTCGTAGCTGAGCGAGGTCGACAGGTCCTTCAGTCCGTATTTCTCGATGACCTTCTTCTTTGCCTCGTCGATCTTGCGGCAGACCTCGGCGCACTTGAGCGCGAACTCCTGCCCGTTGTCCTTCGAGTTGGAGAGCACGGTGACGAGCCGACCGGGACGGGTGAGCAGGCGGTCGACCGCCCACGCGGCGAGCGTGAAGGACTTGCCGATCTGCCGCGACCAGTGCAGCACGAGGATGCCCGTCTCGTTGTCCTCGAAGACGGGCCGCTGGTACTCGCGGAATCTGATGATCGGTTCTCCCATGTCGTTCACCCGAACAGCGCCTCGCGCACCTTCTGGATCTTCTCGTCGTCGTCCAGCCCGTCGTCCGCCGCGACCGTCTTGATCTCGGCGGCGAACTCCATCGCCTTCTTCGCGGCGTTGTATTCGAACTTCTCCCGCTCGAGCCTGAGCTGCTCCTCCTTCGTCGCCTGGGCGCGTTCGCGCAGGGCGAACTCTCCGGACTTGATGTTGGCCGACTTGAACCGGGCCGCGGTCAGGGCGTAGAGGGCGGCGCCCTTGTCGTCGCCGTCCATCGCGGCGTTCACCGAGAGGGCGCGGAAGGCCTCGGCGGCGGTGGCGTCGGTGATGCCGGCCTCGCGGGCGAGGTCGGTCGCCGTCTCGCCCGCCCCCTGAACGCGGTAGACGAGGCGCAGATGCTCCTCCCTGCGCATCCGGGCGAGGAAGCGGTACCAGCCCGCGCGGGAGGGCGGCGTGATGCCGCGCGCGGCGGCGTGCTCCCTCGCGTCCTCGTAGGACTTGAGATGGGGCCGCGATTCGTCGTCGCCCTCCCGCGCGGGCTTCGTGAAGCCGTAGATCTCCCAGCGGGTCTCCTCCGGGAGGTCTTCGCCCCAGGCGTCGGATCTGGTCTTGGAGAGTTCCATGGTGTGGGTCTAGGTCGGAGGTCTAGGTCTAGGGGACGGTCACATCGCCTCAAGGGCGAGCATGCCGCGGTCGGTGAGGGTCCAGCGCTTCGCGTGCCAGAGCGGGTCGAGGTGGTAGGAGATCCAGCCGCGGGACTCCAGGATCCCGAAGAGGTAGTCCCGCTGCTCGGGGGAGAGGGGCGTGCCGTCGAGATTGCGCACGGCGTTGAGGAGCTTCGTCCTGTCGACGCCGGTGCCCGCCGCGGCCTTGACGTACTCCAGGGCGTCCTTGATGATCTGCTGTTCCTCGTTCATGTCACTTGGCCTTCCTGAAGAGCTTTTCCTTGATGAGCGAAAGGTCACCCTTGATGGCCTCAAGGGTGCCCGCGATGGTGGCGGTGAGCTTGTCGTTCGCCCGCACGAGATTGTAGATCGACTCGAAGTCCCGCCCGTTGTCCTTGGCGTGGTCCTTCAGGGCCTGTTCGATGCGCTGGCAGTGGTCGCGGAAGGTCTCCTTCGTGACGAACCGCTCCTTCAGCTCCACCGAGAGCGGCTGCGGCACGTTCGCCTTGACCTCGCCCTCGACCCTCCGGCGCTCCGCCTCCTCGCGCGCCTGTCGGCTCTTCCAGCCCCCGTAGGCGAGGCCCGTGCCGCCGAAGATGGCCGAGAGGATGGCGACGAGCGTCTGGCCGCTGATCCAGCCGTCGTCGGCGGCCGCCGTTGCTGCGAAGAGTGCGAGAATTGGCATGGGGTTGAGAGGGTTGAGAGTGGTGAGAGGGGTGAGAGGGCTCCGCGTTCCGGGGCTGCGAGGGCGATCCGGATCTACCGCGCGGACGGCTGATTATTGGAAGGAGGTCTCTGATGGGCAGAAGACGGCGCAAGTCTATTAAAAGGCCCCGCAGCTGGCGAGAACACCGCTTGCAGGGCTTCTTCATCTTGCAGAAAAGGGACTTTTATATCGGATATAAAAGTTCATAACAGACAGTATAGAGGAACTTTTATATCTGATACAAAAGTCTCGCGCGCATAATGCGCGCGTGTACGCGCGTAGGGGCGCGCGCGCGAGGGGGTCAAACGAAACCCCCGGCGCGTGCCGGGGGGAGCTTAGAGCTTGGAGCTTAGAGCGCGGCCTTGATGACCTCGGCGAGGCGCTTGTACTTGCAGGTCGAGCAGTCCTGGGCCTCGACCTTCCCGGGCGAAATCACCACGCTCCCGTGCGCGACGGACACCGCCTGGCCCCCGGGGCCGTTCGCCGTCGCCTGCTGCGTGATCCCGCCGGACCGCTCCGGCAGACCGAGCATCCAGTCGGCGGAAACACCCAAACGAGTGCATAAAGAGATGATTGCACTCATTGATGGTTCTCTCACACCTCTGACCCAGTTGAGGAACTTTTATATCTGATACAAAAGTCTCGCGCGCATAATGCGCGCGTGTACGCGCGTAGGGGCGCGCGCGCGAGGGGGTCAAACGAAACCCCCGGCGCGTGCCGGGGGGAGCTTAGAGCTTGGAGCTTAGAGCGCGGCCTTGATGACCTCGGCGAGGCGCTTGTACTTGCAGGTCGAGCAGTCCTGGGCCTCGACCTTCCCGGGCGAAATCACCACGCTCCCGTGCGCGACGGACACCGCCTGGCCCCCGGGGCCGTTCGCCGTCGCCTGCTGCGTGATCCCGCCGGACCGCTCCGGCAGACCGAGCATCCAGTCGGCGGAAACACCCAAACGAGTGCATAAAGAGATGATTGCACTCATTGATGGTTCTCTCACACCTCTGACCCAGTTAGTGTATGAGTTCAGAGGAAGACCAATTTCTCGTGCAAAAGCCTTTTGAGTTTGGCCATTTCTCAGGCTTTCAAGTCTTTCTCAGAACGTACTCATAGTGCAACCTAAACTTTTTTCGATGAAACACACAAATGGGTATTGACTCATACACACAGATGGGTGTATACTACGCGCCGCAAGGGCAAAATAGACGGGCAATTATACCACAGAGATTTTCAAAGTAAAGGAGGAGTCAATGGCATCGGAGGTCATCATCAAGCGGAAGCGGACGGAGCGGTACTTCGGCGTGGCGGCGGCTTCGAAGAAGCTGGGCGTGACGCAGTACACGCTGTCGCGCTATCTGCACGGGGACCGGGAGCTCTCGCGCGAGAAGGTTCGCCGGATCCGCATCGTGGACGTGGAGAGAGAGGGTTGAGAGGGTTGAGGGTGTTGAGGGGGTTGAGAGAATGTCTAATGATTCCGACAGACAGCCTTTGCGGTTAGGGTCAGCGTATCGACGCTCGACAGATGCCAGAATGCAGTCATCGCCCAGTAGATCGCTTCCTCCGGTTGAGAACATGGAAGATCAAGTTCGACTTGACACGCTTGAATGGTATGATCCGAAAAACTCGGCAGTGCATTCACGGCGTTGTCGAGTCGCAGACGAAAAATCAGCCGCTCCGGGGGAGTCGACTTGAAGCCGACCTTGTCCATCAGCCATCGGTTGAGCTTCGGTTCGAAGGAGTCCCGCAATGCCATGTCAAGACGATGCAGATCCTGAGCAAGCAAGCGCCAATCGGTCGGAACGACAGAAATGGATTCGCTGATGAGCCTTGGAATCATGAACGTTTCTCCGAGCTCGGACTGGAGTTTGAGACAGTGGTTCGCAATTTCTGAAAGTTTCATGACTGTATTCTACTAAAGGGGTCGTTTTGATGAAAGAAAGAAGACAGATGGATTTCCTCGTCGAGCTGGAGGACGCGAAGCGGGTGGACTCGGTGGAGCTGCAGTCCATCCTCAACCGGCTTCCGGCGCGGGAGGAGCTCACGGTGAGCGACATCGTGGCGGCGACGGGGTCGCTCTCGGCCCCGACGGTCTACGGGCTGATCGAGAGCGGCCAGCTCAAGGCGCGGAACATCGGCACGAAGAAGGACGGTCGGCCCTGCTACCGGATCCCGCTCATCAGTTTCATCATGTACTACAAGAATTCGTTCGTGTGACGAATGACGAAAGGAGAATGAAGAATGGAGAATGATGGAAAGGTCGGCGGCCGCGTGCTGCGCATGGCTTCCAGATTGCCGGACGGGAGCGTGGCGGTCACCACTCCTCCTCTTCGTCCGTAATTAGCTCAAGACGTTCTGCGAAGGAGATACAGACTCTGACGATTTCTGAAAGTTTCATGAAGGTATTGTACTAAACGGTCTACGAAACGAGCAAGCGACAGATTTTCAAACGAAAGGACAATGTGAGATGGAAAAGATCTGCAAATTCACGTCCGCATCTGGCCACTGCACAAACGACGACTGCATGGCCTGTGGCGCGCCGTGCTATGAGAGCCTGGGGGCTGCATGCGACTGCCACCGCGACGCGGAGGTTGAGAGGGTTGAGGTGGTTGAGAAGGTAGA
>JAUNMP010000282.1:4390-5331 GCA_030537465.1 bacterium
CAACCCTCTCAACCCCTCAACCCTCCCACCCCTCCCGTCGACGCGGGGCTGAAGTTCACGGTGGTGGTGAGCCATCGCACGGTGGAGCTGCCGGCGGCGCAGGCGCTGTCGGTGCAGTTCTCGCGGGTGGGGAAGACGGCGGGCGCGGCGGTGCGGGAGATGGTGGTCTTCGGGTCGATGCTCGAGAAGGTCGACGACGGGCTCACGAAGGACCGTTACAATCCCGACGGGCGCGGGTGCTCGCTGAAGTCGTGGCTGGAGGAGAACTGCCCGGAGATCAACTACCAGACGGCGAAGAGCTACCAGCGCGCGGCGGAGGGGGTGCGGGTGCTGGCGAAGATGGCGGCGGACGTGCCGCTGCTGCCGCTGATGGGGCGCGAGACGCCGGAGGACGAGACGCTGAAGAAGGTGCGCGAGGACGTGCTGGGGGTGATCGCGAACTCGTCCCTGAACGTGCTGCGGCGCGCGGCGCTGCCGATGCCGGTGGGGAACAAGCTCAAGGGCACGCACGGTCTCGCCCAGGGGCGGCGCGCGCTCACGGCGGAGGATCTCGCCGCGGCGGCCGAGAAGATGATGCGCGAGAACGTGGGGTCGATCGGCGCCTATCTGCGCGGGAACTGGTTCGGGATGCTCACGGAGCAGAGCCAGAGCGACTTCCTGGGCGCGCTGCGCCACTACGCCGAGACGGTGGAGGACATGATGCGCAAGGCCGCGATGGAGCGGTGAGGGCTGGTTAAGTTTGTCAAGTGGTTAAGTGGTTAAGTTTGTGAAGGAGGATGGGTATGGGAATGGATAGAAACTACCCGGAAACGGTACAGGAACTCATCGGAGCCATTGACGCGGTCACGGAACGAATGGCCGAGGGTGGCGCTCCGGATCATGACTTCAATGTCGTGTGCCTGGTGACGGCCCTGCTACGCGAACTGCAGGCGATCGACCCT
>JAUNMP010000283.1 GCA_030537465.1 bacterium
TGGACCTCAAGTCGCTGCTGAAGTTCCTCGACGGACGGAAGGCCGGCCTGCTCTCCCCCGAGACGCGGCAGCTGCTGCTGGACGGGAAATACGCCGAGGTCTCCACCGCGGCCGCCGCACGTCTGTTCAGTCCCGCGCCGCCGCTCTTCTCCGTCAAGGGCGACCCATTCCTGCTGGGGACGGACTACGCGATGTCGCTGCAGACGAACCTGTCGCCGGGGTGGTCCCTCAAGGACGGCTACCCCGCGTGCGAGCGCGAAGGACGGCATTTTCTCCTGCAGATGCTGGACCTTGAGGGAGACGTGACGGCCGCGGTGGCGCAGTGCCGCGCGCGCGCGGAGGACTTCAACCGCACCACGACGGACGATGTGCGCATCTGGTGCAGCGGACCGATCTTCCACACCGTCCACTCCACGGAGCGGGCGAAGATGGAGATCAACGTGCTGTCGTGCGTGTCGACGATTCTCGTGGCGGTCCTCGGATGGCTGCTGTTCCGGTCCCTGCGCTTCGTGCCGCAGCTGCTCGTCTGCATCGGCGCCGCGTTCCTCGTCGCGGCGGGTACGCTGTTCGCCGTCTTCCCGCATCCGCACGTGCTGACGTTCGTCTTCGGGACGTCCCTGATCGGCCTTTCCGTCGACTATGTGTACCACGCCCGTGCGGCGGGGGATGTGCGTCGGATTTTAAAGCAGCTCTCGTTCTCGCTTCTGACGACGCTCGCCTGCTTTTCGCCTTTGCTGTTCTCGGAGGTCGGCGCGCTGCGGCAGATGGCGGTGTTCACGATGGCGGGGCTTGTCGCGGTCTACCTGTGCGTGCTGGCCTGGCCGTCCGGCGGACATCCGTCTGAATCGGTACCCGCGAAGGAGAAGGCTGGGTCCGGATGGAGCCTGCCGGCGTGGCTGGTCTACGGCCTCACGGTTCTGGTGATCCTGGGGACCTTCCGCATCGAAGTCGCATCGGACCCTTCGACCTTCTACAAGCCGGATGGGTATCTGGTCGAAGGTGAACGGCGTTTCGCCTCGCTGAGTCCGACCGACATGTCGAAGATCGCCTATGTACAGGGGAATACGTTGCAGGAGTGTCTGGAGCGCGAGGAGTCCGCGGGACTGCGGGGGCTCTCGGCAATCATCCCGTCGCTGAAGCGGCAGCGGGAGAATGCGGATCTGATTGCGCGGTTGTACGCACGCGAAGGTGGACGGTATATGGGGATTACGGGGCTCAAGGTCCCGGAGACACCGCCGAAGGGGGAGTTCCTCGACGCGGAGCAGGTGGAGCGTGGTGGACTGAAGCGCGTCGTCGATTCGTTCCGCACCGCGAAGTCCGGGTTGGTGATGCCGTGTCCGGCGGACTTCGAGACGCGCGACCCGCACGTGGCCGTCTTCGAACCGCGCCGCGTCCTCCAGCAGATCTTCGACCGGTTCTACCTGTCGACGCTGAAGCTGCTGGGGATTTCGCTGGCGGTGCTGTCCGTCCTGCTGCTGGCGCTCTTCCGGCGCGATGTGCTCCGGTATGCCGGGCCTCTCGGGTGGTCCATCGCCGCGACGCTGGGCGTACTCGGCTGGCTGGGCATTCCGGTGACGAACTTCACGCTGCTGTGCTTCTTCGTGATGGTCGGGCTGGGGCTTGACTATGTGATCTTCCACAGAGGGAGTCCGACGCCCGAAACGCGGCGCACGGTGCTGTTCTCGTTCCTGTCCTCGCTGGTGGGACTTGGACTTCTCGCCTTCACGGAATTTCCCGTGACACGGTCGATGGGCGTGACCTTCGCGAGCGGGCTGTTCTTCGCGTATGTGTTCTCGCGGATGGGACGCGACACCGCCCCGCCCGCGGAGACTGATTCTAAAGTATTTGAATACGTTGGAAACGAGGCCTGGCACGAGCAGCGCGAGCAGAGCGCGGGACGCTGGCGGATGCAGTTCATGTGGTGTCTGTACGCCTGGTTCGGCAAGGGCGTACAGAAACTCGTCACGATTCCCGTCATGGCGTTCATCTATCCATTCGCCGCGCCAGCCAGGCGGGCGCTTCGCGGATTCTACGCGCGGCTGGCGGACTTCAGCGCTGCCCACGCGCGTCTGAGGTCACCGTCCCACTTGATGCTCTTCCGGCACCTGCTCGGCTTCGCCTGGTCGCTGGCGGACAAGACCGACGCCTGCACGCTGAAGAAGAATCTCCCGAAGATGACGGTTCGGGACGATGCGGGCTGGCAAGCCTTCCGCGATCTCGTCGCGGCGAAGAAAGGCGCTTTTCTCATTTCCACTCACCTCGGCACCATCGAGGTCTTCCCTGCCCTCGCCGAGTCCTCAAACCTCAACCTCTCTTCTTCTCAACCCCCTCTCCTTTCTCAACCCTCTCCCCCCTCCTCTCCCCACGTCCACGCCTTCCAGCAGATGGGGCACGACTCGGTGTTCACGAAAATGTTCATGAAGCATTTTGATGGATCGAAGCTGACGCTGCATGCAGTTGAGGAGATCGGCGTCGAAACCGCTGTCGACATGCAGGCCGCGATTGCCCGTGGCGAACTCGTGCTGATGGCCGGCGATCGTGTGAGCGCGGGGTCGACGAAGACGCTTCAGCACGATTTTCTGGGATGTCCGTGCCAGTGGCCGAAAGGTGTGTTCACCTTCGCGAAACTGATGGAGAGTCCGGTCTTCTTCGTGACGTGCGTACGAACGGGCTGGAACGCGTACGAGTGTCATTTCCGAATGTTTGATCCCCAATCGGGAAACCGAATCGTTCCGATGCTGGACCAGTACACGGAATTCCTGACGTCGGAGACGCTGGAGTATCCGGAGCAGTGGTATCAGTTCTACGACTTCTTTATGGTATAATTTCGCCCCGTCATGTTTGAAGGTCTGATAACGGTTGCCCAGCAGGTGGGCATTCTTTTCGCTTTGATGGCGATTGGATTCGCCTGCAACAAGACCAGGCTCTTGACGGAAACGTCGATCAAGGGCATGGTCAACGTTCTCATTCTGATCGTCACGCCGTGCCTGATTGTCCACTCGTTCCAGGAGCATGAATTCCGGTCGGATCTGCTGGTCGGGCTCGGCTGGGCGTTTGCCTTCTCCGTACTCTCCCCCGCGTTGGGGATGATCGCCTCCTACCTGCTGATCCGCAAGGACGACGTGAGCCAGCGGAGCGTGCTGCGCTGTTCGATGGTCTTCTCAAATGCGGGCTTTATGGGTATTCCCCTCGAGTATGCCCTATTGGGAAGCGACGGGGTGTTCTACGGTGTCGCCTATGTCGTCGTCTTCAATCTGCTGTTCTGGAGCTGGGGACTGGTGGCCTATTGCGGATCGTTGAAGGAGGTGCGGATTCGAACCTTGTTCTTGAATCCTGGGTCCATCGGTGTCGCGATCGGACTGCCATTCTTCCTCTTCTCCTGGAATTTGCCGTCCTTCGTGGGGACGCCCGTGCGGATGATGGCCGATCTGAACACGCCGCTCGCGATGATCATCATCGGCTTCAATCTCGCGGAGGCGAAGTTCGGCCCGGTGCTGCGTCTGCCGAAGGCCTATCTCGCGGGATTCCTCCGTCTTGTCTTCCTGCCGTTGCTTTTCCTTGCAATTATCTATGGAATCTATTGCATGGGCGTCCGTTTCGACGGTAAGATGGCCGTGGCGATCACGACGGCCGCGAGTGCGCCGGTGGCGGCGCTCACGTCGATGTTCGCGGTCCGCTTCAATCGTGACGTCTCACTCTCCGTGGGTCTCGTTTCGGCGACGACGCTTCTTTCCATCCTCACCATGCCGCCGATTGTCGGTCTCGCGATGGGACTCTTCGGAGTCTCGCGATGAACGGGGGCGACACCATCGTCGCGGTGGCGACGGCACCCGGACGCGGCGGTGTCGCCGTCGTTCGAGTGAGTGGTCCGGAGGCCTTTCGCGTGGCCTCGGAACTGGCGGGGCGCTCGGTCGATGCCACGCTGGCGGGACACTTCTTCCACACGGCCTTCAGGGATCCCCGCACGCGGGCCGTGCTGGACGACGGACTCGTCCTTGTCTTCGCCGCGCCGCACAGCTATACGGGAGAGGATGTCGTCGAGCTTCAGGGGCACGGTGGTTCCGTGGCGCCGCGTCGCGTTCTCGAGGCGTGTCTTGCCGCCGGCGCACGCCTGGCCCGACGGGGCGAATTCACGGAACGGGCCTTCCTCAACGGACGTCTGGACCTCGGGGCGGCCGAGGCGGTGATCGATCTCGTCGACGCGCGGACGGAACGCGCGGCCGACGATGCGGTCGCGCGGCTGGGAGGGTCCGCTTCCCGTTCGCTCGAGGCCCTCTATGCGTCGGCCATTGATCTGTCGTCCCAGATCGAACACGCGCTCGACTTCAGCGAAGAGGAGCTTCCCGCCGATTTCGGCGAACGTCTGCAGCGTTCGATTTCCGATTTGCGCGCGACCATCGACCGGAAGATCTCCACGGCCCGCGAGGGACGAATCCTCCGCGAGGGAGCGCTGGTCGTCCTGGCCGGCGCGCCGAACGCCGGCAAGAGTTCGCTCCTGAATGCGCTGCTGGGCGAGCGACGTGCGATCGTCTCGGACGAGGCGGGTACGACGCGCGATTCGATCGAGGAATGGCTTGAGATCGGCGGCTGGCCGGTCCGACTCGTCGACACGGCGGGTCTTCGCACGGCGGCGGGTGCGATCGAGGCCGAGGGCGTCGCCCGCGCGGAGACGCTTATCGCGCAGGCCGACCTGGTCCTGCGCCTGGTGCCGGCCACGGAGTCTCGAAGGTGCGGAGATGGAATGTCTCACGCGGAGGCGCAAAGACGCGGAGATGAGATTCTCGTCTTTTCTAAATGCGACTTGAGTCAACCTTCAACCTTCAACTTTCAACTTTCAACCTTTCTTGGTTCCTCGAAGACGGGCGTGGGACTGGACGAACTCAAGAAGATGCTGGCCGAACGACTCGCGCAGCTCGCGGCCAAGGATGCCGAGGAGACGGGCGCGGACGTGACGACGCGGCAGAAGGAGTGCCTGCTCGCCGCGCGGGATGCGCTGGCCCGTGCGGACGAGGCGCTGGAGATGGCCGACTGGGTCGTCGCCGCGAATGAAGTGCGCGACGCGGCCGAATCTCTCGGCCGCGTGCTCGGGAAGGTCTACTCCGAAGATCTGCTCACAGCGCTGTTCAGCCGTTTCTGTGTCGGGAAGTAGGAATATTCAGAAAGGCTAGACCATCTAGAGGCACTGGATAGTCTGGAGATTCTGGCGGGACTCGTTGACTTGTCCCATGTCTAGATTCCTGAAACCATAATCCCCTGTGGCATGCCACAGGGGATTGTGCTACAATTCCAGCCGTTCGGACGG
>JAUNMP010000037.1 GCA_030537465.1 bacterium
TCGTATGCGGTCACGCCGCCGCAGTCGCTCGTCTTCCGCCTCGGGACGGGCACCAGCCCCGCGCGGGCCGACAGCGACGGCGACGGGCTTCCCGATCCGGACGAGCTGTACGTCCACCACACCGATCCGCTGAAGGCGGACACGGACGGCGACGGCCTCGACGACGCGGAGGAGATCGGCCTCGGCACGGATCCCGCGCATCCGGACACCGACCGCGACGGCCTGCCCGACGGCTGGGAGGCGGCGAACGGGCTCGCCCCCCTCGACCCCTCCGACGGAGCGACCGTGGACACGGACGGCGACGGCCTCGTGAACGCGGAGGAGATGCGTCTCGGGACGAATCCGCGCGAACGCGACACCGACGGGGACACGCTCCTGGACGGCGAGGAGGTCGTCCTCGGTTCCGATCCGCTCAAAGCCGACACGGACGGCGACGGCCTCGACGACGCGGAGGAGATCGGCCTCGGCACGGATCCCGCGCAGCCGGACACCGACGGCGACGGCCTGCCCGACGGTTGGGAGACTGACAACCGCCTCGATCCGCTCTCCGCCGTCGGCGACGACGGACGCGACGGAGATCCCGACCGGGACGGGCTCCCCAACCTCGGCGAATATCTGCACGGCGCGGATCCGCAGGATCCCGACACCGACGGGGACACCCTCCCCGACGGCGAGGAGGTCGGGGGAGTCACCGTGACGAACGTCCTGCCGTGGCTCGCCTTCGACGCGGGGACGGCGACCGACCTCGCGGACGCCTTC
This sequence comes from bacterium, assembly GCA_030537465.1. GTDB lineage: Bacteria > Verrucomicrobiota > Kiritimatiellia > RFP12 > UBA1067 > RUG572. The sequence goes on from JAUNMP010000037.1 coordinate 760, forward strand.
CCGGACCCGTGGTCTTCCCTCGCGCGCTGGACGCTTCCCGCGCCGCTCGTCGTGCAGGGGGTGACGGTCACGAACGCCGTCCTCGACGTGAACGGGGCCGTCTATCTCGTCCGCGCGGGATGCGAGGGGCCCGAGTGGTCGCGGGGACCATCCGACCTGTCGGACGACGTGGTGCAGGGTGACGCGCTTCTCGTCGCTCCGTACTGGGGCTATCTGTCCAGCGAGCCGGAGCTGTCCACGCGCGTCCGCGCGGGCACGGCGACCCACGACGGCGTGGGGTATCTGCTCATCGAGTACGGAAATCTCTGCCAGGACATCTGGGGGGACGAGACCAACGCGGTCTCGTTCCAGATCGCGATCCCCACGAACGGCGCGGACCGCGCCTACGTCCGCTACCGGGACGTGCGGGGGTCGGAGACCGACGGACGGTATGCCGCCGTCGGCTTCCAGACCTTCGACGGACGCACCCGCGCGTCGTGGTGCCACAGGGAGGCGGGACGCGTCCAGGACGGCCTTGCGCTGCAGTTCCTCTTCGGCGTCGGCTCGGACCCGCTCGAAATCGACACCGACGGCGACGGCCTCGGCGACGCGGAGGAGGCGCGTCTGGGCCTCGACCCGACGCGGCCGGACACCGACGGCGACGGCATGTCCGACGGGTGGGAGAGCCGCTACGCCGACTCCGGATTCGACCCGCGCGTCCCCAACGTCGACGACGCCGAGGCCCGGACCGGGCCGGACGACGATTGGGACGGTGACGGGCTCACCAACCTGGAGGAGAGCGAATGGGGCACGGACCCGTTCCTCGAGGACACCGACGGCGACGGGCTCGACGACGGCGAGGAGGCGGACGACGGTTCCGACCCCGCCGATGGAGTGGACCAGACGCTTGAACAGTGGGTTGAGGTGCGTGGAGATCTTGGGGAAGGCGAGGTGAAAAGCGAATCGCGCACGCTGACGATCCCCGCCGGGCGCACGGTCCTCGCGTGCGTCTTCCTCGCGAGCGACGAGTACCCGAAGTACACCGGGGACCAGTCCCCGTTCAACGACGTCGTCTCCTGGCGTGTGGAGGCGAATGGAGGCGGCCTCTCGGGAAGCGGCGCCGTCAACGCGCTCGACCCGGCCTGGGACTCGGCGGCGGCCGCGGGCCACGCGGCGGGCGGACTCTCCCCGGTGATCGTGCGGGACGCCCGGTTCATCTCGGCGCCGACCAACGCGCCGCTGGAGATCATCGTCACGCTCACGGCGAAGAACGTGGGCGACGGGATACGGCCCAGCACGGTGGCCGTGGGTCTCTTCCCGCTCCGGATCGAGCAGCGCAACATGCCCGAGTCGGCGGGCGTCGGCGGCTCGACGGACGCGGGCACGACCTCCTCCGCGCTGATCCGCGACTTCGGCGTCGCCTACATCACGGGCGCGCCCGCGGCGGCGGACCTCGTGGCGCGGATCAAGGGGCTTCCCGACTGGCTGCGCGTCACATGGGAGACTCTGCTCACCGCGGAGCGGGGCGAACGGGGCACGCTCGACAACCGCGTGGCCCGCCCCGTCGAACTGCGGGGCTCGGCGGACTACCTGGTCTCGGCCGAGCTCGGCAACGAGATCGTCGGCGGGCGGTGCGCGCTCACGATGACGGCCGGGGACTTCCCGCCGAAGACGGTGCAGTTCTTCGTCCGCGGGAAGAACCCCCGCGACGCGGTCGCCCGGGCGTACATCGACGCGCACGTCGACGCCGAGTTCCGGGACTTCGCCTGGATGATCGCCAAGCACGAGAGCAAGTCGGGCAGCCGCGTGTACAACCAGTTCAACCCTTCGGGTAACAAGAAGGAACTGCCGAATCTCGGAGCCCCCGACGGCTGGGGCATGTGCCAGATCGACAGATCGAGAAACGATCCCCAAGTGGCGATCAATTACACGACGACTGCTGAAACCTACGACTGGCATGAAAACGTCACGGCGATGAACGCGGTGCTAAGAGAAAAGGCCGGAATGTACACCAGATTTGTCGGGTATTATCGCGATTTGTATGGTAGCAGTCCATATTGGGTTGAGCCGGACAATGTGGTCACCAATATAGGTGGCAGCGTTGTGTCGGCAAAGTGTTGGTCGGTCTTGACATTCTATAATGGTGCGGATGGGTGTCCGAGTCGAGTGCTTGAAGGCCGCAATAGAAACGTGCCTCTTGAATTCGTCATCGTGAATGATCATGGGGAATGGCGGCTTTATCCTAATAACAAGGATTATGTAAGACTTGTGGTTGACGACGGTCGTAGTCCTTCGGATGAGTGAAAGGAACTTGGTTATGATGAAGTTGTATTTGTGCGTATTTGTGTTGCTGAATGCGGTATGGGTTTGTTGCGTAGGCGTACATGGATCCGTTGATGCTCGGCGGCAGTTTGTCCAGGACTTTGTAAGGGACGAAAAATGGTTAAAGAAGGAACCGGAGTCCATGTGGCGTTATGTTGTTGTATTCTTTGATTTCAACGGCGATGGCCGGGAAGAAGCCCTGACGTGCGACCTGCTTGATAGTGGGACTGGTGCATATACATGGTCGTTTGCCTATCGAACGACGCGGGGTGACGTTGTGTCCTCTGGACGAGAGGCAGGTGGGGTGGACATAATGACACGATTAGGGAAAACAAGCTTTGGCTGTCCGGCGAATCGTCTGTACAAGGTTGCATTCGACAAGGCGGAACGTCTGGTCGGGAGTGATGTTGGGATGTATGAGGACATTCCGACCGCAGACGGAAAGGAAGTCCAAAAACATTCAGTCCAGACGATATTGTTCTCTATGCCGCAGGGGATGCAGCTTGTCGCGACCAAGTTGGCAAATGGCCTTGACGACGTCGTGGGCAATCCCGGCTTCCGGCGGATCGAACTCGCACAGGCGGAAGTCTATGCGGGATTCGACATGAAGCGTCTTCCTCCCGACGAAAGGTACATTATCCCGGCCAGGGAGAACCTGCCGAACGGCGGACTTGCCGCCCCCGCGGATTTCAAGTCCTTCGCGCGGCGGTACCGGGATGAGGTCAAGCGGCGGCTGAACCTCACGCGCCCCGTGACGGTCTATGCGGTGTTCCTCGACGCCGACCTCGATGGCGACGCCGACTGCTACGTGTCGTCCGATGCCGAGGCCGTCGGGAACGGGCGATACCGCTGGACGCTCCACCTAAACGACGCGAACGTGTTCCGCAAGGCGAAGGAGCGCGTGTGGCGCAACCGCAAGACAATCCACGACGTCGCCATGCTCGAACCGGAGGACGTCGCGGGGAAGGATTCCTTCTACCGCGTCGTGCGAACCTATGGATCCCCGCAGATCCTGGTGATGGAGTCCGACGGAAAGCGTCTCCACACGCACGCCTACACCCATCTCCTCTCGGAGGAGGACAGGACTCGTCGCCCATCGGATGATCCAGAACTTAAGCGGAATGGAAAATTCTGCATGGAGGACTGGGAGGGCGAGATGCAGGGAAAGTACGGTTTCATGCCGCCGAAGGACTTCCGCGACCAGGTTTCCTGGCTGTTCTTCCACCATCTTGAACGTCTCCCGTGCGAGGAGTTCCCGGAGAAGTGACGGCGCGCCTTTCATGCCGCGTCTGCGTCGGCAAGTAGGTTGGCGAACCTCCGATACGGGGGTCGGTCACTCCGTGACCGGCCCCGTATTTAGAACTCTGCATTTAGTTCCCAAAAATCACTCAAAACTCCGCGCATCCGCGAGATACTTTCACCGTTGAACTACCGTTTCCAGGATTATAAATCTTCCAGTCGTATTCTTATAAATCTACCGTTGCTAGTTGAATAAATCTACCGTCGGTGGTATACTCTCGGCCTTGGAGAGATGGCCTTATGATTAAAAGGTGGATGATCAAGGATGTTGCTTCGGCAATGGCGGTACGTCGTGGCGTGAATCTGACTGGAGCACGTCAGGTTGGCAAGTCGACATTGACGGAGATGTTGGATCTGCCTCATGCGAAACGATTTACCTTTGACGACAAGTTCGTCCGAGCTGCGGCGCAAAGTGATCCCTATGGTTTCGTCAAGCATCCGGAGGGACAGTGCCTTGTCATTGACGAGGTTCAGAAGGTGTCCGATGTTCTGGACGGCATTAAAATGATTCTTGACCATGATAATTCACCGGGACAATACCTTTTGACGGGAAGCTCGAGTATTCGATTTGCCCATCAGGTCAAGGATTCTCTTGCCGGACGATTGAGGACGATTCGGCTACGGTCGCTCGCGTATGGAGAGATCATGGGGAGCGAACCGACGTTTCTTGATCGGGCCTTTTCACGGGAATTTTCTGCGAGCTATCCGGATCTGGACAAGCGATCAGTGCTGCATGTGGCCTTCAAAGGAGGATATCCGGAATCATTGGAATACGATCCGGTCGAGCGCCGTAACTGGTATCATGACTATCTGACGGATATCCTGACGAAGGATGTTGGCGACATCACGGAGATTCGCAAACTGTCGGTCTTGAAAGAGATGGCCTTGTGGCTGCTCGTTCGTTCGGCTCAGTTCTTTACCATGGATGAGCTTGCCACACGCGTCAAGATCGCCAAAGAAACGGCTGATACCTATCTGAAGACCCTTGAGGCACTTTATCTCTTCGATTCGGTTCCTGCCTGGTCGAAGAGTGATTATGACCTAATGCTGAAGCGGCCGAAGTGGTTTGCGACAGATGCAGGACTCATGGCCAACATTTTGGACTGGGAAGAGGAATCCGTCTATTTGGATGAACAGCGTAATGGCCATTTTGTGGAAACATGGGTTTATCAGCAGTTGGCGTCTCTCGCGGCGGCGTCAGGTGGATATGCAATATCCCAGTATCGTGATACAAAGAAGCGAGAGATCGATTTCCTCGTTGAGCGTCCGGGAGGTGGTCTGCTGGGGATCGAAGTCAAGGCGGGAATTGCCTCGCTGTCGGATTTCAAACACTTGAAATGGTTTGCCGCGAACTTGGCTCCGGCCGAATTTACGGGTATCGTTCTGTATTCAGGCAGCAATGTTCTGCGTTTCGGGGAGGGTTTCTATGCAGTCCCTCTGTCGGCCTTGGGAGCATAGGTGTTAAGATGGTACACGCCGTGAATCTTTGAAACGGCGATGGAAGATGCTATACTTCCAGTTCTCCGTCCATGGGAGGATATTCGATGAACAAAACCACATTTCTGATTCTTGGCACGGCGCTTGCCGCGCTGTTTGCCGGTGCCGAACCACGGCCGGACCTCGTCACCAAGGTCCAGTCGGGTGAATTGAAGGAGGCGCGCGCCTCCTGGTGGGGGTTCGACCGAGAGGATGCGACGAAATTTCTGCAGGCGGCCATCGACTCGCGCGTGCCGCGGCTCATTGTGGATAGAATGGAGAGTCCGTGGGTTGTGCTGCCGCTTCAGGGCGTTTCCAACCAGGAGCTCGTTCTCGAGGAAGGGGCCGAAATCCGCGCGAAACGCGGGGAGTACAAGGCCAAGGGGGCGTGCCTGCTGACCTACCGTGGATGTGAGAACATCAAGGTGACGGGCTACCGGGCCGCGCTGCGGATGTGGCATGAGGACTACATGAAGGAGCCGTACGAGAAGTCCGAGTGGCGGCACGCGCTTTCGATTCTCAGCTGCAGCAACGTCGTCGTGCAGGGACTCACCATTGCGAGTTCGGGGGGAGACGGCATCTACCTGGGCGCGGCGGGGAAGGGTCCGCGGAAGAACATGGACGTGGTCATCCGCGACGTGCTCTGCCACGACAACCATCGCCAGGGCATCAGCGTGATCACTGCCGAGAATCTCCTCATCGAGAACACCGTGATGCGGGAGACGCACGGCACGCCGCCCGCGGCGGGCATCGACTTCGAGCCGAATCATCCCGAGGAGGTCCTCAAGAACTGCGTGATGCGCAACTGCCTCACGGTGAACAACCAGGGCTGCGGCTACACGACCTGGGCTGGACAGCTCAACTCGAAGAGCGAGCCCGTCGACATCCGCTTCGAGAACTGCACCTCGTTTGGCGACCGCACTGCGTTCAGCTTCGCGTGCGACAGCCGTCGGGGACGTGACGTGGCGGGGAACATCGTAATCCGCAACTGCTCCTTTGAGAAGTCCCGCAGTCCGATCACGGTGAATCTGCGCGAGAACCGCTTCGGCACGGTCCACTACACCGTCGAGTCCAGTCGCGTGGTGATCACGAACACGGCGGGCAACGAGGTCGTCATCCACACGGACGACGACTGGCGGAAGGAGCACATCCCGCACCAGGCCGATCCCGACTTCATGCTGCCGCACGTCGAGCATCCCGACCTTGCGCACGCCGCGATTCTGGACGAGGCGCCGGGAACGGCCGTGAAGCTGCAGCCGATGCGCATCCGCAACCGGGGCACCTACATCGTCTACGCCGATGCGGCGCGTCCGCTGAACTTCTCCGGCCACCAGTGCCGCGTGGGGCGCTACGCTCCCGCGAAGAAGCCGATCGTCGTCACTGGTCTCGACGGGAAGCCGGTCGCGAAGATCCCGCTGCCCGAGTCTGCGGACAAGGCCTTTTCCTTCAAGGCGCCCGCGGCTGGCTTCTACCGGATGACACTCGACCTTTCGTCGGTCGCGTTCACGCTGACGTCGTCGGACGCCCCGGTGGCCCTCGACGTGACGGAGGGTTCGCAGAACCTCATCTCCAGCGCGGGCACGATGTGGCTGCAGGTTCCGAAGGGCGCGAAGGATTTTGCCCTTTACGTCAGCGGGGAGGGCGTTGAGCGCGTGCACGTGACGCTGGACGATCCGCAGAACATGCGCGTGTGGGACCACGACAACATCTCGAACTGGAGCAAGGCCGTGCTGAGGCCGGCGCTGCCGGGGCTCTGGACGATCAAGGTGTCCCGCCCGAGCCAGGGCTGCTTCGAGGATTCCAAGTACGATGTCGCGGGAATTCCCGGCTTCCTCTTCCTGTCGAAGGAGAAGACCTGGGTGTGCCCGTGAAAGATTTCAGGAGAGTGACGAGATGAAGAGACTTGGTTATCTGGTTGCCGCCGTTCTGCTGGGAGGAGTCGCCGGCGCGGGAGAGGTCGTGCTGTTCGACGCCGCGACGGCGGACGTGAAGGCAATCCGTCGGCAGGACGGGGCGACCTTCACGCTGGAGAAGGGGCTGCTCACGGTCAAGACCGAACCCAGCTCCGCCTATCCGGGTTTCGCGGTCAAGGGCGACTGGGACCTGTCGAGCTGCGGCGAGATCGAGGTCGAGTTCGTGAACGGCGGCATCTGGGGACAGTACACGATCCGCCTTCTGAACCAAGGAGGCTCGCCCGCGGGCAAGGGCTGCTACATCGCCAAGCTCCCCGTGAAGGGCGAGAAGCATGCGGTCCGTTCGCAGCCGTTCCCGCCGAATCTCTCGAGCTGGAGCGAGATCGTCGCGAAGCTGACGCGCGTACGCACGTGGGCGTTGCCGTACATGACGTGGGACCGCGTGCCGCCGGAGGGCTCGGCCGTCTGGGGTTCCGGCAAGGGGGGCGTGAAGGTTGCGACGCTCGATCCAACGTGCGTGAAGGAGGTCGCGGTCTACATCAACACGCCGAAGATGCCGCACACCTGGAGCGTGAAGCGCATCGTCGCGAAGGGCGAGCCGCGGAGCGAGAAGGACCTGCCCGCGTTCGCGAAGATGTCCGTGAAGGAGTTCTTCCCGTGCATCGATCCGTACGGACAGTTCAAGCACCGCGAGTGGCCGGACAAGGTCCACACGGACGCCGACTTCGCGGCACAGCGCGCGAAGGAGGAGAAGGACCTCGCCGCGCATCCGGGTCCGAAGGACTGGGACAAGTGGGGGGGCTGGGCGACGGGTCCGCAGCTCGAGAAGACGGGCGGCTTCACGACGACGAAGTGGAACGGCAAGTGGTGGATCGTCGATCCGGACGGGCACCTCTGGTGGAGCCATGGCCCGGTGCGCGTGACGCCGAGCGGCGCGACGACGGCGCTGGACGGGCACGAGGACTGGTTCGAGCGTCTGCCGGCGAAGGACGAGCCCGAGGCGGAGTTCTATTCGACGCGCGATATGCTCCTCTTCCCCTACTACGCACGCTGGAAGATGAAGAGCATCTACGACTTCTCGGCGCAGAACATCGCGCGCAAGTACGGCAAGGGCTGGTACGAGACGTGGAGCGACCTCGCCCACCGCCGTCTGCGCAGCTGGGGGTGCAACACAATCGCGAACTCGTCCGACAAGACCATCTGCCTGATGGACCGCACGCCGTACACGGACCGCTATGAGATCCACTCGCGTCCGATCGCCGGACACAAGGGCGGCTGGTGGGACTTCTGCGATCCCTTCGATCCGTCCTTCCGCGAGGAGGCGCACCGCAAGACGGTGGAGCTGCGCGAGCAGTTCGAGGACCCGTGGTGCTTCGGCTTCTTCGTGGACAACGAGCACCAGTGGGGCGACTCGTGCACGTTCGCCGAGTCGACGATCAAGTCCCCCGCCGGCCAGCCCTGCAAGAAGGTCTTCCGGGATCGGCTCCGGGCGAAGTACGGCGACATCGCAAAGCTGAACGCGCAGTGGAAGAGCGCCTACAGGGACTGGGAGGACTTCCTCGCCGTGACGAAGCCGCCGGCCCGCGCGGGCGCGAAGGCGGATCTCGAGGCGTTCACCTCGGAGATCGCCGAGGCGTACTACCGGATCATCCGCGAGGAGCTCAAGAAGGCGGCGCCGGGCAAGCTCTATCTCGGCTGCCGCTGGGCGGGGGGCGCGCCGGAGTTCACGGTGCGCGCCGCGGCGAAGTACTGCGACGTGATCAGCTACAACATCTACCGGCGCCACCTGCGCGAGTTCAAGCTGCCGGCGGGCGTGGACAAGCCCGTGCTCGTGGGCGAGTTCCATTTCGGCGCGCTGGACCGCGGCCCGTTCTGTCCAGGCCTCATCCTCCTGCGCGACCAGAAGGAGCGCGCCGAGGTCTACGAGGACTACGTGCGCAGCGCGCTTGAGCATCCAATGTTCGTGGGCGTGCACTGGCATCAGTTCTCCGACCAGGCGACGTCTGGACGCTTCGACGGCGAGAACATGCAGGTCGGCTGGACGGACGTGTGCGACACGCCGTACTGGGAGACGATCGAGGGCATCCGCCGCATCGGCTATGACCTCTACAGCGTCCGCGCCGGCAAGTGATCCTTCTCAACCCCTTCAACCCTCTCAATCCCTCAACCCACCTTGCAGAAACAGAAAGTCAGTTACGTCGAGCGGCTTGAACATTCGCTCGTGAAGGTCATTCAGCAACCGGGGGCGGACCAGAACCAGCCGCCGATGATGCGGGTGGTGCTGGGACTCCTCACTGGAATCTCCTGCATCTTCCGGTCGGTGGTGGCGGTGCGCTACTTCCTCTACAATCTCGGCATCCTCCGGCGCTTTCCGTTGGGGTGCCAGGTGATCTCGATCGGCAACGTCACGGCGGGCGGTACGGGCAAGACGCCCGTCACGGAGAAGTTCGCACGCGAGCTCACGAAGGCGGGGCGGAAGGTGGCGATTCTCTCCCGTGGTTACCGCCGCAAGGAGAAGCCGTGGTGGCAGCGGATGTGCTCCGCGGTGATCGAACCGCCGCTCGTCGTTTCGGACGGCAAGCGAATCCGACTCGACGCCGCGACGGGCGGCGACGAGCCGTACATGCTCGCCTCCAACCTGCCGGGCGTCTGTGTGATCGTGGACCGCAACCGCGTGAAGGCGGGGCGCTACGCGATCTCCCGCTTCGGCTGCGACACGCTCATCCTCGACGACGGGTTCCAGTATCAGCGACTGAAGCACTCGCACGAGGTGGTGCTCGTCGACAAGACGAATCCGTTCGGCAACGGACACATGCTGCCGCGCGGCGTGCTGCGCGAGCCGGCGAAGCACATCGCCCGCGCGGACGTCATCTTCATCACGAAGTCCGACGGGAAGACCGAGGACGTCATCAAGCAGATCCGCGAATACAACAAGAAGGCGGAGATCATCGAGTGCCGCCACGCGCCGCGTCTGCTCAAAGACGTCTGGAGCCGCGAGGAGCTGCCGCTCGAGTGGCTGAAGGGCAAGACCCTCACCACGCTCTCCGGCATCGCCGTGCCGCAGGGATTCGAGGACTCGCTGCGGAAACTCGGCGCCCGAGTGATCTGGTGCGAGCGCTACGCGGACCACCACCGCTACGATTCCTCCGAGATCCTCTACGCCCTCAACAAGACGGCCGACCTCCACGCCGACGCGCTGATCACGACGGAAAAGGACGCCGTCCGCTTCCCGCGTTTCGAGACGACGCCCGTCCCCTGCTACTACCTGCGCGTCGACATCGAAATCCTCAAGGGCTCCGAAAACTTCGCCACCGCCGTGGACCACATCTGCAATGTCAAACCGAAGCATTCTTAAGAATACGGCCGTTGTTGCCGTGTTGACGGCCCTCTCCCGCGTGTTGGGCCTCGTGCGTGAAATGTTCCAGAGCCGCCTCATCGGCGCCGGCGTGGAACAGAGCGCGTTCGCCGTCGCGTTCGCGATTCCCAACATGGCGCGGCGCATGTTCGGCGAGGGGGCGCTCACTGCGGCGTTCGTGCCGGTGTTCAAGGGCGAGCTGGAGGCGGATGAGACGCTGAGGCGGGCCGAGCGGCTTGCGCGGGCCGTGATGACGATGAGCCTGCTGATGCTTGCGGCGGGCGTCGTGTTGATCTGGACCTTCGTCTCGGGTGCATTGTGGATGGATGGCGGTGATCTGCTTTCTCCAAAATGGACGCTGACGCTGCGCGACGTGCGGATTCTGATTCCCTACATGATCTTCATCTGCGGCGGCGCCTTCGGGATGGGCGTGCTGAACTCGTTCGGACGCTTCGCGGCGGCGGCGCTGATGCCGAGCATCCTCAATCTCGTGTGGATTTCCGCGCTTGCCACGCTGTTCTTCTTCCCGGGGCTCGTCGTGCAGACGCGCATCACGGCGGTCTGTGGCGCGATTCTCGTCGCGGGGTTCCTCCAGATGGCATTCATGCTGTGGTCCATGGCGAAGAAGGGCATTTCGCCGCTGCCGTCCTTCAAGGGCTGGCGGGACGAGAACGTGCGCCTCGTGTGGCGCAACATGGCGATTGGCTGTGCGGGCGCGGGCGCAGTGCAGATCAACTATATGCTCGACCAGGTGCTGGCCCTCAAGGCGAGTGACTGGGCGGCGGGCGCAATCGGCTATGCGGATCGTCTGATGGAGTTGCCTCTCGGTATTGTGGGAACGGCGTTCGGCACGGTGCTGCTGCCGACCTTTGCGGGCTTCTTCGCGAAGCGGGATCTGGAGGGGGCGCGGGATGCGTTCGTCTCCTCGACGCGGAACATGCTGCTGGTCGTGCTGCCAGCCGCCGTGGGATTGGTGGTGCTCGCGCCTGAACTGACGCGGCTGATCTACCACGGCGGACGCTTCGACGAACTGGCGGTGCTGCGCGTCTCCCGTGCGGTGGCGTGCTATTCGATGGGACTTGCCTTCTTCTGCATCCAGAAGACGCTGACGCCGTGGTTCCAGGCGCAGAAGGATCTGAAGACGCCGTTGAAGGTGGCGGTGCGGATGGTGTTCCTCAACGCCGCGCTGAACATCGCCGCGGTGTTCGGGCTGCCGGTCGAGTGGCGTCACGTCGGCCTGGCGGCCTCCACGGTGATCTGCTCGGGGCTCTCCTGCACGTGGCTGGCGGTCGAGGCCGGACGGCGGAATGGCTCGCTCGGGTGGGGGCGTCTGGTGCAGCCGGTGAGGCTGATGTTCGTCTCCTGCGCCGCCATGGCCGCCGCGCTGTTGATTCTCCGGCGCCTGCTGTCCGACTTTGGAACGAGCGGACATCTGGGGGCCATCGTCTCCATGGCCATTTTCGTTGGCGTGGGCGCTCTGACCTACTTTGGCGTGATGTTGATTGACGGACGTGACATCCTTCTGGGTCTGGTGAACGACTTCCGGGGCCGGAGAAGAGGCACGCGCAAGTAAGTTGAAGCTGAAGTTTATCTCCAGTTGACGTCTCCAGTTGACGCTTGATACGCCAATGGAGTATCATACGCGGATGTTGTTTCTTGTGATTGGTTGCGAATGGGAGATCTTTGATGAACTCCTGGCGAGCTTACGTGGGCATGGCGCGGTCAAGAAGGCTGCTCGCGTTTGGAGCGAGCGACGTGTATTGAGGAGGGTGTATTGCTATGAGATGTGTCCTGGGTGGTCTTCTGGCTGTTGTCGTCTCTGCGGTCTTCGCGGAGACGATCGAGATTCGTACGGTCGCCGACTTGCGGTCCGTGGCCGCCAATCGGAGTGCCACGTACGAACTTATGAACGATATCGATCTTTCCGGAGTCCCGTTCGAGCCGATCGGTGGCGTTGACGGATGGGGCGCGGACGAATTCACGGGGACGTTTCACGGCAATGGACACAAGATCAGCGGACTGAAGATCAACGACACGGGATCTTATGGTTACGTCGGACTCTTCCGCGCGACACACGGCGCGACCATCACCGATCTGCAGATTGTCGGAGAAGTCACGGGGCAGAACAAGAACTGCGGAGGTCTCGTTGGCCGGTCCGTTGGCTCGTATTTCAGCAATTGCGTCGTTCAGGTCGCGATCAGCGGTGGGCAATACACGGGCGGGTTCGTCGGCGACGATTCAGGATCGCGTTATGTCCGATGCGTGGCGCGCGGGGCATTTCAAGTCAAGAACACGTATTGCGGTGGCTTCGTGGGGCGTGCGACCGGTGAGTATCGGCAATGCGTCAGTTCCATGTCGGCGTCGGCGCCGAAGGGTGATGGCGGATGGGTCGAGTACGGCGGTTTCGTCGGGCTCAACAATGGCGCGACCTTCCGGGACTGCGCGGCGACCGGGAGCCTGACGGTGAAGAACAACAACTATTTCGGCGGATTCGTCGGATGTGCCGATACGGGGAAGTACTATGACTGCTATTCGGCGGTCGACATCACCTTGCGCAAGGGTGGCCGCACAGGAGGCTTTGCCGGAGCTCTCGGCGACGACAACAACCTCTTCACGCGGTGTTATGTCTGCGGGACTCTTGAATGTGGTCCGGGAACTTATGGCATCGGTGGCTTCCTCGGCGACGCACAGGGGCAGGATGCCGCATCGATGATGACAGGATGCCGGGTCGTCTCCGAAATGGATCCGAATACGGTGATGACCAAGGCCGCCTGGCCGGACTATTTCACCGAGGGCGGAGCCTGGGGAATGATCGAGGGCGAGACGCTGCCGTATCTGCGGTTCCGTTCGAAAATCATCGACGGCACGGAGAAGCCCGTCTATTCCGTTTCCGTTGGCATCGTCGGCGCCGGAACGGGGACGATTCCCCCGTATCTGGAGACGGAGGCCGTCGCGGGCACGTGGGTGAAGGTCGCGGTCGAGCCCGACACGGCGGCCGGTTCGCAGTTCTTCGGTTGGGAGGGGGACTGCGAGTACGAGTGCCGTGAAGAATCGCCGACCTGGGTGAAGGTCGACCGTGATGTCTGTGCAGTGGCTCGGCTCGTCATCGGCATCTGGGACATCGACGATCTGGAGCGACTGACAACCGACTTCAACGGCAAGGAGGTCACGCTCATGCAGGATCTCTCCGTCACGAATGGGTACTTCGCGCCCATTGGCACTCAGGCAGTTCCCTATACGGGTACGTTTGACGGTAACGGATACACGATCACGGTTGCGCAGTGCTACACCAACCAGCACAACACTGGATTCTTTGGCTACGTGAACGGTGCGACGATCAGGAACCTGACGGTCAAGGGACGTGTCCAGGGCATCCATACGGTCGGGGGTGTCGTCGGGTGCGCCGATGGCGACAAAGGCGTGACGCTCGAGGACGTGACATTTGTCGGCGAGGTGAAGGGCGTCAACTACGTGGGCGGTTTGGTCGGATCCTCGAACGGACGCTTTTCCGCAATTCGTTGCGCTGCGATTGCTCAGGTCACCGGCAATGACCAGGTGGCCGGCTTCGCACGTTATCTCGGCAATTACGATACGTCCGTGAACGAGTGCTTCGCCATTGGCACGGCGACGGCCACCAATGCAAGTGGAGCCGCCTCGGGGTTCATCCATACGGCAAACAGTTCCGGCACGACGATCTCCAACTGCTACGCGCAGGTTGACGTCTCCGCCCGCGCGGTCGCGCCTCTCTTCACGTCCTGCAGTTCAAAGACCAACAACGTCTATGCGGGTACGGCCTGGACGCCGTCCATCGACGCGGACGAACATTGGCTCGTCGTGCCGGGCTGTACGCCGGTCCTCAGATGGAGTGCCCCGGACGGCAAGGTGAAGGCGTTTGCGTTCGATTCGGCCATCGGCGGGGCAGGCGAATATACGCTGGGAACTTCTGCCGAAGTCAGTTGTACCGAGCCGGCGGGTACGTGTTTCCTCGGCTGGTCCGGGGCGGCGCCCTATGAAGACCGCACGTCTCCGACGACGACCGTGCAGATGGCAAACCACCAGCTGCTCGCATGCGATTATGGCGTGCGGGCGACGGACGAGGTTTCGTTCATCAACGGTCTGCACCGAAACCTCTCCGGAACCATCGTGTTGGACGCCGATCTCGATCTCGGCGGCTATAGCTGGCAGAACGTCGGCACCAACTCGGCCACCGCCTTCAAGGGGCGTCTCGTCGGCAACGGGCACACCGTGTGCGGTCTCGACAAGCCCGTTTTCAACTACACGGACGGGGCGATTCTCTCGGATATCACCTTCATGGGCGTGATGGCGGACCAGAGCGACTATCTGGCGGGTGCCGTGCGTCGTGTCGGACAGAAGGGCCTGACGATGTCGCGTGTGATGTTCGTCGGCGAACTCCACGGCAAGAACAATGTCGGCGGGCTTATCGGAAACTCGGATGGTCCAATTCGCGCCACGCAGTGTGCGGCAATCGCGAACATTGTCGGTTCTGACAATCTCTGCGGCTTCGCCTACAAGTTCAACTCCAACAGTTCGGTCAACGAGTGCTTCGCGATCGCCTCGATCACGACGACCAACTCCTCGGGGGCGGTGAGTGGTTTTGTCGCGTATGCGAACGATTCGGGATCAGGCATCACCAATTGCTACGTGCAGGCCGAGTTCCATGCGCAGGACATGAGCCGTGTCGCGCCGTTCGTTCGATTCCTTTCGTCCTACAGTACCACCAACAACATCTACTGGGGAACGTCGTGGCCTGCTTCCATTGATACGGATGATCATTGGCTGGTCTGCGAGGGATGCACGCCAGTTCTCAAGTGGAGCGCGCCGGAGGGGCGGGTCTCGGCCTATGCGTTCGACCGCGCCGTTTCCGGCACGGGTACCTATGCGCTCGGTTCGGACGCCGCGATTGCCTGCACGCCGTCCCCGGGCAAGATGTTCGCCTCCTGGACGGGCAGCGCGCCGTATGCGGACAAGACGGCCGAGGCGACGACCGTGAAGATGGTCAACCACCAGCTCCTTTCCTGCGAATACGGTGTACAGATCCGCACGGTCGCCGAGCTTCAGGCGGTCACCAACGATCTGAACGGACTCTACGGTCTGGGTGCGGACATCGACCTCACGGGACACGACTGGACGCCGATCGCCAACGACCGCTACAAGCCGTTCCGCGGCAAGTTCTACGGCAAGGGGTACAGGATCACCGGACTCAACGCAGACGCGCCGCCGGGAAGCAACGGCGCCTTTGACAACCGCGGGCTTTTCGGCTGCGTTGAGGGCGCAACGCTTCAGGGCATCAAGGTGTCGGGGAAGGTGAAGGGCTCGAGCAACGTCGGCGGCCTCGTCGGTTATGCGAAGGGCCGCACTGTGATCGAGAATTGTGAGGCGGATGTGGACGTCAGCGGCTACAACTACCTCGGCGGTTTGGTCGGCAAGGTCGAGGGGCCTGTCCGCATCACGGGGTCGAAGGCGCGCGGTTCCGTCACGGGCTGCAACTACCTGGGCGGTTTCGTCAGCTACGACTACGCGGGACTTCATGTCGCCGACTGCGAGGCCTGGGGGAACGTGTCCTGTACGAATTCCGCCTCGTCCGTCGGCGGCTTCATCGGCTGCATCAACGAGAACTCCACATTCCTGCGCTGTTCGGCCTATGGCGACGTGAGCAGCGTCGGCGGCGAGTATGGCGGCTTCATGGGGCGCATCTTCAGCAGCGGGGCGCGGGTCGAGGAGTGTGCGTCCTATGGCACGGTCTCGGGCCGCGGCTCCTATTTCGGGCGGTTCTGCGGACGCCATTTCAGCGGTACGATCATCGGTTGCAGGACGGCCTCCAACCGCAATGAGGGGATGCCACGTGACTCAGGCGAGAAACTGACCGATGTGGAGGTCCGGCTGGTCGAATACGACCCCGAGGCCGGAAAGGGGACTTACGCGACCTGGGCCACGGAGAAGGGACTGACGGGCTCCGATGCGGCCTGGGACGCGAAGCCTGCGATCTGGGGCGGCGAATGGGCGAATGCCTTCATCTACACCTACGGCGAGGGACTCGCGGATGGGACGTTGGCGCTTATGGACATTTCATTTGATGTGCAGGGCGAGCCCGTCGTCACGACTGCGCCCGTCGTCGAAGGCCGCAATGACTTCATCGCTACCGTCATCGGCGCCCCGACACTGCAGGACTGGTCGAACCCGGTCGTGCTTGAGAACAAAACAGGAGAATCCTGGACACTGCCCGAGGGCCGACGTGCGAACTTCTTCAAGGTCCAATTGCGCAAATAAGGGGGCTCTTGAAAGTTTTTAGTGGAGGCCCCCATATTTTAGGGACGGGACGGCACACGGTGCAGATGGCCTGACGGTCGAACCTGGTGAGTCGGGAGCGGAGTGCTCCAATTGTGGTATACTATCGCACTTCAAGGATTTAAGACATGCTTTACCATCTTGCACCCTATCTCGAGGCCTTCTGGGGGCCGTTTCGTCTGTTGCGTTCCCATGCGCTCCTGCTGGCGGCGGGAACGTTGCTGGCGGCGTTGATCGTCGCGTTTCTGCTCCCGGTGTTCTTCCGTTTTTCGCCCCATGACCACGGCAAGGCCATTCTTGGGAAGGATGGAATGAGGTCCGCCGGCAAGCCGACGGGCACGGGGCTTTGGGTGACGTTGCTGTTGCTGCCGATCGTTCTGCTTGTGGTGCCGCTTTCGGTGCCGGTGCTGGGGATGGTGTTCTGCCTCTATGTCGCGATGGCGTTTGGGTATCTCGACGATCGGGCAGAGGTGCCGTGGGGACAGCTCAAAAAGGGACTTTTGGATGCCGCGGTCTGTCTGGGAGTTGCGTTCTTCGTGTGGATGGCGCTGGAGGGCAGGGTTTGGTTCCCGTTCGTGAAGGGCGAGTGGGTCATTCCGTGGTGGGGCTATATCCCGTGCATGGGATTCCTGTTGTTCGTGGTGATGAACGCGACGAACTGCTCTGATGGCGTGGATGGTCTCGCGGGATCGTTGACCTTCGTTTCGCTGGCGGCGTTGGCGGCACTCCTCTATGCGGTGATCGGCTATCGTCCGATGGCGGACTATCTGCTGGTGCCGCACAACTACCTTGCGGTGCGCTGGGCGGTGCTGCTGATGACGGTGGCGGGTGGTTTCGCGGGTTATCTCTGGTGGAATGCGGAGCCCTCGAAGGCATTGATGGGCGATGCGGGGTCCCGTTTTCTGGGTCTGCTGCTGGGGGCGGGCGTGCTGGTGACGGGAAATCCCTTCCTCATCTTCGCGTTTGCGCCGGTGGTGCTGGTGAATGGCGGCGGCGGACTTGTGAAGATTCTGCTGCTGCGGTTCTTCCGCAAGTGTGGTCTGGATGTGCGTCCGCCGTCGATGTTGGAGCCGGAGGAGGTCGCGAAGCGGAATCCGCTGGTCAAGCTGGTGCAGAGTGTGCGTTTCCCGCTCCATGACCACTGCAAGAAGGAGCTCAAGTGGTCCAATGCGCAGGTCCTGATGCGCTTTATGCTGCTGCAGTCCTTCCTGATGCCGGTGATTCTCGTTCTGTTGGTCAAGATCCGCTAGTTTCATGAAGCGTTTCGTGCTCAAAGCCATTCTTGCATTCGCCTGCCTGGTCGCCTGCGCCCAGGAGGAGGATGGCGTCTCCCGTGCGCGGAAGACTGCGGCGGAGATGCCCAAGGCAGCGATGGGGGCTGAGGGATTCGTGGAGGTGGTGGCGGCCGACGTGCCGGGGGATCCGGTCGGGTTCAGGCTTCCCGTGCTCCAGTTCACCACGCGGCTTCTACGGGAGATTGAGCGCGTCTATGGTCTGGAGATGCCGCGGGGTGACGTGGGGCTGCTCATCCACGCACAGGATGGAACGACGAATGACGTGCGGGTGATTTCGCGGGCGGGACGCCGAGGGACGGCCGCGATGATGCACATCTGGTTGCCGTCCCCGGGATATTCGGACCTTGAGGCGTTCAGATTCGCCATCGCCAAGGGTTATTTCCGCTGTTGGATCGACCGAAACCGTCCAAAGGAGGGGGGGCGACCAGCGGTGGAGATGCCGGACTGGATGGTGCTGGGTGCGCTGCGGGCGCTCAATCCCGAGACGGTCCATGACGACAAGCGTGGCGTGCTCACAATGTGGAGTGAGGCGCGGATGCCCTACTTTCCCGTGCTCTGCCGCAATCTCCGTGTGGGGACGGGCGAGAATGCGATGCTCTGCGGCTACATCGTCTCCTGGTTGCGGGAGCGGAGGCTCTTCAAGAAGACACTGGAGGGATTCGCGGCGGGGGAGACGCTGGATGCGGCGCGTCTGGCGGCCAATCTCACGGGGGAGAAGGACCCCGACCAGCAGGATCGCGCGTCGGATGAACGCCTGGCCCGACTCACGCGGGCCGTACTTTCGCCGGGGCGGGCGAGCCGTTGGGACCTCAAGGTTTTCACCTCTCGTCTCTTGCTTTATCCCGCCGAATTTGATAAAAATATAGGTGCAAATCGCACATCCTATACCTTCCGCGAGGCAATCGCGCTGGCGGTCGATCATCCGGCCATCCGCGAGGCGGCTGCACGCAAGGCTCGGGAGATGCCCTTTTGTGCCATTGGACGTGGGCAGGCTTTGGCCGACGTGTCCGAGGCCTATCGCCTGTTCTTGACGGGTTTGGCGCGTGGGGATTCGCCCGACGAGCTGACTCGTCTTTTGGACGATGCGGAGACGCAGCTGCAAGAGATTTTGAATGAAGACGGAAAAGACAATAACCGGTGACGTCGATCCGGACGTCCTCGACTACACGGTCGGGGACGATCCCGTGCTCGACATGGATCTGATTCGGTGGGACTGCCTGGGTACGGCGGCCCACGTGACGATGTTGTCTGAAATGCCCGTGACGCCGCCTGTGGTGACGAAGGACGAGGCGGCGCGCGTGCGCGCGGCGCTTGCGGAAGTCGTCGCGGACAAGACGTTCGTCGTGCGCGAGCAGGACCAGGATGTCCATATGGCCGTCGAAACGCGTCTGACGGAAATGCTGGGCGATCTTGGCAAGAAAATCCACACGGGGCGTAGCCGCAACGACCAGGTGGCGGTGGATGTTCGCCTTCACATCAAGGACCAGATTCTTGGTCTGGAGGGCGAGCTGGCAGATCTCGCGTCCGCGCTGGTTGACTTCGGAAAGGCTCATGACCGGGTCCCGATGGTGGGCCGCACGCACCTGCAGCCGGCGATGCCGAGTTCCGTCGGTGTGTGGGCGACGGGCCATGCGGAGATGATTCTCGACCAGACGGCCAATCTCGAGGCTGCCTACACGATGAACGATGCCTGTCCGCTGGGCAGTGCGGCGGGCTATGGCGTGCCGTTGCCGCTCAATCGTCAGCGCACAAGCGATCTGCTGGGATTCGCCCGTCCGATGCACAATGTCTTTGGGGCCTCCATGGGGCGTGGCGAGGATGAGGCGGCGCTCCTTTCGGCGTTGGCGCAGCTGATGGCCGTGCTGTCGCGTCTGGCGGAGGATATGATTCTCTTCTCGATGCCGGAGTTCGGCTACTTCACACTGCCGCGGGCGTACTGCACGGGCAGTTCGATCATGCCGCAGAAATACAACCCCGACGTGCTGGAGCTTGTGCGGTCCAAGACCGCCCAGGTGCTGGGGTTGGCGACGGCGTCCCTTTCGATGCTGCATGCGATGCCGGGCGGGTACAACCGCGACCTCCAGGATTGCAAGGGCCTCTACATGAAGGGGCTTTCAATCACGCGTACGACGCTGCGCATTCTGGCGAAGTTCGTGCAGGGGATGGGCATCGACGAGACGAAGCTGCGTGCCGGGTTCATTCCCGGCGTGTTCGCGACGGACGTTGCGCTGCGCAAGGTTGCGGCCGGGACGCCGTGGCGCGAGGCATACCATCAGGTGCGCGATAACCTCGAGGCGCTTGCGACGGAAGATGCGGATGCCGCAGTTGCCGCGAAGACGCACGCTGGCGCGACCGCAGGGCTGGACTACGCGCTCTATGACGGGCGTATTCAGGAATTGCAGAAGTTGGTCGCCGTGCGTGCGGAGGCCTTTGAATCACATATGAAGGAACTACTCGGATGAACGAAACTGGTATTACGTTGGCGCAGGCCTGGAGCTACGGTGGACCTCTGATGTGGGTCCTCCTGGGTCTCTCCATGATTGCACTTGCTCTGGTTCTGTATCTCCTCGTCACGCAGCGTCGCGAGGTGTTGACGCCGCGCACGCTCATGAGCGATGTCTTCGTCAAGCTTCAGTCGGGTGACCACGGAGAGGCGCGTCGTCTCTGCGAACGTCGTCCATGTGCGTTTGCAACGCTGACGCTGGCGGCGCTGGACGCGGCGCGCGGTGTGCCGCAGGGACAGCGGGTCGATGTCTCCCAGGCGGTCGAGACGGCAGGAGCGCACGTCGCGGAGCAGCTGCAGGGTGCGGTCGACTGGCTGGCGGATCTCGCGGCGATCGCTCCGCTTGTGGGTCTGTTGGGCACGGTGCTTGGTATGTTCCAGGCATTTGGCGGCATTGCGAACGACGTCGCGGCGAATGCGAAGCCCGTGGTGCTCGCGGCAGGCGTCTCGCAGGCCATCATCACGACGGTCTTCGGTCTCATCATTTCGATTCCCTGCCTTGGCTTCCACGCATTCCTGCGCCGTCGCACGGCGAAGCGCATTGCTGGGCTTGAGACGCTCGCGGTCATTCTCCGGAAGGCCTTCTGATGAATTTTCGTCGTAATTCCCGAAGCCATGCGCCTGCGGTGCAGATGTCGTCCCTGATGGACGTCATCTTCCTGCTGCTGTGCTTCTTTGTGACCTCCAGCGTGTTCTCCCAGTGGGAGACCGAGGTTGCCATTGCCCTGCCGACCGCGAAGTCGGCCACGGTTCCCGGGCGTATGCCGGGAGAAATCATCCTGAACCTCAGCAAGGTTGGAGATGTCTCGGTCAACGGCAACAAACTTTCGCTCGGGGAGGTCACGGAGCGTCTCACGCGCATTGCGAAGCTCTATCCCGGGCAGCCGGTGGTGATTCGTGCCGACAAGGATGCCTCCTACGACAAGCTCATGGGTTTGATTGACGCCTGCCGTGCGGCCGATGTGTGGAATTTCTCCCTGGCGACCCAGGACGAGGAGAAGAAGTAAAATGAAGACCCGTCTTCTCGCGTTGACCGCGACGCTGTCTCTTGTGACCTTTTCCGGCAGAAGCGCCGAGGTGGTCACGCATTGGAACGGAGGCCGCACGGTTCCCGTCCACAAGCTGGCGCCGCGCGACGCGGAGGGTGAGAAGGTCTCTCCCGCAGGTCGCCTTCCGCGACCGGTCTCCATGGAGAAAACCTGTGGCCAGTGCCACGACGTGGCGTCGATGCACCGTGGCAGCCACTTCCGCACGGGTCTGGACTTCAATGACGCCGAGCCGTCGGTTGCCGTGGAACCCTGGTTCTTGGCGGACGAGAAGACCGGCACAGCGATTCCGCTTTCCCTTCATGGACAGGAAGGTGCATTTGCTCCTCGGGACGTGGGACTTTCGTGTTGGCAGTGGACGAAGACCTTTGGCCGTCACTTCCCCGGGGGTGGCATAGGGTGCGACACGAACGCGCTGAACGAGGTTGCCGGCGATCGTCAGCGTTGGTTCGTGACCGGGGCGCTGGGCCCCAACTGCCTCGCCTGTCACCAGCAAAGCGGCTACGACTCAAGCGAATGGGCGCGCCAGGTTCTGCGCGAGAACTGGCAGGGTGCGGCCACGGCCGCCTCGGGTCTTGCCGTTGTCGGCGGCATGAACGAGCGTCTGGAGTCCACCTGGAAGGCGGACGAGAATCCTGACGACCACTTGTTCCGCGTGCCCGAGAACACGGAGTACGATCTGTCCAAGTTCGATCAGAAGGGCCGCTGCATCTTCAATGTCGGCAAGCCGAAGAACGAAAACTGCCTCGCGTGCCACGGCGTCTCGCAGAAAGGCATGCCGTCCCACGCGATTGCGGGCGACGTGCATCTCCAGCGGGGGATGAAGTGCGTGGACTGCCACCAGAATGGAATGGACCATCGGGTGGCCACAAAGAACTGTGTCTCCTGCCATGTGGACGAGAAGGGGGCGGGTCCGAAGCCCGTTCACGCTGGCATTCCGCTGGTCCACTTCGAGAAGCTCAAGTGCACGGTCTGCCACTCCGGTGTGACGGAGGGTGGCGAACTCGCCCAGGTGCGCACGCCGCGCGCCAACCGAATTGGCGTCTATGGCCGCGCCCAGTGGGCGACGGATTGCCCCTACATCATCGAGCCGGTGTTCGTGCGGAACGCGAACGGCATTGTGGAGCCTCGCCGTATGGCCTGGCCGAGCGGCTTCTACCGCGCGGAGACGAATGGCACGCTCAAGCCGATTCCCCCTGCCGAGGCCGTGAAGCTGGCGGGCGATGCGTTCACCGTGGTCGATCGCGTGAAGGCGGCGCTTGAGCTGCTGAAGGAGACGGATGGCCCCGTGGGTGTTACCACGCTGCGCAAGGACGGCACGCTTGTCTATCGGACGCCATCCAATGAGGTTGCCTTTGTTGCCGCCGAGGATCGCTGCACGGCCGAGTTCCGGAACCTGCTTGCGACGCTCTTCAACGCCAAGGTCGGCATCTCGAAGGAGAAGGTCGCCGCGTGTCGCGCGGGCAAGGTCTACACGATCGACGGATCGGGAGGCGTGACGGAGTGCGCGGGTGTTGCCGCGCCGCCGGCCGACGTGATGCCCGTTGGTACCCTTTCGGCGGATGGCAAGACCTTCGTGCCGATGCTCGACAAGTGGACGTTGGACCAGTACCTCAAGGTCAAGGATTCCGACCAGCCGCTGACGCTAGAGATGGTCCGGAAGGCACTGGCCGTTGCCGGGAAGGATATTCGCTACGTCGCGAGCGGTCTCGTCTTCTCCCTTGGTGACAAGGAACAGCTGGTCAAGGCTGCGGGGGCGCCCGAGGCGAAGCCCGTGTCCTGGCCGGTGGGTCATGATGTCCGTGCCGCGCGTCAGGCGCGTGGTGCGGCGTCGGTCAAGTGTGCGGACTGTCATACGGCCGACTCGAAGTTCTTCCTGGGCAAGATCGCGCCGACGGGACCGGTTCAGGATGTCGACGCCCCAATGGTTTCGCAGGACGAGTTGCTGCAGGTGAACGGCCTCTACTACGCCGTGCTGGGGGCGAACTTCTCGATGCGTCCTCTCTTCAAGGTGTTCCTCTGGACAGTGTTCGGGCTGCTCTGCCTGTTCGCCGCCGCGGCCGCCGCGGTTGCGCTGAATCGGCTTGGGAAGTGGATTTCGGACCACACCACCGAGTTCGCCTGGGGCATGGCCAAGTGGGTGGTTGACGCGGGACTGGTGTGCTGCCTACTCTACCTGCTTTTGTCGGGTGTGCTGGGCTGGTTCTTCGGCGCCATGACTGGCTGGTGGCTCATCCTCCATATGGTCGCCGGTGGTGGTTTTGCGACTTGCGTGGTGCTGATTGCCGCCCTGCGGGCCTCGGAGCGGACGGAGCGGTGCGTCTGCACGGCTGTGCTCTGGGCGTTCTGGGTGCTGTTCGCCGCGGGCACGGTGTTTACGGCGGTGATGCCGATGATGACGGTGTTCGGCAGCCACGGTCAGGAGATCCTGCTGTGGAGCCATCGTTGCGTTTCGATCAGTTTCGCGGTCATCAGCGGCCTGATTTGTCTGTCATGTCTGAAGAACTCGAAACGCTAGCGTGAGAAAGCATTCCCACAAGGCCATGGACACCGAGTTCTCGGTGTCCTTTGGTTTGAATGAGGACGAGGCGCTCTGCAGTGCCGCGGCGGAGGCGTGTTTCAATCGGATCGATGAGCTTGAGCTACTCCTTACACGGTTCAATGACACGAGCGACGTGGCGGTTATTCGTGGGCTTCATGATGGCGGCGTTGCCATGATCGCCCGCGAGACGATGGAGATTCTCGTGACGTGCGCGCGGGTGTGCGCGGCCACGGGGGGCGCGTTCGATCCCACAGTCGAGAAGCGGAATTTTGGAGAACTGACCCTGGATGTGGAACACTGCCGCGTGGGGGTGAAGAAAGGTCCGGTCGAACTCGACTTCGGAGGGATTGGCAAGGGGTATGCGCTGGACGAATGCGCGAAGATCCTGCGGTCCGAACAGTTTGAGCTCGTGAATTGGCTGTTTGATGCGGGATCCTCAACGCAGGTGATTTCGGGAGGTCCGTGGTCTTTGGGCATTGGAGGCCGGTGGAAGTCGCGGACGAAGGTGGAAACGATTCTCAAGCTGTCGGATGGCGCGCTTTCCGGTAGTGGCTTTGAGGTGAGGGGGGAGCATATCCATGACGTCCGGAGGGGAGGCCCTGCGCTGCGGTGGGCGCAGAGCTGGAGTCGAGCCAGCTCGGGGGCCGTTGCGGACGCTCTTTCCACGGCGGCCCTGTCGCTCGATGCCCGCGAACTCGAGGTGGCCTGCAGGGAACTTGAGTCGGGAATTCTGGTGGCCCGCGAACAGCGGAAGCTGTTGGACCGTTTTCGTGACCCTTTGAAGTGGTATGGTCGCGCCCCTTGAGTATTGGGGTAGAATATGGTATATTTCGCATAGAAAATTGGAGTGGATATGACAATTCGGAGTTGTCTGGAGAAATTTGCGAAGGAGACGCCGCAGGCCACGGCGCTTCGGTACTATCAGGCCAAGGAATGGCATACGCGGTCGTGGGCGGATTTTCTGCTTGGGGTTCGTGTGACGGCGGAGGCCTATGGTCCCCGATTCACGCTTCGACCGAGGGTGGAGAACGTCGCCATCATCCTGGGGAACCAGCCGGAATGGGTGGAGTCCTATCTCGCATGCTGCGGCGCGGGGGTGGGTGTCGTGCCAATCGATCCGAAGCTCCATAGCGCCGAAGTCGAGTACATTCTGAAGGACTCTGGAGCCGTCGTCGTGACGACGGACAAGGCCCATCTCGACCTGATGACGCTCATCACGCCGCATCTGCCCGACCTTCGCGCCATTGTGCTGGTGGATGGCGGCTCGGCGGAACTCAAGCCGATTGGATCCGTGCCGGTGCTGGACTATGGGACGCTCAAAGCAGACGAGCAGATCATCGCCCGCGCAAAGGGCGAGGGGGCGTGGTATGACGCCAATGTCGCCGTGGCCGACGACGTGGCCTCGGTGATCTACACGTCCGGCACGACGGGCAAACCGAAGGGGGCGATGCTCACCCACGCCAACTTCGTGTCGGACATCGAGGGCGCCCTCGTGGCCTTCGACGACATGACGGTGGATGGCAACGACACGATGTTCGTGGTGTTGCCGCTTTTCCACGCCTTCTCGTTCTGCGCGAACTTCATCCTGAGCCTGGCCCGCGGTTGCCAGATGGCGTTCGTCCGTTCGCTCTACACGATTGGCGAGGACATCAAGATCCTGCAGCCGACGATTGTGATGAGCGTACCGCTGCTGGCTGAGAAGATGTTCGACAAGATCGACTCCAAGATCAAGGCCTCGAAGAAGGCCCAGTTCCTGATGAAGATCGGCTTGGGGTGCCTGGTTCGGCGGAACGTGCTGAAGGGTCTGGGTGGCCGTGTCCGCTTCATGATCGTCGGTGGTGCGCCGTGTCCGCGGCACGTCCTCGAGGGATACAAGGGCCTTGGCATCCCGATTCTCGAGGGCTATGGCCTGACGGAATGTTCCCCTGTCGTCTCAATCGCCGGACCCAAGGTCGCGAAGATCGGGACGATTGGCCACAAGCTCGCGAACATCGAGGTTCGGCTGGCCGATCCGAACGAGCAGGGCGTGGGCGAGCTTCAGGTCAAGGGCCCGATCACGATGAAGGGCTATTGGCACAACGAGGCGGCGACGCTGGAGGCATTCGACGGCGAATGGCTCAAGACAGGCGATCTCGCTTCCATTGACGACCTGGGGCTGATCACGATCCGCGGGCGCAAAAAGGCGCTCATCGTCAATCGAGAAGGCAAGAACATCTACCCCGAGGAAGTGGAGAACCGCATCGGCACCGACGCGTTGGTTGCGGACTGCGTGGTCGTGGGCTACACGACGGGCGGCATCCCCGGTGAGAAGGTGGGCTGCGTGGTGCACCCCAACATGGATCTCCTCAAGGAGATGAACAACGGGGTGGAGATGTCCTGGGCGGAGATAGTGAAGGTCGCCCAGAGTCATGTTCATGCGCAGTGTCAGCACCTCGCCGACTACAAGCGCGTACGCAAGGTTGTTGTGTCGAAGGAGCCTCTGGAGCGGACGTCGATCCAGAAGGTCCGTCGTGTTGCCTATAAGGGGAAGCTGGACGAATGAAGTTGAAGGCGTATCTTGTTGGACCAGTCGTTTTCTGCATTGGTCTGCTGTTGTTGGTGACGGTCTGGGCGCTGATGGAGCCGGCGGCTCTGCACCATGCGTTCGACCAGGACGGCTATTCGCCGTTTGAACTGGCGACGATTCCGTTCTTTATTGCGATTGTCCCGCTGGTGTGGTGGAAGTGTCCGTTCACGGGGTCCCAGCGCCGTCGTGTGTTCCTCTGTGCGGCGGTTTCGTGTGTGGCCATCATGGCCGTGGTGAAGGAAATGGATCTTCATCTGATGGTCATGCAACGCCTGTTCCCCGAAGTCGTGAATTCGGATGGAAGCGTCTATGGTCTCATTAAGCCAAATGGGGATCCGCTGACGGGAACGCCGTTCAAGATGCGCTTCCTCACGAATGGCGGAGCGCCGCTGCTGGCGAAGGCTCTCGTGGTCTTCTATTTCAGCGCGCTCTTCGGCGTGTTCGCCGCATTGCTGGCCTATTTCTTCCCGAAGCTGGTGAAGGGATTCTTCCAGCTGCATCCAGTCGCCTGGACGATGTGCTGCTTTGGAACCTCGGGCGTGATGGTGCAGCTCTGCGATCGCATGCCGGCCTGGGTGCGCCACATCCGGGGCCTGCCGAAGGAGAAGACGATCGACGCGATCTCCTCGTTCTTCACGGCACTTGAGGAGGGTGGCGAGATGATGATCGCCATCTTCGCGCTGATCGCCATCTACCAGGCCTACCGCATTTATTCGAAGCCTGCTGCCGAGAAGGTCACCGATTGAATCGGCGCGCCGGAGGTAGTTTTCCTTCCTTCCGGTAGAGAAGTTTCATAGTTTTTGTTCACACCCATCCCCGGTTCGTGGAAATCCCCTGTGGCATGCCACAGGGGATTGTGCTACAATTCCACCCGTTCGGACGGCGGATCGAGGTCGATGCGTCCGGACAACATAGGTCAGGGGATCCCCTCGGCGAATCGCCGGATTCCGCCCCACGACCGCATCAGCTGATTTAGCATCAACGCTAACAAGTCGTTCTTGGGAAATACTACCACTATTTCAAACTCTGAACGGCATGTAAGTGACGGTGCGCCCGTCTGGGCGTACTGTTTCTTCATGTTTTCAGAGTATGCCTGTGGTAGGGCTTCCCAAGAGTGCATGAAGGACAGTGCGCTCTCTTTTATGCACGCGAGACGGTCTCCACGACGATCTTTTCTCAGAACGCGGCAGATCAAGGAGAGGACGGATGGCGATGCGGTGTAGAACACTTTGCTATGGTCTCATCGTCTGGGGTGTCCTCATGGGAGACGTCATGGCGAGCAATTCGGACTTGACGACGGCGAAGAGGCGGAAGAAAGATGAATTCTATACGCAGCTTTCGGACATTGAAAAGGAGATGCGCCACTACAAGCAGCATTTCGAGGGCAAGGTGGTCCTTTGCAACTGCGATGATCCGCGTTCCAGCAACTTCTTTCGCTACTTCGCCGAGAAGTTCGAATCTCTCAAGCTCAAGAAGCTGATTGCGACATGCTACAAGAGTCAGGATGTCGATCTTTTCTCGCAGGGGACGAGCGAATGGGCGATCTGCCAGATATACGAAGGCGACAGGAACGGGAATTGTGTCGTCGACAGTGACGAGGTTGGCGTGGTGCAGTTGAAAGGCGACGGCGATTTCCGGAGTGAAGAATGCATCGAGATTCTGAAGAGCGCCGACATCGTCGTCACCAATCCGCCGTTCTCGCTGTTCAAAGAATTTATCGGAATGCTTGTGAAATATGACAAGAAGTTCTTGATCATAGGAAACATGAATGCGCTGAAGTACAAGGAGTGTTTCTCTTTGATCATGGCCAATCGTCTTTGGTTTGGTGCGAGCATTCACAGTGGGGATCGAGAGTTTGGCGTACCGGACGACTATCCTCTTGAAGCTTCGGGATCTCGCGTCGATGCTGACGGCAGGAAGTATATCAGGGTGAAGGGAGTAAGATGGTATACGAATCTCGAGTATCGTGAACGGTATGAGGATCTTCCCCTGTACCGAACATATTCTCGGGAAGAATTCCCCCGTCTTGACAATTATGATGCCATCAACGTGAATAAAACGTGTGACATCCCAATGGACTACGAAGGGGTCATGGCGGTTCCGATAACCTTTATGGACAAGTACAATCCCAAGCAGTTTGAGATCCTTGGATGTAGTGACAACGGCGCAGTGCCGGATTGCTACAAGCTTCCGCATTTCAAAAAACATAACGAGCCCTATCTCGAAGGGAAGAAGTTGTATACTCGGATATTCATCCGTCATCGCAAGTAGGTGGGGAAATGAAGATTGAGCTTCGGAAGATAACGATCCGAGATCTCGTCGCTGGATATGAGGACGATGTCGAGTCGGGTGTCAAGGGGTATGGCGGGAAGTTGGACATCCGCCCCGCCTACCAGCGGGAGTTCGTCTATGGCGACAGGGAACGTGATGCCGTCATTTCGACGGTGATGAAGGGCTTCCCCCTAAATGTGATGTACTGGGTGAAGACGGGTGACGACACCTACGAGGTCATGGACGGGCAGCAGCGGACAATCTCGATCTGCCGTTATGTGGCGGGCGATTTCGCGTGGGGCGACCTTGAGCTAGGGCGGAAGTATTTCGAGCGTCAGGCCGAGGATGTGCGTGAGAAGTTCCTGGACTACGAGCTGATGGTCTATTTCTGCGAAGGGGAGGAAAGCGAGAAGATTTCCTGGTTCAAGACCATCAACATTGCGGGACTCAAGCTGACGGATCAGGAGATGAGGAATGCGGTCTATTCGGGTCCATGGGTCGCGGATGCGAAACGCTACTTCAGCAAGGTAGGATGTGCAGCCTACAGGCTTGGCGGTGATTATGTGAAGGCGGCCGTCGATCGGCAGGAACTTCTTGAGACGGCGATCGCCTGGATTGTCCAGACCGGCAAGAGCATTGCGATCGAGCAGTATATGGGCATTCATCAAGGCGATGAGGATGCGACGGAACTGTGGCTCTATTTCCAGAAGGTGATCGCATGGGTGAAGACGATCTTTCCAACGTACCGCAGGGAAATGAAAGGACTTGACTGGGGCGGATTCTTTGCGAAGTATGGCGGGCAGAAGTACAATCCGGCGAAGCTCGACCAGGACGTGGCGGCGTTGATGGCCGACAGGGAAGTCCAGAAGAAGTCGGGAATCTACGAGTTCCTTCTCTCGGGACGGCTTCTGTCCGAGAAGCTCAATCTACGGGCGTTTGACCTCGACGACATGCGCACGGCCTACGAGAATCAGCTCGGCGTCTGTCCGATCTGCAAGGGGACGTTCACATTCGAGGAGATGCGCGGCGACCACATCAGGCCCTGGTCGAAGGGCGGGAAGACCCGACCGGAGAACCTTCAGATGCTCTGCGCGGACTGCAACGCCCGCAAGAGCGACAAGTTCTGACACCTGCGGCAACACGCCTTCAACCACGTCACTCTGTGGTATAATCTCCTTTGGAAGGGAGCCAGGAGATGACAGTGAACGGATTTGCCGAGAACTTCGGTCCGAT
>JAUNMP010000038.1:0-3037 GCA_030537465.1 bacterium
CGCCGTACTTCGCGCCGAAGAGCGCCATCGCGCCCTCGGCCTTCGCCTCCTCGACGGTCGTCATCTTCTTGGTGACCTCGATGCCCTGCTCGATCCACTCGTTGACGAGCTTTTCGACGGCGGCCTTCTGCTCGTCGGTCATCTTCTGCGGCCAGGAGAAGTCGAAGCGCAGACGCTCGGCCGTGATGTTGGAGCCCTTCTGGTTCGCCGTCGGGCCGAGCACCTGGTGCAGCGCGGCGTGCAGCAGGTGCGTCGCCGTGTGCATGCGCGTCACGACCTCGGAGTTGTCCTGCAGACCGGCCTTGAACGAACCGGCGGACGTCGTGCGGGAAAGCTCCTGGTGCTTGCGGTTCGCCTCCTCGAAGCCGGCCTTGTCGACCTCGAGGCCGTCCTTCGCGGCCATCTCGCACGTCATTTCGAACGGGAAGCCGAACGTGTCGTAGAGCTCGAACGCGAGCTTTCCGGAGATGCGGTTCTGTCCGTGCTCCTTGAGGGCCGTCGCCACCTTGTTGTAGCGGGCCTCGCCCTTGTCGAGCGTGCGGTTGAAGCGGGCCTCCTCGGCCTCGAGGTCGCCGCGGCAGGTCGAGAGGTTGACCTCGAGCTCGGGATAGACGTGCTTGTACTTCTGGCAGATGGTCTCCGCGAGCTGCACCGTGAAGCCGGGGGCGATGCCGATCATGCGGGCGAAGCGCACCGCGCGTCGGATGAGGCGGCGCAGCACGTAGTTCGCGCCGACGTTGCCGGGCTTCACGCCGCCCTTGGGGTCGCAGAGGATGAAGGTCGCCGTGCGCATGTGGTCCGCGATCACGCGGCGGGCCTTGAGCAGATCCGCGGGGTCAATGTCCTGATTCGCGGCCCCCGCGCCGCGCAGCTCGTCGATCTTGGCCATGATCGGCGCGAAGATCTCGGTGTCGTAGACGGTGGGGGCGCCGCTCATCATGCAGATCGTGCGCTCCACGCCCATGCCGGTGTCGACGTTGTGGCGCCCGAGCGGAACGAATTTGCCCTCCTCGTTCTTGTTGTACTGCATGAAGACGTCGTTCCAGATCTCGATGTACTTCCCGCAGTGGCAGCCAGGACGGCAGTCGGGGCCGCACTTCGGCTTGCCCGTGTCGATGAACATCTCGGTGTCGGGACCGCACGGACCCGTGGTGCCCGCCGGACCCCACCAGTTGTCCTCGCGCGGCAGGCGGAAGATGCGCTCCTCGGGGATGCCGACCGACTTCCAGATCTCGACCGCCTCCTCGTCCGCCGGGATGTAGCCCTCATCGCCCTCCTTGCCCTCGCCGCGGAAGACCGTCACGTTGAGCTGCTCGGGCTTGAAGCCGAGCTTCGTCGTGAGGAACTCGAAGCTCCAGCTGATCGCCTCCTTCTTGAAGTAGTCGTTCAGCGACCAGTTGCCGAGCATCTCGAAGAACGTGAGGTGCGCCGCGTCGCCGACCTCGTCGATGTCGCCCGTGCGCACGCACTTCTGCACGTCCGTGAGGCGCGTGCCGGCCGGATGCGGCATCTGTCCCATGAGGTACGGCACCAGCGGGTGCATGCCCGCCGTCGTGAAGAGCACGGTCGGGTCGTTCTCGGGAATCACGCTCGCGCCGGAAATGCGCGCGTGCCCCTTCGACTCGAAGAAGCTCTGATACATCTCGCGAAGTTCATCTGCCGTCAACTGCTTCATTTCTTTTCTCCTCTGCCATTTTCCAAATTCGTTTCAGACAACAAGCACACAACAAAAAGTCATACCCTCAACTTTCAACCTTGAACCTTCAACCTTCAACTTGGAACTTTGAACTTTGAACCTTCAACTTGGAACCTTGCACCTTTCCATCGCACACGCGAACGCGCCGTCGTGCCCGCTCTCGAAGGGCACCGATTCGCGCCGCGCCACCTCCGAGAACTCAGGGTGCGATGCGAGGAACGCCGCGATCTGCTCGCCATTCTCCTCCGGCTCGTTCGAGCAGGTGGAGTAGACGAGGAGCCCACCGGGGGCCACGCGCGTCGCGGCATCGGCGAGAATCTGCGCCTGGAGACCAATCAACTGCTTCAGATGGTCCGCGTCCCAGCGCCAGCGCGCATCGGGACGCCGACGCAGCACGCCCGTATTCGAGCAGGGTGCATCAACAAGCACGCGGTCGAAGAAAGGTGGAATCGAATCACGCGGAGACGCGGAGACGCGGAGGTCCGATGTGAGCTGAGAGAGCGACTGCGTCGTCTCGACCCAGGTGAGCTTCAGGCGCTCGAGGTTCTTCTGCAGACGACGCAGACGACGCGGATTGACCTCCTGCGCGACGAGACACCCGCCCCCAAGCCGCCACGCGATCTGCACGGTCTTGCCGCCAGGCGCGGCGCAGAAGTCGAGCACCGAGAGCCCAGGCTTCACGTCCAACAGCTCAATCGCCCCTGCCGTCGCGGGATCCTGCACGAGAAACGCCCCGTCGTCAAAGCCCTCGACCTCCGTCACCTTTCGTCCACGCTCCAGTTTCTCGAAGCGTCCGCCCGGATAGGCGAGCCAAGTCTCCGCCGGGGTGTTGTGCCATTTCGCGAGCGTCTCCGCGTTCTCGGCGCCGTAGCGCGCCGTCCAGCGCTTCACCAGGGCATTCGGATAGCTCTCACGCTCCGCGAGCGGAGCGGCGGCGAGCTTCGCCTCGAACTCCTCGCGGCGACGGATGAGATTGCGCAGCACACCGTTCACCACGCGGTCGAGACGCTTGTCCCTTCCGCTCGCCTTCGCGGCGGCGACCGTCTCGTTCACGGCGGCGAAATCCGGCACGTCGGGCATGTAGAGGATCTGGGCGGCGCCCACGAGGACGAGCGCCTCGAGCTCGCCCTTCGGCCAGGTCTTCAGCAGCCCGCCCAGCACGGAGCGCAGCGGACGGAACCGCCGCACGACCGTGTAGACGAGGTCCTGCACGAACGCGCGATCCTCGCCGCCCTGCGGCAGCATCTCGTTCGGGAACTCATGTGTCGCCAGCCAGCGAGTGACGATGAAGGCAGCTGTCCGTCTACTGTTCAAGGTTCAAAGTTCCAAGTTCAAAGTTCC
>JAUNMP010000038.1:3047-30522 GCA_030537465.1 bacterium
CAATCCCTAGTTCCTAATTCCGAATTCCCAGTTCCTAATTCCTCACACGGCCGCGACAGCTTCGATTTCGAGTTTGACGTCCTTCGGGAGACGCGCCACCTGCACGCAGCTGCGCGCGGGCTTCGTGTCACCGAACATCTCGGCGTAGACCGCGTTGAGCGCGGCGAAGTCGTTCATGTCGCTGATGAAGACCGTCGTCTTCACGACCTTGTCGAGCCCCGCGCCCGCGGCCTCCAGCACGTTCTTCAGGTTCGTGATCGCCTGACGCGTCTGGTCCTCGATCGTCGTCGCGGTCACCGCGTTCACGGCCGGGTCGATCGGAATCTGCCCCGAGCACCACACGAACCCACCGGCCTTGATGGCCTGGCTGTAGGGCCCCAGCGCCTTCGGCGCCTTCTCCGTCGCAATGATCTCAGTCATCTTCGTCTCCCGCAAATCTTCAATCTTCAGTTTTCAGTTTTCCTGATTCAGGCCGAGGCACTTCCTACCTTCAACTTTCAACCTTCAACCTGAAACTTTGAACCTGGAACCTTGAACTTCTTAATTCCCATGCCGACGCATCTGGCGTGTCTGGTGCGGGCCATCCACCACCTCGACGCCTCCAGCCGTGGTCGGCTGTCCATAGCGCTTCTTGATCCACCACGCCTGCGCGACGCCGAACGCCGTGCTCAGCATCCAGTAGAGGGAGAGGGCGCTCGGGAAGTTGTAGAAGAAGAAGAGCATCATGAGCGGCATCATGACCATCATCATGCGCTGCTGGCGGTTGTCGCCCGTCGAAGGCGAGAACGCGCTCTGAAGCATCGTCAGGGCCGCCATCGCAAGCGGGAGGATGTTGAGCCCGCCGAACGGGAACCAGCTCGCGAAGAGCGCCTCGGGCTCGGAAAGATCCGAAATCCAGAGGAACGGAGCATAGCGCAGCTCGACCGCGGAGCGGAGCACCGTGAAGAGGGCGATGAACACCGGAATCTGAACCAGCATCGGAAGACAGCTGGAAAGCGGATTCACCTTGTTCTCGCGGTAGAGCGCCCAGGTCTCCTGCTGCAGACGCTGCGGATTGTCCTTGAACTTCGTCTGGATTTCCTTCATCTTGGGCTGGAGCTCCTGCATCCTGCGCATGCCGACCGTGGACTTGTGCGTCAGCGGCCAGAAGAGGAGGCGCACGAGAATCGTGAGCAGGATGATCGCCACGCCGAAATTCGGAATCCAGGAGTTGAAGAAGTTGAGCAGCCACACGAGCGGGTAGCAGAGCCAACGCCACATGCCGAACTCCATCACGTCCTTCATGCCAAGGTCCCAGAGCAACGCCTGCTTCTTGGGGCCGAGGTAGAGCGTGTAGGCGCGCTTCTCGGGGACGCCGGCGAAGTTGACGGTGGCGGCGACGTTCTTCAGCACATATTCCGACTTGGTCACATCGCGCGTCATCGTCGCACGGAAGCCAGTATTCACCTCGCTGCACGTCGCGAGCGCGGTCACGAAGAAGCGGTTCTTCACCGCCACCCAGTCCTGACGGCCCGGATAGTCGACGGATGAACGCTCGGGCATACCCGCCGCGTTCGGCTTTCCGCCGCAGCCGCCGGACATCGCCACGAGATAGCTCTTCAGCGGAGAATCGCCGTCGTCGCCGTGGTGCATCACGTGCGGTTTGCGTCCACCATTGTCCCAGGAGTCGATCGACAGGATGTCGTTCTTCGAGGAACCCATCGAAATCACGCCCAGGGAGAGTCCGTTCGCCGCGGACGGATCCACCTTCGCGAAACGTTCCTCGACCTCAAGCTGGTAGTTCTTCTTCAGCACGATGCGGCGCGTAAGAACCGCGTTCTTGAAGACCACGAAGTCCGCACCCTTCTCGGCCACCGTGAAATCCTCGTCGGCGTCGACGCCGGACATCCCCTCGATCGCGAGCGCGGGAGCGGATGCAAAATCCAGCACCAGCGCGGGATTCTGATCGGAGATCTTGCCCGGATTCTGCGCGTACTGAAGCAGCTTGGCGGCCTTCACGACGGCGCCGCGCGTGGAGAGCGTCAGCTCGACCTCGTCGTTCGCCAGCGTCTCGAGCTTTTCGGGGGACTTTTCCTTCTTGGGCTGCTCGACCGCGGTGGTCTCCTGCGGCTTCGTGGCCGCCACCACCTCGGGCGCCTTCTGGGTGGACGCGACGGGAGCGGTCGCCGGTGTCTGCTGCGCAACCGCGGTCGTCTGGGCGGCTTCGGCCGCGTTCTTCTGCCCGCTGAGCGAGTACCACATCCACCCCGCGAGCGCGAGGCCCAGCAGAATCGCAATCAGTTTCTCTTGCTTATTCATCGTTTCTCTCACCAATCAAACAATCCAACAATTAAACACTCAGAAATTCAAGCATTCTCTTCAAAATGGTTCTTCCAGCTGCCCTTCGGAGGAACGGGATCGTATCCGTGGGCGCCAAACGGATGGCATCGAAGAATCCGCCAGGCCGCCAGAATCGTCCCCTTCAGCGCACCATGCACCTTCAACGCCTCGATCGCATAGTTCGAACAGCTCGGCTCAAATCGGCAGCATCCGTAGAAAAGGGGCGAAAGAATGATTTGATACGCACGCACGAAGAGAATCAGAATCTGCTTCACGTTGATTCCGCCCCCTTGGCGGCCTCCAGCAGATATCCTCCCTTGCGGGCGAAGTAACGCAACTCGTCCATAACGTCCGCCGTGCCCTTGCCGCCCAGTGCAGCCCGCCCCACAAGCACCCAGTCCGCATCCAGCGCCAAAGCCGGCGCGAGAAGCCTGAACCCCTCACGGAGAATGCGCTTCGCGCGGTTGCGGTCCACGGCATCGTGGAAGCTCTTCTTTGAAACGACGACGCCGGCTTGTCGGCCGGCGTCGGGCGAGCGCAATACCCACGCGGCGAAGAGACGCCCGCGGAACGGGCGCCCCCGGTCGAAGACGCTCTTGTACTTCGCCCCGGGGAGCCGCGTGGACATGGTTCGGGGAGAGGTCCCTTAGACCTGCGTCAGGCGCTTACGGCCCTTGGCGCGACGGCTCGCGAGCACCTTACGACCGCCCTTGGTCGCCTTGCGGGCGCGGAAACCGATCTTACGCGCACGTTTAATCTTCGAGGGCTGCCACATCATCTTCATGGTTATTCTTCCTTCCTTGGTGAAAAGTGAGCGGAAATTATAGCAAAACGCGGCGAGAAGCGCAAGTGGGCTAGAAAGTCGTTAATCAGTGGGCTCCTCGGCGGAATCGAAGGAGATGAAGAGTCGATCGAGCTTTGCACCGTCCTCGCGCACGTGGACCGTGAGGACGACCGGTCCCTGCGGAAGGTTCAGCGGTTCTCCGTACTGCACCCATTTCCAGAGTCCACGCGTCTGACCCAGATGCCAGTCCGTCCGCGGGAAGACCTGCGGTCCCTTACGCCCCGAGGGCGAATACGTCCCCGCATGAGCCGAGACGTGGAACGAGTCATCTTCCGGCGTCGCCGTCGAGACACGTCCCCAGAGGCGGTAGGTCCCCGCCTGTTCCACCTTCAGCTGCCATGACGCGAAGCCCGATCCGCCGCCCCGCGCACCGGGTTCACACGGCGCCCACACGAACTTGCCGTTGAACGCCGCGGCATCCGCCCCCACGACCATGTTGGGCATTACGATTCCCCTCTCCGCCTCCCAGGTCACACCTCGGAGATCAGACACGAGAACCGTGTTCGCCTCCATCTCGCGCCGCGCCCGCTCAAGTTCCACCCGATATTCGGCCTCTCCAGGGACATCGCCCAGAATCTCCTTACCCAGATCCCGTCCATCCACGGCGAGCACCGCCCCCTTCGGCACAGGCTCCATTTTCTCGCACGCCATGAACGGAGCCTTGGTTGAAAGCGCAAGTTTCTCTCGCTCTCCCGCCACTGAGACGGCAACACTCTCCGCATCCGTCCGAACAGTGCAGGTAACAGCGCCGAAAGATCTGCGGAATTCCGCAAACTTCACCGCGTCGGTCACATCGTCGCAGACGCGTACTCGAAAGGCCGCCCCCGGCAGACAGGCAGGATTGAGGGCCCGCCCCCAGAAATCCTGGTGCGCCAACGTGAGCCGGCACGCCTTCACGTCCGCCGAATCATCCCACACGAGCGCCTTCTTCGCCGGCTTTCCCTGGACATCGCGCGCCCATGGTACATGCACACCGAACGCGCCCGCGCCCTGTCGCGCGAAGACGCACTCCTCGGGACGCTCAATCGGCAACGCGAACGGCTTCCCCTGCTCGGGCCTTACTCGCCTGTCGCCCACGTAGATCTCATCGACATCGCTCGGAAAGACGAAATGGCTTTCCAGCGTCGGCGTATCAGCCGGCACGTCCGTCATGCGGTACATCACAAGGCCGAGCGCGTCGCGTCCGCTCTGCGTACCACACCAGAAAGGACGCAGGTGCAGCGTCTTCTGGTGTGGCCCCGCCCCCTCCGGAATCTTCTTCATGCCATATGGATCGCGGCGTCCGTCGGCGATGAAATACCCCCGCACCATCCGCCGTTCCGACGCGAAATCCACCGCGAGCGGGATATCCATATTCCAGTAGTTCGCCCCGGAGATTCCCAGCGAGACATTGCGTCCCACCCACAGGAAGCGCGCCTTGTCATCCTCCTCGCCCCAGCGGGACTCGAGGAATCGGCCCGCCTTCGTCGCAAGCGCCCGCGTCGCCACGTCCGGACGCCAGTCGTCCAACGCGAACTCAAGCGGCGGCGGCTCCTTCACGACTTTGCGGCTCCCCTTCTTGTCGATCTCCGTCAACGGCGGCACAACGCCCGCGGCACGCAGGAGCGGCGCTACGCCACCCATCCCGTAGAGGTAGTCGTAATCGCGGCTATGCGAACCAACAAGACGCCCCGCCCCGGGGAACGCACTCACGCAAAGGTCCGTCCAGAAGAGCTTCAGCAGCTTCTCGCATGTCGCCTTCGTCTTTGAATCCTTCACGTTCGCATGGAGGCGATGGAGGTTCGCCACATCCACCGCCGTGTAGGTCGGGCTCGAATACTCGCACACGCCGAAGAGCGCCGTATTGAGCACGAAGGCATCCAGACGCTTCACGCCCTCCTCGAAGGAGTCGGGACGGTTGCAGGCCTCGCCCAGCAGGATCAGGTTCGCCGCGTTCATGAGGGCGATGTTCGTGTAGGAAGGTCTCACCCTGTGGTTGAGACAGCCCTGAATCGAGAGCTCGAGCAGCTTCTCGAACTTCGCGCGCTGAGCGGGCGTCATCTTGCCCCGATGATTCCGCGCCATGATCGACCCCGTCTGCATGCAGAAGTCGACGGCGTTCCAGTCCATCACGTAGCCATCTCGATAGTACCAGCGGTAGTTGCCGTAGGACCGGCTCTTTGGATCACGGTCCTGCATCTCCGCCGCCACGTCGAAAAGCACATCGAGCTTGTCAAGATGCCTCCCGCTCTCGCAGAAGTAGTACGCGGCATAAAAGAGCTCGATCACGCCCATCTGGCGGTCATGGGTCTCCGCCCGACGCACAGTTCCAGAGAGGGCCTTCTGCACCCGCTCATTGAAATCCACGCCATTCGGCACGGCCATCGAGATGGTCGCGCCGAAAAGAATGACGGCAAGAATCAATTTCTTCATGCCGACAGTATAGCACACCTTCCTCGTCACCTGCACCAGTGGCGGAGCACTGCAACCTGGCGGTGGACGTCCGTGAGCGCGTCTGGGGAGGAGACGAGGTTCTCGAGCGTGTACCAGCCGTCGTAGCCCATCGCGTGGACATAGCGGACCACCTCCTTGTTGGGCACGGCGCCGATCCCCAGGGAGGCGTACTTATGATTGTCCTCCTTCGTCTGGTCCTTCAGGTGCACATGCCGGATGCGGTCCTTCGCGAAGCGCATCATCTCGAGGATGTCGTCGCCCCGCCCGGCGAAGTACAGGTTCCCGCTGTCGAGTGCGAAGCAGAGTCCAGGCACATCCGTGAGGAAGCGCTTCAGATAGCGTGCGTCGGAGCAGGGGTTCTGCAGCACGCCGCCGAAATCCTCGACCGTCACCGTGACGCCCTTCGCGGACGCCGCGGCGACGAGGGACCTGAGTCCGTCGCGGATCTTCGCGTACTCAGCCTCCTTGTCACCATCCGGCGTGAAGGCGTCCGGCACCACCATGATCCGCGGCACGCCGTAGCGAACAGCCGTGTCGACAAATTCCGCAATCTCCGCGGCTCCATTGTCCGGACCCAGAAAATGGAGGAAGCCGTAGAGGTTGATCGGGCGTAGCGACGTCTTCGCAAGCTCCGGCAGCCGCTTGTTGCGGTAGTCAGAATCGAAGCCGGTGACGCCGGCCTCCTTCAGAAGATCGGCCGCCTGTTCGACGGACACCTTCTCCTCCTTCGCGATCTTGTCGAGCAGGGTCGCGAAGACCGAGATCTTCAGGTCCGCGAGACAGCTTCCCGCCGCCAGCGCGGCCGCCAGAACGAATGCGAAACGGAACTTCATGGCGTCACTTCACGAGAATGGTGAGACGACGGGTGCGATAGAACGCGGCGTTGCCCTCGAACGTCCAGTCGGGGTTCTTGCCTGGGCAGTTGCCGATGCCGATGTCGCCCGTGCCACCATTGAAGTTGTTGTAGGCGAAGACCGTCGCGGCGTTCTTCCAGTCGTGGACCTGCATCGCACCGTAGCCTGGCTTGCCGTCCTTCGACCCACTCTCCACGTCGTTGAAGTCATAGACCTCGTTCGAACCACCAATGCCGGGCAGCTTCGTCTGCGAGCCGTAGTTGTAGTTGAAGAACTCGATCGAACCGCCGTCGTGGTCCGTGACCTCCTTGACGGGAATCTGATTGGAGCGGACCGTGAGCTTGCCGACCTTCTGCTGGAAGTGCGCGCCGCTCATTGCGGGCACGCCGAGCTTTGCGGCCTCCGCCGTGAAGGCATCCATGGACGCGACCACCCAGTCGACGGACCCGTCGCGGTTCTCGAGCTCGAGCGCGTAGGCGACGCGCGAGAACGTGCCCGCCTTCGCGGTCTCGTCGAAGGAGTACCCCGTCTCGGAGACACGTCCGCTCACCGGCAAGTCGATTGAGAGCACCTTGCGGTAACCCGCGAGTTCGGGAATTGCAAGTGCAGCACCCAGCTTCACCGCCTCGCCGCGGCGATTCTCACCCGGCTTGCGCGTGTCGATTTCGAACGGTCCGATCGGCAGACCCGAGTTGAAGGCGTAGAGCGCACCGACCCACGGACTGCTCGCGAGATAGCGCAGACGCTTCGGCTGCGTCACGCCGTCCGCCGCCACCACAAGGTCGTTGCCCTCGAGCGTGCCGCCGTTGACGTTCTTGTTCAGCACCTTCGCGGGCACGAACTTGCCGTCGGAGCCGGCGATCTCGAAGCCCTGCACGCCGGAGCGGTTCGCGTTGTAGACGTACCAGCCCTTCGCGTCGTTGAACGTGAGGATCATCTTTCCGCCCTCGGCGGCCTTCCAGCTCTTGAGCGTGGGCGAGTTGTCCACGATGTTGTCGTAGCCGTAGTCACGCTTCAACGCATGGAGCGCAAGACGCTTCGCAACGATTTCCTTGTCGTTCGGATGGATATCGTCGAAATTGCCCACGTCGCACGTGACTGCAAGCGCCGCGTTCTTCTCCTCCGCGACGAACTTTGACTGCGCGGCCTGGAGGTTGAACCAGTTCGCCTTGTAGGGCGCCAGCATCACGAAGTAGAGCTTGAGGTCTGGATTCGCGAACTCCTTCGCCCAGCCGTCATAGAGCGCGTGCATCTTGTCGCAGTAGCGGAAGGCCTCGCCGTTGTTGTGGCAACCCTGGTACCAGATGAAGCCCTTGATGGCGTACGGCGCCCAGGCAGCGACCATGCCATTCCAGAGAGCCGTGGGCTGCTGCTGCTGTCCACCGATGGGACCACGCCGCATCGACTTGTCCCACTTGTCGGTCACGGGATAGTCTGCGACGTCCTTTAGCTCCGGATGGTTTGCGTAGCCGCTGCGCGGCGTCCAGGCGTCGATGTTCGTGCCGCCCCAGCTGGAGTCGACGATGCCCACCGGAATCTCCAGCGCGCCATAGAGTTCGAGCGCATAGTAGAATGCGACGGCCGAGAGGTTCCCGTTGTGCGTCTCCTTGAAGGACTCCGGCGAGAAGTCCCGCCAAGTCGCCTTCCAATCGTACTTCGGCGTGGCACTCCACACGCGGGCGTTCTTCGCATAGCGGATGTAAGGACGCCGCGTCATCGCTGTCATAATTCCACCCTTGCCGTCGCGGTAGCGCGGGGAGTTGCCCCAGATCGGACACTCCATGTTGCTTTGGCCGCTCGCGAACCACACTTCGCCCACCAGCACGTTCTTGAAACTCTCGGCAGGTTGAGGGGGTTGAGAGGGTTGGGAAGGTTGAGAGGAGATCGTGAGCGTGCGGTTCTCCTTCGACGCCGGCATTGGGTCAAGAAGGACCTTCCAAGCGCCCTTCGCGTCCGCAGTCGCGGTCTTCGTCTGCCCAGCGAACGAAACCGTCACCTTCTCGCCCGCGTCGGCGGTGCCCCACACGGGAACGGCGCGCCCGCGCTGCAACACCATGTTATCCGCGAACGGCGTACCCGTCGCAACCTTCGCATTCGCCGCACCCGCGGCGGCAACGGCCAGTATGGCCGCCGCAAACAGCTTCATGTCCATGAACTCTCCCTTTCTATTTCAAATCCACGCGGTGGTTGCGTCCGTACAGCCAGAAGGCTCCGAACATCACCGCCAACACGCCCGCACCCGCGACCAACCAGACAGAGTTGTGCGAAACCATCAAAGAATGGTAGATCGTCGCCACGGACCACCCCAGCGCCGTCAGATAGCCGACGAACACGCAGCCATAGCCCTTGCCAACCTCCTTGAAAACGACTGCCGTCGCACCAAGACACGGCACGTAGAGCAGAATGAAGAGCAGATAGGAGAATGCCTGGTTAAAACCCTTCGGGAAATGGCGCCGAATGGCGGACCGCTCAGTCTCCTCCCCTTTCTCACCCCTCTCACCCTTCTCTACCCTCTCCATCTGCCCATACAGGCCGTTCAGCGTGCCGATCACGCTCTCCTTCGCGCCCAGTCCCGTGAAGATGGCCACCGATGCCGGCCAGTTCTCCTTCTCCACCCCGATCGGCTCGAAGACGGGCGTGATGGCCTTCCCGACGGAGGAGAGCAGCGTCTGGGACGCATTCTCCTCCCCCACGCAGACCTTCCCGTGGATATCGAAGCTGTTGAGAAGCCCCAAGACAAGCATCATCGGCACAATGAAGCGTCCGGCGCGCCAGAGGAAGCCCACGAGGCGTTCCCATGTGTGGAACAGGATGTGCCGCAGGCGGGGCATGTGATAGGGCGGCAGCTCCATGATGAAGTGCGCCGGCTCGCCGCGGAAGAGCGTCTTCTTGAGCGCAAGCCCCGTCACCACACCGAGCACGACGCCGGTGAGGTAGAGAAGCAGCATCATGCGGGCCGGCGCCGCAGGACAGAACGCCGCCGCGAACGCCGCGTAGACGGGCAGTTTCGCGCCGCAGCTCATGAAGGGAATCATGAAGATGGTCAGCATGCGGTCACGCCTCGACTCCAGGGTCCGCGTCGCCATGATGGCGGGCACGGAACAGCCGAAGCCCACCAGAAGCGGCACGAACGATTTGCCGGGAAGACCGAGAGCGCGCATGAAACGGTCCGCCAGAAAGGCCGCGCGTGCCATGTAGCCGGAATCCTCGAGGATCGACAGCGCGAAGAACATGCAAGCGATGACGGGCACGAAGGAGAAGAGCACGTTGATCGCCCCGCCAATGCCGCTCGCCACAACCGCGACAAGCCAGTCCGGCGCATGGCACAGCCCCAGCAGCCGTGTCGGAAGATCCTGGAACAGATAGGATCCGAACTGGTCGCACAAGTCGGTCGGCAGGCCCGAGGCGGTCTGCACGAGGAAGAACACGCCCGCCATGATCGCGAGGAAGATCGGAAGACCGAGGAAGCGGTTGAGGACGAATCGGTCGATGATCTCGCTGAAGTACATCTTCGACTGGCGGATGTGGACGACGTCGCGGACGAGGCCCGCGATGATGCCGTAGCGCGCCTCCGCGAGCTCGATGTCCGGCGGATCCTTCAGAACCTCCGTGACGCGCGCGATCGCACCCTCGATCACCTCCGGCGCCATGTCGTGGTAGTCCAGAAGCGCCTTGGTGACGAGCGGTTCCCCTTCCAGCGCCTTGAGCGCCACCCAGCGCCGCGAGACCTTCAGCGCCGCGGCGGTCTTCACCGTGCAGGAGGCGAGAATGTCGATCTCCTGTTCAAGCTCGTTGCCGTAGTCGAGCCGGATCGTCGGCGGCTTCGCGGTGGCAAGGGTCTTCTCGATGGTCGCGCAGAGCCGTCGGACATCAAGCGGGTTGTTCGCGTTCACGCCGACAACCGGCACGCCAAGGTGTTCGGCGAGATGGTCGAGCTCGATGTCGATATTGCGCTGGCGGGCGATGTCCATCATCGTGACGACGACAACCATCGGCACCTGCAGCTCGCACATGAGCAGCGTCAGGTAGAGATTGCGCTCGAGCGTGGTCGCGTCGAGCACGTTCACGTAGAGGTCCGCCTCGTGGGAGAGCACGTACTCAAGCGTCGCGCGCTCGTCTTCGCTCGTGGCGGTGAGCGAGTAGACGCCCGGCAAGTCAACGACGTTGACGGTCTCCCCACCGGGGAACGTCGTCACGCCCTCCTTCTTCTCCACCGTCACGCCCGGCCAGTTGCCGATGTGCTGCTTCGCGCCCGTGAGTCCGTTGAAGAGCGTCGTCTTTCCGCAGTTGGGATTGCCGATGAGGCCGATGGTGAGTTGCTTGGACATTTTGAGGGAGATTGAAGATAATGGCCTTTTAATCACTCTAAGCTCTTAGCTATAAGCTAAAAGCTGGAAGCTCAACGCTTCAGAAAGTCCTCTTTGGTCAATTGCCGAACCTTGATCACCTTCGCCTCGTCACGACGGAGGGAGAGATGGTAGCCGCGCACGGCGAGCTCGAAGGGATCCCCCAGGGGGGCGACGTTGATGATCTTCACCTGCACGCCACGCGTGAGCCCCAGCGCGAGCAGCTTGGCGCGATACGCCGAATTCCCCAGCGTGTAGCCGGTGATTTCCCCCATCTGCCCCGTCTTCAGTTCATCAAGCGTCATTCTGTCTGCAAAACCTTCCTTGTTGGCGGGCAATAAGTTTACTAAACCTAACTTCTCGGGACAAGCGAAAAAGC
This sequence comes from bacterium, assembly GCA_030537465.1. Classification (GTDB taxonomy): domain Bacteria; phylum Verrucomicrobiota; class Kiritimatiellia; order RFP12; family UBA1067; genus RUG572. Next base: position 14,223 of record JAUNMP010000038.1, read on the forward strand.
GGGGGAGCCCTTTCGGACTCCCCCGCCGGGGGCTTTCAACAACCAGAAGGACAATCGTCAGATCAGTCAGAACGTCGCCGACAGTGCCAATCCTCCCACGAAATGGTAGCTCGTGTCATCCATGCCTCTCGCCTCGTAGGCGCGTGCCCCCTCGCGGAGCGTACTGTCGAAGACATAGTCGTAGTAGGCCACGTAGCCGGAGAGCGCGACGCCGCCACCGATGTTCCAGGTGAGCTCGCCCTTGATACAGAGGTCCATCAGACCGCCATGGTCATCCGCAAGGTCGTATCCCCGCGTCCGCTGTGTGTTGCCGAGACCCTGGGCAACCGACGGACGAAACGCGAGAACAGGATCATCGTCCTCGCCCGCGCCGTCGACGAGCGCGAAGGTATGGCCGAGCTCAAGGTTCACATACGTGCCGTTGTCGCGGTCGATGTCACGCTCGAAGGCGAGCGTCGGCTCGATCCAGAGGTCGGGCAGCGCAATCTCGAACGTCACGAACTGCGTGTCGTCGCCAGGTTCACCCGTGCCACCGCCCATCGCCCGCGGATGGTACTCGTAGGCGTAGCCAAGCGAAAGTTCGACCGTGGTGGGCAGGAAACCGTAGTCATCCGGACTGAAGGCATGCGCGAGGGAGACGCCCGAATCAAATTCGATGTAACGACCGCCGCGGTTTGAATACCCGGCCTTCTTTCCATACTGTGTGGTGTCGAAGAGCGCCGCACAGTCGAAGGCGACCCAATCGAAGAACGTGACGGCAGCTGACGGCGTGATAATCGGATCCTTGTTGTCCACGAGACCATAGCTCATGAACTTCGAGTCGAAGGCGAGACCCACTTCCGTGGACATAATCGCCTGTTCGCCGAACGAGATCCCCTCTCCCGGAGCCCAGCTCAGCTCCACCGAATTCGCGGTGCCTTCGTTTTTCGTTTCCTCGGCCAGAACACCGCCGCAGAACGCGGCTGCACAGGCCAACATCATCATGTGCTTTGAGTTCATTTCTGTTTTCCCTTTTTATTTGCCGTTGTGGCAAGCTCTTTTACATCCTGCGCAGCCGCAGGCACATCCACTCTTCCGCTTAAGGTTGTGACGTATTGCCAGTCCGGCCAGGACAATAATCACCACACCGACGACCAGAGATGCCAAATTCATTTAGTTAACCTTCTTTGAGGGACGAAAGATCATCCACAGGGCGAACAGGTCGAGGAGGATCGTGATCGCCGTCCATACCCCGAACGAACCGGTGACGACAAGCGAACCAATCTGAAACGCATTAAGTGCGAGCACATACCCCACGAAGAGCTGGAATCCAACCGCGAACCATCCCCACTTCTGCGATCCCATCTCCTTGAACGTGTTCACGATCGCGACCGCGCACGGCGGCACAAAGAGATTGAACAGCAGGAAGGAGAGCGCGCTGAACTTGTAGAGGCGCTCGTCGGAGACGAAGCCCTTGAAGAGCTGGATCACGTTCGCGGCCGCGCTGCCGTCGCCGCCCGCAACCATCGCGAGGGTGGCCGTCGCCTGCTCCTTGGCGATTTCGGCCGAGATCGTGGCCATGGCACCCTGCCAGTTGCCGAAGCCGAGCGGCGCGAAGAACCAGCCTATCCAGCCACCAATCGAGGCAAGGATTGACTTGTCGAGATCATCGCCCACCACATTGAAGCCCCAGTCGAAGGTCATCATCAGCGTCAGGACGACGCAGGCCGGGAAGATGACCATGCCGGCCTTCCAGACGTAGGCCTTGACGCGCTCCCAGGTGTGGGTCACGATGCCTCTGAAGGTCGGCAGATGGTAGGCCGGCAGTTCCATCACAAACGGGGCCGCCTCCCCTGCAAAGAGCCTGGTCTTCTTGAGGGCGATGCCACCGAGCACGATGATCGCGACGCCCATCAGATCCATCGCCGCCGCAACCCACCAGTACTCGCGGAAGAAGCAGGCCGTGAACATCGTGATGATCACCGTCTTCGCGCCGCACGGCATGAATGTCGCGAGGATGATCGTCATGCGCTGGTCGCGCACGTTCTCGATCGTTCGCGCCGCCATCACGGCCGGTACGCCGCAGCCCTTGCCCACGAGCATCGGGATGAAGCTCTTGCCGGAGAGCCCGAACCCGCGGAAGAGACGGTCCATGATGAACGCGACACGCGCCATGTAACCACAGTCCTCGAGGAACGCGAGGAAGAGAAACACGATCGCGATCACCGGGACAAATCCCAGAACCGTACAGACGCCACCGACAACTCCGTCGTTGACCAGCGCGTAGACGAGCGTCCCCTCCTCGATTCCGAAACGGGTACAGAGGTCGCCGCAGATCGACGCGACGCCGGGAACCCACACGCCGAAGTCGGAGGCCTCGGGCTCGCCGACCTCCGCGCTCGCCTTGTAGAGCGGATAGTCGCATGTCCACTTGAGGTCGTCCCCCTCGTCCTCCTCCTCGACGGAGATCTTGTCGCCCGCGATGGAGACCTTGCCGGAGCGGATCTCACCGGACTCCTCATCCTTAAGCCACACATCGGCCTTCACGGTCTTCGCGAGCTCCTCGTCAAGGACTTCGAACTCGGAGGGGTCGGCATTTTTTTCGTTGAACGCGGCGAGGTCCTTCTCGTAGGCGCCCTCGCCCTTCTTCTCGTCATAGGCGCCCTTGTAGGCATCGCGCCACTTCTCGACGTTCGCACCATGGGGTTCAAAGGCGCCTGTGGCTTCCTCGTAGTCCATGCCGTCGTACCAGAGCTTCTCCTTCGCGTCCTTGGGCGTCGACGCCTTGTGCATCGTGCCCCAAAGGTGCCAGCCATCGCCGAGAAAGCCATCATTGGCCCAGTCGGTGAAGTAGGTGCCAGGGCCGCCGTCCGCCACCGCGAGCCAATACATGGCGAGCAGCGAGAGGCAGAACACGGGGATCGCGAGGATGCGGTTCGTCACGATGCGGTCGATTCGGTCGGAGAGCTTCACGCCCTTCACGCGCTTCTCGTTCTTCACGACACATTCGGAGACAAGCTTCTGGATGAATGCGTAGCGCTGCCCCGTGATGATCGACTCCGCGTCGTCATCCAGTTCCTTCTCGCAGTCCCTGATGTGCCCCTCGACGTGGGCGAGAACATCCGCCGGCATCCCCATCTTCGCGATGGCGTCAGCATCGCGCTCGAAGACCTTGATCGCGCACCAGCGCAACGAGGCTGCGGGAACCTTGCCCTGGATCGATTCCTCGATGTGTGCGATCGCATGCTCCACGGACCCCGTGAACACATGGGGAACTTCGCCCTTACGCCCTTCTTTTGCGTACTGGAGCGCAATCTCCGCGGCCTCGCAACAGCCCTTGCCCTTCTGCGCGCTGATGCCCACGACCTTGCAGTTGAGACGCTTCCCGAGCTTCTCGAAGTCGATCTTGTCTCCGGCGCGGTCCACCAGGTCCATCATGTTGACGGCCACCACCATCGGCACGCCGATCTCGGCCAACTGCGTGGTGAGATAGAGATTGCGCTCGATGTTCATGCCGTCGACGATGTTCAGGATCGCCGTCGGCTTTTCATTCACGAGGAAATTGCGGGAGACCTTCTCCTCCAGGGAGTACGGAGAGAGGGAGTAGATGCCGGGCAGATCCTGCACGACGACATCCCTGTGCCCCTTCAGACCACCGTTCTTCTCCTCCACCGTCACGCCCGGCCAGTTTCCGACGTACTGGTTCGACCCCGTCAGCTCGTTGAAGAGCGTCGTCTTGCCGCTGTTCGGGTTGCCCGCGAGGGCGATCTTCGTTGTCGTATCGGTTGCCATAGTTGAGCCTCGACTCAGTTTGTTAGTACATACTAACTTTTAGTCCAAAAAAATCAGACGACTTCGATCATCGCCGCCTCGTCCTTCCGGATGGAGAGCTCGTACCCACGCACCGTCAGTTCGATGGGATCGCCGATCGGCGCGACCTTTCTCACGAGGACCTCCGTCCCCTTCACCAGCCCCATATCCAGGATGCGGCGCCTCACCGCCCCCTCGCCGTGCAGCCTCGCGATCACCGCGCGGCCCCCGATCTCGATGTCATTGAGAGTCTTCATGAACGAATCCTTTCTTGTCATACCAGAATCTTCTGTGCAAGTTCACGATTGAGCGCCACCCTCGTCTCGTGAATGCCGATGATCAGGCTGCCGGCCATCTCGGCGACGATCGTCACCTCGGCACCCTCGACGAATCCCATGTCGCCCAGATGGCGGCGCACGGAATCGTTTCCGCCCACCGTCTTGATCCGGAACTTCGCTCCGACGTCCATCATTGAAAGAGGCATTTCGACCACATCCTTCGGCGATTCGAGAATCGCCCTTTTGTTAGATGCGGATAAGTTTACCAAAACTAACTCTGGCGCACAAGGGACAATGTTAGAAAAAGTTAACTTTGTGTTTTGGCACTTTGCTCCGAATGGTCCATGATTCTGGACAAACGATCAGCGGAGGAAGGATTGGACCGTTTCGAGCGCATTTCCGATCGAACGGTCCATGTCGTAGTACCTATAGCCACCGAGGCGGCCACCGACGATCAGATTGGCCTGTTTCGCAGCCTCGGCCTGATACAGCGCGAGAAGCTCGCGGGAAGCCGGCGTGTCGACAGGGTAGTAGGGCTCGTCACCCAACGCCCAGGTTTGTGGATACTCGCGGCAGATGATCGTGGACGCGCTGCCCATCACCTTCGCATCCTCGGGATGGTAGTGCTTGAATTCGTGGATGCGCGTGAACGGCACGTCGGGGCCAGTGTAGTTGACCACGCTCGTGCCCTGGTAGTCCTGTACCGCGACGCGCTCCCGCTCGAAGCGGAGCGAACGCCACGGCAGCGGACCGAACCTGTAGCCGAACAGCGCGTCGATCGGACCCGAGTAGAACACGGGAAGTCCGGCAAGCTCGCTGTGCGAATCGCGCCAGGTCAGCCAGTCGCAACTGCACTCGACGGCGATGTTCGGGTGGTCCAGCAGTCGGTCGAAAAGCGAATTGTACCCCGTCAGCGGAATCCCCTGACGGTAGTCCGAGAAGTAGTTGACGTCATAGCTCGCGCGCACGGGCAGACGCCTGATGATGTCTGCCGAAAGCTCCCGAGGATCCATCCCCCACTGCTTGCGTGTGTATTCGCGGATGAATGCCTCGTAGAGCGGGCGACCAATGAATGAAATCGCCTGCGTCTCGAAGTTGAGGCCAGCCCCCTCCTTCGAACCGGCCGCCTCCTTCGCGATGAAGGCCGGCAATTCGGACGGCGTGAGGTTCAAACCATAGAACTGGTTGACGAGGGTCAATCCCAGCGGCAGGAAGTAGGTCTTGTCCTCGTACCGCGCCAGCACCTTGTGCTGATAGCCGTTGAACGTGATGAAGCGAGTGACGAATTTCCAGACGTCGTCAAGATGAGTATGAAAGATGTGCGAACCATACGTGTGGACCTCAATGCCGGTTTCGGAATCGATCTCGCAGCGCACGTTGCCGCCCACGGCCGCACGTTTCTCAAGCACAAGCACCTTTCGCCCTGCCTCGGCAAGAACGCGTGCTACGGTACAGCCCCAGAGTCCCGCTCCGGCGACGACGACATCAAACTGCTTCATTTTATAGGACGCTCCCATTTGACGCCGGAAAGCCGCAGCGCGAATCGGCGGATTCCGTTGAAGCGGGTGTTCTTCTTCGACCAGTCCTTGTCGTTGCGGCAGTCGCGCAGATAGCTCGCAACGGCAATCACCCGTCCGCGTGGATCGATGACGGGGCTCCCGCTGTTCCCTGCCGTGAAGGCAGCATCGATCTCAAGCTCCGTCGGACCAACTCCCACGACGCGACCGGTGATCTCGGTGATCACGCCGCGACCATCGGTATTGCCAAGCACCGTAATCCGCTCCCCCACGTCGGGGAGTCCATGTCGGAGCTCCAATGCCGAACGATCATCCTCCACGGCGAACCGCGCCAAGTCGCGGCCTGCGGCATATTCACACGCGCCAAGAGCAAGTGTCGTACCGTCCAGCATCGTCGCCTGGATTATCGGCTGGTTGCGGACGACATGGGCGTTGGTAACGAGCCACGTACGATTCCCCTCCCGGAGGAGGAATCCCGTCCCGGCCTTCGAACCCGCCACAATCACCGCTAGCTTCATCTTCGCCGCTGAAAACACGTCGTGGCGCTTACTGCGGAACGGCTCACGATACCCCCGTGCGGGAACGATGGGCAGGCGAATGCCGTCCCAACGGACATTCAGCCGAGCGAAGGCATTGGTCAACGAGGCCTGAAGGGAAATGCCGGGGCGCGACGACGATGAAACAAGCGAAATCTCCGCTAGAGCCGTCCAGGCTAGCAGACAGAAACAGAACAGTATGGCGACCCGGCGGATCACGTCAGATCTTCCATCCACCGATGCCCAACGCACGGCAGACCTCGGAGACGAGAATCGCAACCACGAGAAGCGGCGCGAAGTACTTCACCATCACGACATAGAGCTTCTTCGACCGCATGGGGTGTCCACTCGACTCAACCTCCTCGACGATCGCCTCAGGCGTCAGCACGTAGCCGATGAAAATACATGTCGCGGCAGCGACTACCGGCATCAGCGCCGAATTGGTGATGAAGTCGAAGAAGTCCAGGAACTGCATGCCGAAGATCTTCACATGTCCCCACGGGCCATACCCCAATGCCGAGAACGTCGCCAGAAACAGCATAAGCGCCGTCGTGAAGAACGTCGCCGACTTGCGTTCAAGGTGGAGCAGATCACAGACGGAGGCCACGCAGGCCTCGAAGAGCGAAATGGCGGAGGTTGCCGCCGCGAAAGTCACAAGCACGAAGAACGCAAGCCCAATCCACGTTCCGGCCGTGCCGAGCGTCGCAAACACCTTCGGCAGCGTGATGAACATGAGCCCCGGTCCGGCATTCATCGCCGAATGGACGGCCTCCTTCGTCGCGGCCACGGTGTCGCCGCCGTGCTTCGCGATCAATTCAGGCGTCACGCCCGTCTTAACCGCGAACATGTAGACGACCGGGATGATCATCAAACCGGCGATAAGCGCGATCAGCGTATCGAAGATCTCAATGCGGCGCACGGAACCCTCAATCGAGTTCTCGCGCTTCATATAGGACCCATACGTGATCATGATGCCCATGGCGAGTGAGAGCGAGTAGAACATCTGTCCCATCGCGCCGAGAATCGTCTTGGCGAGCATCGCCAGGGAGAAATGTCCATTGACCGAGAGCGACTCGAAGTTGGGCTTAAGATAGTATTCGAGTCCACCTGACCCCCACGTCGTGCACACGACGTAGATTGAGATCGCAACGGCCATCAGGAAGAGAATCGGCATCATGACGAGGTTCGATCTCTCGATACCGTTCTTGACGCCCAGTACGATCACGCCCGCACAGCCCAGCACGAACACCATTCCATAGGCGAACGGCGAGAATGGCGCCGAAATGAAGCCCGTGAAGAATGTACCCGACTGCGCCGCTGCCTCGCCCATCGGCGCCGCGCCGGTGAAAGCCATGAGCGCATAGGCCTTGAGGTAGTAGAGCACCCATCCACCGATTACGCAGTAGTAGGGCGTAATGAGAATCGGGATGATTGTCGCGGCAAGGCCAACAATTCCCCAGGCCCCATGCAGTTTCGAATAGGCCGTCAGCTGGGACTGCTGCGTCTTGCGCCCGATCGCGATTTCGGAGACCATCAGCGTGAAGCCAAGAGAGACCACCAGACACAGATAGACGAGGATGAACGTGCCCCCTCCATACTGCGCCGCCAGATACGGAAACCTCCACAGGTTTCCAAGACCGATTGCGGAAGCGGCCGCTGCCAGGATGAAGGCCAGCTGACCAGACCAGGATGCACGTTTTTTGTCCATGGGAATTGCCAATGTATGGAACGTTGAGAAGGGTAAGAGATATGAGAAGAGTGCGTATCGAAGGCCGTGACGGAAAAGGTTGAAAGGTTGAAGGGCTTCGCACAGAAGCGCCTTCAACCTCTCAACGTTCACAGCTCTTTCAACTTCTCAACATCGCCGATTAGAAGTCATAGTAGACCGAGAGCTGGAGACGATGGTCGTCGGCATCGTCGCCGAACGCCTCATCGTACTTCGTCGTCAAGTATGCATACTCGAAGCCGAAGTGGAGATTCGCGTTGAACTGGTAGAACGCATCCACGTACGCGCGGTCGTTGTAAAGACGGCCACCGTCGTATTTGGCCTCGCGGTCGGTCGGATCGTCGAAGCCGTAGCCGAGCGCGAACGCCCACGTGTCGTTCAGGTCGTAACGCAGATCGACGAAACCGCCGACCGTGGAGACCTCGCGGCCCTTGCGTGTCACGTCCCGGAAACCAACCTTCTGACCGATGCCGGCCTGGACGCCGCCAAGGTTCTCGCCTGCGAAGAGCTGGCCCGTGAGGGTGAACTTGCCGAACGGCACCGAGCCCGCAACCATGACCATGTCGCTGTCGTACTCGTCGCTCTTGCCAAGGAAGGCCTCGGCGTCGGCGTCGTAGCGACGGCTCTTGTCACGGCCGTACTGGCCGGCGACACCGAGGAGCCAGCGCTTGTCCTCGTCCTCCCAGGGGGCCTTGCGATCGTAGATGACCGCGCCTTCGAGAAGGCACCAGCCGCTCTGCTCGTTGTCCTGCGTGCCGTCGCCATCGCGGTCACCACCCATACCGGGACCATTTTTGACGAGACCCGCGCGGATTTCAAGCGAGCTGTCGTCGTCGAAGTCCCACTTCTTCGTCACGCGAATCTGCGGGCTGCGGCGGTACGGATAACCGGTGTTCTCCATCCAGGCACCATCGATTTCCTGCGGCGAGACCATCTTCCAGAGGTGCCAGTTCTGACCGAAGAGGAACTGCCAGCCGCTCTCATGCTCAATCTGCCAGTAAAGGTGACGAACGTGGAAGTCCGTGTGGTTGGCGTCGTCGCCAGCCAGGTCGAACTCGAACTTACCGCCGGTCTTCCACCCGTTGTAGGATTCAGGCGAGAAGAGCTTGAAGCCCAGAATCGAGTCGTTCACGCTCAACGTCGACGTGTGGTCGCCATTGTGGTTCTTCACGTACCGATTGCTGCGCGGACGGACGTAGTCCGTGTACATCGGCAGATCCGTGCCACGCGTATTATGGACCGCCTCGAGCACGAGGTAGCCATACGGTTCGAACTGGAGACCGCTTTCCGTGAGCGGATTGAAGATCCCCGCCGTGGCATCGGCCAGATAGAACTTGCGGCCGTCGCCCATCGTCCAAATGCGGCCCGTCTCGTTCGTCTCCGTGCCCTCACCGGGCGTGATGACACGTGCACCCGCCTCGGACGAGGCCACCGCGACGACGCCGGCCTTGCCCTCAAGCTCGGCGATTCGCTTCGCCTGAGCCTCAATCTTCGCATTCTGCTGCTCAATCAGCGCCTTCAGCGCCTGCAGATCGGCCTGCGTGACAACATCCGTCGGAGCGGCTTCCACCGCACCAATCAGGCCCGCGCAGAACCCCAATGTGATTAGTGTTTTTTTCATAATTTGCAATTCCTCCCATCCCCTTTGGAATGGGAAAGTTGAATTCTATCATAAATCCGCTCTTCGGTGCAAGAACGAACAATAAGGACCTATGTCACCCCGGGAGCGAGAAGTCACGTGCAAGACGGGCCCGCAGGAGTTCACTCTCCCAAATTGCCTCTACCTTCGTACCCTCATGATACGCCAAAGCGGCAGCAGTCCCCATCAGCTGTCCCTGAACGAAGACCTCCCCCTCCACCAGACGCTCTGTCGGGAAATCCCGCACATGGTCGCATCCGTAGGCAATTTGCACACCGCTTTCCGCCAGCATCCGCAGCATGAGCCGCCGCGCGTCTCCTGCCCGAAGCGTCGGCTCCCAGGCCTGCCCAGGACGCGGATGCGGCGTCGAGGCAATCGGCCCCATCACCTCCATCCGCAACATGAACTCCATGCAGATGCCGCGCGTCTTCAGATGCCATTTGCCCTCCTCGACGCCTCCCGTGCCGACAATCTGGAAGTGGTCATCGTCACCCCACGAGGCCAGCAGACGATCCTCCCGAACGTTCAGAGTCACTCGACACCCTTCGCCAACCCGGCACCGCGCAGAGGCAAGCGCCGCGGCAAACCCTTCGAATCCTGTCTGGAAGAAGTCGACGTCGCACAACAGCCCCCTTCCCCGCGAAAACACACATCCAAGGCTCCCAACCAGGGGAACCGCCGTCGCCGTCTTCAGAAATGTCCGCCGCGAAAGCATATCACCCACGACGGAAGGTAATCGTCCGGCTCTCCTCGGTCTCCCCCAACGTGAACGAGATATGCCACGCATTCGCGGGGATGAGGTCCCCCGCGCGGTCCGGCCACTCGACGAAGAGCACCGCGCCACGGGCAAGATAGTCTTCCCAGCCGATCGTCAAAACATCATCTTCGTCATGGAGTCGATAGAGATCCATATGAACGAGCAGAAACTTGTCCGTGGGATGCTCCACCACCAGACAGAAGGTCGGGCTCGTCACCGCACGCTTCGCACCTAGATGAGCCGCGAGTCCCTGCGTGAAGGTCGTCTTCCCCGCCCCTAGGTCGCCCTCAAGGCACACGACGTCGCCTGGCTTCAATTCAGCGGCGAAATCTCGCGCCACCCGCCAGGTCTCCTCGACATTTGTCACATTGTAGCAGTCATTCATCGGAAAGTTCAAGGTTTCAGGTTCAAGGTTCAAGGTTGAAGGTTCAGGAATCCAGCCAGCCGGCGGCGGCAAGCTCCTTGAAGAAGAAGGGAAGGTACTCCGGCGCGAAGGCCGAGGCGTGCGGTAGCCGCACCAGCCCGGGAAGATCCTCGGCCAGCGGCGACTCCGCCGTCAGCGGCTCCCGCTTGAAGACGTCCAAATAGGCGGCGGCGATCTTCCGCCGCTTCAGCGCCAAGGCAAGCGCCACCTCGTCGATCGCATTGCCACGTCCAACGTTGATCAGCACGGCCGTGCGACGCAGGCACCGCAGCACGGACGCGTCTACCAGGTCGTCCGTACCCGTGTCGCTCGGAAGCGCGACAATCAACCAGTCCGCGGACTTCAATTCCGGCTTGAGGTCGGCGAAGTTCCGTCGACCGATCCCAGCGACCTCCACGCCCAGCGCCTCGAGCTTCGCGCCGATTACGTGGCCAATCTTCCCGTATCCGAGAATCACCGCCTTCGTCCCGGCGACCATTGAACAATATGGACTCATAGCACCGCGCGGCCAAAGTTCGCCCGCCCGCTGGAAGTCGTAGGCCGCGTAGAGCCCCCGCGCGTGGGCGAACATCACCGCCAGCACCGTCTCGCTCATGATTGTGCCGTGGAACGCACCGTTCACACGAACAATTCCCTTTGGCATCTCGGCGTCCGTCGGCAGCAGTTCGCGTCCCGCTCCCGGCGTCGCAAGAACGCGCAACCGTTTCGCCCGCGGGAACCACTCCTTCTTGAACTCCCACACGACCGCATGCGTCGCCGTGGGCAGCTCACGCAGGAACGCGCGCTCACTCCGCACCACGCACACCTCTCCTTTCGCGTGGTTCTTGAACACGTCCAGACTGGACGCATTCAATCGAAACGCGCCAATCGGCCAGTTCAGCCACAGCACATAGCGATTCCCGCCGTGCATTCTACACTTTCCATCATTCATTCTACATTCTTCGGACCATGCACGTATCCGGCTCGACGTGGATTCCATGGCACGCCGCGATGGCGATGCCGTAGTTCGCGATCGGCACACCCGCCGCCCGGCAACGCGCAATCCGCGCCTGTACCGCCCGCCGTGTGAGCATGCACCCACCACACTGGATCACAAGCGCATATTTGGAGAGGTCATCCGGAAACGAGTTGCCGGAGCAGAACTCGAAATTCAGCTTCTTCCCCGTGTACTGCTGAACCCACCGCGGCAGCTTCACCGTGCCGATATCGTTGCACTGACGATGATGCGTGCACCCCTCGGCGACGAGCACCGTGTCACCATCCTTGAGGTCCTTCATCGTCTCGGCCCCGCCACAGTACACCGCAAGGTCGCCCTTCGCCCGTGCGAAGACGATCGAAAAGCTCGTGAGCGGCACATCCGCCGGCACAGCCTTCGAGACGGCCCCAAACGCCTGGCTGTCGGTGATGACGAAGCGAGGCCGCGCAGTCCCATTGGCGAAATATCCTGACAAGGCGTCGGGCTGGCAGACGAGCGCCATCGCTCCCGCGTCGAGCAGCTCGCGCACCACCTGCTGCTGCGGCAGGATGAGACGCCCCTTCGGCGCGGACTCGTCGATTGGACACACGCAGACCACCGTATCGCCCGCCTTCACGAGATCCGCGATCAGCGGACGCGGCTCGTCCGCCAGCTTGATCTCCGCGATCTTCCGCTTCAGCGCCTCGACGCTGTCGCCACGCTGATACCGCAGCACGGGCACCGTACGCGACGCACATGTCTTCAGGAAATTCCGCTCCTCGTCGTCGGGCTCCGCCTCCACCGTCACCCACACGGCGACATCGGTCTTCTCGAGCACCTCGAGCGTCCGCCGCACGCGTTCCTCGCCCAGTGTTCCCTCGTCGTCGAGCCCCGCCGTGTCCGTGATCACGCACGGTCCGAGCGGCAGAATCTCCATCGCCTTCGAGACCGGGTCGGTCGTCGTGCCGGCGACATCGCTCACAATCGCGATCTCCTGCCCCGTGAGCGCATTGACGAGAGTGGATTTTCCCGCGTTTCTCCGTCCGAAGAACGCGATGTGGGTTCTGTTGCCCGAAGGCGTGTCGTTGAGTCCAGCCATGGAAAGTTCAAAGTTTAAGGTTCAAAGTTCCTGGTTCAAGGTTCAAAGTTCAAGAGGAACGACTTCAGAGGGCGATGGCCCCGGCGCGGAGGATCTCATGGGATCCGTCGTTCTTGACGCGCACGACGGTCGAGGGCACGCCGCCAGGCGAGATGCCGTCGTCGACCACGAGATCGGCGGAAAGCCCCACGTCTGCGAGCGCCTGCGGTGCATCGGTCGCGGCACGCTGACCCGAAAGGTTCGCGCTCGTCACCCGCAGCACGCCGCCGCACCGTCTCAGCAACTCACGCGTCCAATCATGGTCTGGCACGCGGAAACCCTCGGGTCCCACCACCACCGTCAACGCGCCGGGCCAATGCTTCGCCAGCGTCTCGGGGACTTCATAGCCAAATTCCCGCACAGCGGTCTCGTCCGCCGCCAGGAGCGCAATCGGTTTCTTCGCTTCGCGCCCCTTGATCGTGTAGAGCCGTTCCACCGCCTCGGGGAACGACGGATGTGCGGCGAGCCCATACACCGTGTCGGTGGGAATGACGACGACGCCGCCCGCGTTCAGCACGCGTGCGGCGTCCTCCAATCCCTCTGCATCTGCCTTGACAAGCATAATGCCTTCTCAACTCTCTCAACTTTTCTTCAGCTGCGGGAAGAGCACCACGTCGCGGATCGAGTCGCAGCCCGTGAGGAACATCACGAGGCGGTCGACGCCGAAGCCAAGTCCGCCCGTCGGCGGCATTCCGACCTCGAGGGCGCTGATGAAGTCCTCGTCGATCTTCTCGGTGTCTTCGCCCGCCTGGTGCTCGAGCGCCTTGCGCTGCTCGATCGGATCGTTCTGTTCGGTGTAACCCGGGCAGAGCTCGCGGCCGGCGACGACGAATTCGAAGACGTCCACGAGGGACGGGTCGTCCGGACACGTCTTCGCGAGCGGCACGAACTCGTGCGGGATGCGCGTCACGAACGTCGGCTGCATCAGGTTCTTCTCGATCAGCTTGTCGTACACCTCGTGCGTGAGCATGAGCTCCGTCGTCACGCCGTCGAGCTCGAGGTTCGTCTCGGTCTCCTTGCCCTTCGCCTTGGCCTTCTCGAGCTGCGTCGCGAAGTCGAGATCGAACCAGTCTTCTCCCATCAATTCCTTCACGAGGTCCTTGTAGGCCACGCGACGGTAGGGCGGCGTGAAGTCGATCGGCACCTTCTTCTCTCCGTACTCGACCACGCGCTTGCCGATCACCGTATCGCAGAGGTGCGGGAGGAGTCCCTCCATGATCGCCTCCATCGACGTGCGGTCGCCGTACGCCTCGTAGATTTCGCACACCGTGAACTCGGGATTGTGCGTACGGTCGATACCCTCGTTGCGGAAGTCCTTGCCGAGCTCGAACACCTTGTTCATACCGCCCACGAGCAGACGCTTCAGGTAGAGTTCCGGCGCGATGCGCATCACGCAGTCCTGGTCCAGCGCGTTGAAGTGCGAGAAGAACGGCTTGGCCGCCGCCCCGCCCGCCTGGTTCTGCAGAATGGGCGTCTCGACTTCCACGAAGCCCTTCGACCAGAGGTACTTGCGGATCTCCATCAACAGACGGGAACGCGTGAAGAAACGCTCGCGGCTTTCGTCGTTCACCATCAAATCGACGTAGCGGCGGCGATAGCACTCCTCCTGGTCCGCGAGGCCGTGGAACTTCTCCGGCGGCTGCTCGAGGGCCTTCGCGAGAAGGTCCCATTCCTTCACGACCACGCTCTTCTCGCCCTTCTGGGTCGTGAAGAGCGTCCCCGTGATGCCGATGATGTCGCCGAGGTTGAGCTGCTTGAAGCCGGCGAACATCTTCTCGCTCAGCTCATCGCGCTTGAAGATCACCTGGAAGCGGTCCGTGCCGTCATTGAGCGTCGCGAAGTTCATCTTGCCCATGCGGCGGATCATCAGCAGACGGCCCGCCACGCGGACCTCCTTGCCCTCCTCGAACGCCGCCCGCACATCCTTCAGGTCATCATGCGGATATTTGTGGCCGTAGGGCGTGAAACCGAGGTCGGCGAGCGCCTTCATCGAAGCCAGGCGGTTCGCGCGGTATTCATTCATCTGCTGCTGTTCCATGAGTCTCTCCTTGAAAAAACGGCACAGAGTATACTCTTTTCCCCCTGCATCCGCAAGGTCGGGCATCTCTGGACAATCCCCATGGGTGTAAACAAAAAGTGTAAGGTCCATTTGTGCCGAGAGGGCCGAGTTGTCGATGTCCTGGTCTGGCGAAGGGGGTGCACTTGATACGGGGGGGCGGTAGACATATCCGTCAACCACTGAAAACGCGGAACCCGCTCCGCGGGGCACGGAAGGATGATGGGGAAAGATGGACTTCGTGCCATTCGTCAACGCCTCGCCCGCAGATCGTCTGCCGTCCATCGAGGGTGGGAGAGTTGCGGCCGAGTTGCGCGAAGCGGATTCTTTCGCAGGCCTCTTTCCGTGCCGCCCGGACGGGCGTTTCGGCACCCTCCGTGGTCAGGCCCAGGCGCATGAAGTGAAACACGGAACTCGTCCCCCGTGTGTCGAGCGCTCATGGACTGATGCGAAATCCCCGGATGTCCAGAAAATGTAAAACAATCGTTCGTCGACGCGCATGAAGACCTTACGCTTTTCGTTCACACCCAATCCCCATTCTGAAATCGGACCGGCGAGGCCATTGCCCAGGAAATGGTCCTCGCGCAATCCTCCAGCGCCGAGGATGACGATGCCGTCCTCCGCACGGAAACGTGCGGACACCGTGCGAAAGGCCTTGTCGAGATCGTTGGTATCCCGCTCGGCGACGTGGACGAAATGCCCGGCACGCCTCTTCATGTAGGAGGCCCTATGAGAAGTTCGCAGATGGCAGATCCGTCTGCATCGAGGACGAAATTCCATTCGAGATACCGGACTCATGGGGGTGGGCTAGACTTGGCCAAATTGTAGAGTTAATATCTGGGCGAGATCTTGAACCCACTGAGTATAACGATGAAGAAGAGGGAATGCCTTATATTACAGGTGCAAGCTGCCTCGCCGAAGATGGAGTGTTGCTGAAGAGATGGACTTTACGCCCATCCGTAGTTGCTCATTCCGGCGATTTGCTTCTGGTCTGCAAAGGAGCTGGTTACGGGAAAACTGCTTTTTGCGATATCCCGGAAGCTCATATTGCCCGACAAATCATGGCAATGCATAGCGGCAAGTTGTTGGATCTTCGTTATCTAAGAGTACACCTTATTGCAAACATTCAAAGTATCAAGCGATTTGGGCAAGGGTTGATCCCGGGCATTGATCGAAACACCGTTCTGTCCATTCTCGTCCCAATCCCGCCGTTCGCCGAGCAGAAGCGCATCGTGGCGAAGATAGAGGAACTGTTCTCCGAAGCCGACAAGATCGCAAATGCGGAGGACGGAATCGCACGCACGGCGGAGCGGATCAACAAGAAGATCCTCGACCTCGCCATACGCGGCCAGCTGGTTCCACAGGATCCGAACGACGAACCAGCGGATAAACTCTTGGAGCGCATCCGGGTTTCTCGGACAGGATTAACGGGATTGAAGAGCGATACGCCGAATCCTGTTAATCCTGTAAATCCTGTCGAAATAA
>JAUNMP010000284.1 GCA_030537465.1 bacterium
TGAACCTTAAACTTTGAACCTTAAACAGCTTTACGTATTCAATAAAGAAAGGTAGAAGAAGATGGCGGTTAAGAAAGTGGCGTTCCTCACGGCGGGCGGTCTCGCGCCCTGCCTCAGCTCCTCGATCGGATTCCTGATCGACGAATACACGAAGAAGGCGCCGGAAGTCGAACTCATCGGCTACATCAACGGTTACATGGGCCTCCTGAAGGGCGAGTCCATCAAGGTGACGCCGGCGGCGCGCAAGAACGCGCTCGTGCTCACGAAGCACGGCGGTAGCCCGATCGGCAACAGCCGTGTGAAGCTCACGAACGTGAAGGACTGCGTGAAGCGCGGTCTCGTGAAGGAAGGCGAGGATCCGCTCAAGGTCGCGGCGGACCAGCTCGTGAAGGACGGCGTTGACGTGCTCCACACGATTGGCGGCGACGACACGAACACGACGGCGGCCGATCTCGCGGCGTACCTCGCGAAGAACAACTACGCGCTCACGGTCGTCGGCCTTCCGAAGACGATCGACAACGACGTCTATCCGATCAAGCAGTCCCTGGGTGCCTACACGGCGGCCGAGGAGGGTGCGAAGTTCTTCGCGAACGTGGTCAAGGAGAACAGCGCGAATCCGCGCGCCCTGATCATCCACGAAGTCATGGGCCGCAACTGCGGCTGGCTCACGGCCTTCACGGCGATCGCCTATCACAAGATGCTCGACCGCCGCATCAAGTTCGTGCCGGACTTCGGCCTCACGCGCGAGCGCCAGGACGTCCACGCCGTGTACGTCCCCGAGGCCAAGATCGACATCGAGGCCGAGGCGAAGCGCCTGAAGGCGGTGATGGACAAGGTCGACAGCGTGAACATCTTCGTCTCCGAGGGCGCGTGCGTGAAGCAGATCATCGCCGAGCTCAAGAAGCAGGGCGAGGAAGTCCCGCTCGACGCGTTCGGTCACCCGCGGCTCGACAAGGTCAATGTCGGCCAGTACTTCGCCAAGCAGTTCGCGGCGAAGATCGGCGCCGAGAAGACGCAGGTGTTCAAGAGCGGCTACTTCGCCCGTGCGGCGGCGCCGAACAAGAAGGACCTCCGCCTCATCCAGGCGTGCGCGGTCAAGGCGGTCGAGTGCGCGCTCGCCGGCATCGGCGGCGTGGTCGGCAAGGACGAAGACCAGCACAACGAGCTCCGCGCGTGCGAGTTCCCGCGCATCAAGGGCGGAAAGCCGTTCAACGTGCGCAACAGCCGCTTCCGCAAGCTGCTCAAGGAAATCGGCCAGCCGCGTCCCCGCAAGACGCGCGTCGTGAAGAAGTAATACGTCTCCTGAAAGGAGTATTGGCATGGCAGAAGAGAGAAAGGCCGCTCCGCGCGGCGTCGTCATCGAATTCGACTTCACGGCCGTCGATGGCGCCCAGATTCTGTTCGACGTCGCCAAGAAGATCCTCGCGCCGAAGGGCGTTGATCTCTCGGTCAAGCTCGAGGCGAAGCATTTGGTGGGCGGAAACTACCAGGGCGGACTGACGGAGCTGTTCGACTCGCTCGAGATTCAGGGCGATGCGGCTGCGACCGCGCAGGAACTCGCCGAGGCGTTCAAGGCGGCGCTCACGGAGAAGGCCGCCGCGGCCGTCACCCCCGGTTTCAAGGCGTTCGTCAAGGCGCTCACGGACAAGGGCATGAAGGTCGTCGTGGCCACGCGCTCGGACATCGAGCAGCTCAAGCCCGCGCTTGCGGACCTCGACGCCGAACTCGTCGTCCCCTACGCCGAGCCGTCGAACACCTACGGCAACTGCAAGTGGGATGCCTGGCGCCGCGCCTGCAATCAGAACGACCTCGTGAATATGCTCACGGTCGCCGTGACGGGTTCGGGCAAGGGCGTGAAGAGCGCCCTCGTCGCCGGCATGAGCGCCCTCGCGATCATGCACGACCACGTCGCCTACCAGGACTTCGGTGGCGCGGATGCCGTCGCGGATGATTTCGACGCGAAGCTCGCGAACGTCGTCTTCCGCATGCTGCATATGGCGTGAGAAGGTTCCAGGTTCAAAGTTCCAGGTTCAAAGTTCCTGGTTGAATGTTCATAACCCGGAACCCGGAACTTGGAACTTGGAACCTGGAACCTTGAACAACCAGAGGTCTGTCATATGACCGGTATTGAACGGTTGCATCAGATCATGACCCGTCTCCGGAATCCGGAGACGGGTTGTCCGTGGGATCGCGTTCAGACGCTCTCGACGCTCAAGCCCTGCGTGCTGGAGGAGACGTATGAGCTCCTCGCCGCAATGGATCGGCCCGAGGACCAGGGGAACTACGTGGAGGAACTCGGCGATGTGCTCTTGCAGGTGATGTTCCAGTGCGTCATGGCGGAGCAGGAGGGGCGCTTCTCCTTTGATGACGTGGCCAACGCCATCTCGGACAAGCTGGTTCGTCGGCATCCCCACGTCTTCGGTGACGTCGACGCGAAAGACCCCGCGACTGTTCTCCGGAACTGGGAGCAGATCAAGCAGCAGGAGCACAGGAAGGAGGCGCGCCACAGCGCTCTCGACGGTGTGCCCTCCACGCTGCCCGCTTTGCTGAAGGCCCAGCGTTCGCAGGAGAAGGCCGCACGTGTGGGCTTCGACTGGAAGGACGCGAAGGGGCCCCTTGCGAAGATCCGCGAGGAGATCGCCGAACTCGAGGAGGCTGTCGCGACTTCTTCGGATACGTCTTTGGACGAGCACGTGAAGGAGGAGCTGGGAGACCTGCTCTTCTCCGTGACGAACCTCGCGCGCCACCTCAAGGCCGATTCCGAATCGGCGCTGGAAGGTTCCACCGCCAAATTCGCCCGTCGTTTCCGTGCAGTCGAGGCAGGCGCGAAGGCCGCGGGGCGTGATCTCAAGTCCATGACTCTTGAGGAAATGGATGCTCTCTGGGACAAGGCGAAGGATGCCGAAGGTTGAGATTCTAGACCCCCATGGGTTCTGCTCGGGCGTGAAGGCCGCCATTGAAACGGCGCTTCGCGCCCTTGCTGTTTCGGGGGCAGAGGTCTACTGCCTCCATGAACTCGTGCACAACGAGGCTGTGGTGGCGGATCTGAAGGCTCGTGGAATGCATTTTGTCGACGACCTCGTGGAAATCCCCCAGGGGGCGACAGTTCTGTTCTCCGCCCATGGAGTCGGTCCCTCGATTCGTCGAGAGGCAATTCGACGAGGCTTGACGACCATTGACGCGACCTGCCCATTTGTGGCACGCGTCCATCGTCAGGTCCGTGATTATGCCGCCCGTGGAATGCCAGTGGCGGTGATCGGACATTCCGAACACGTCGAAGTGCGTGGGGTGGTGGATGAAGCGCGCGATGCTGGTGCGCTGGTGGCCGTGGTCGCTGGCCCGGAAGATGTTCCTGACTTGACCCTCCGCAAAGGAGTTCGAATCGGCGTGGTGAGTCAGACGACATTGTCTTCGCACGCCGTAAGTCGAGTGCTCGATGAACTCCGCGCGCGATATCGGGACGTGGAGACGACTCCCGCATCCGAGGCCTGTACGGCAACCCGTGACCGTCAGGAGGCCGTGAAGGCCTTTGCCGCACGCGGAGGTGATGGTGTGCTCGTGCTGGGAAGCGCGAAAAGTTCGAATACGCGTAGGCTGGCGGAGCTTGCCGAATCGGGTGGCGCCCGCGCCTGGCGAGTGGCGACTCTGGAGGAGCTTGCCGCGAGTGATTTCACGGGTGTCTCCGTGCTGGGGGTCACTTCCGGGGCGTCGACGCCGGAATCGTTTTTCGCTCAGTCTGTCGAGCATCTTTCCAAACGCTTCGGCAACTTGGCCGCACGCCTGCCCTCTGTGGTATAATAGGCGGCGTGGAAGCCTGTCCAATAGCCATTGTCGGCGTGTCGTGCCGATTCGCGGGAGCGCCCGATCCGGGTGCCTTCTGGCGTCTGATCATGCATCGCGAAAGTGCGTTGACCCCCTTTGGCGCGGATATGGCGCT
This sequence comes from bacterium, assembly GCA_030537465.1. Taxonomy (GTDB): domain Bacteria; phylum Verrucomicrobiota; class Kiritimatiellia; order RFP12; family UBA1067; genus RUG572. The sequence goes on from JAUNMP010000284.1 coordinate 3,938, forward strand.
GGCGCCCGGGGCGCGCAATCTCTTCGATCGCCCCTATCCCACGCACGGGGGGCTGTTGGGTGACCTCTATGCCTGCGTGCCGCGTGACATCACGTTCCCGCGCCAGATCAACGCGGGCGAGAACCAGGATCTCTACTTCGCGGTCCAGCTCGCGTTCGACGCGTTGGCTGACGCCGGACTTCGTCCGCATGCGTCCGAACTACTTCGGGGGACGGTGCGCTTCGGCTATGCGCCGCCGTTCAGCACCTCGACGATGAACTGGCTGCAGCATACGTTCTTCGTGGACCAGACGGTGGAGATCATCCGGCGCTACTTCAGGAACGCGCCCGCGGAGGCGCTGAACGAGGTCCGGGCGAAGCTGATCGAGTCCCTTCCCGCCGCCGACGCGGCGAGCTTCCTTTCGGGCGCCGGACACCGGATTGCCGGCTGGATCGCGCGCGAGTGTTCGTTCTCGGGTGGCGCGACGACGCTCGACGCCGGGGCGCTCTCCGGCATCGCGTCCCTCCGTGCGGCCATGGACGATCTACGCAGCGGACGAGCCGACATTGCGCTTGCGGGCGCGCTGACTCCGCCGCTCAGCCGTGCGCTTCTTGAGGGGCTTTCCGGTGAGATCCTCTTTTCCGAGGCATCCGAATTTGCTCCGTTCGACCGGGACGCGAAGGGGACGATCCCTGGAGAGGGCGGTGCGTTCTTCGTACTCAAGCGCGAGGTTGATGCCCTCCGTGCCCATGATCGGATCTATGCGCTCGTGCGTTCGTGCGCCTGTGGTTCCTTGTCGATGGACGCGATTCTCGCGGCGGCGGTCCAGCGGGCGGGAACCCCTCTCCAGTCCATTCAGCTGATTGAAGGCGACGGATGTGGCATTCCCAATCTGGACGCGGACGAGGTACAGGCCGTGCAACGGAGCTGGGGGGAGCATCGTCCAGGAGGTCCGCTCGTCGGCATCGGGTCCGTGAAGGGCAACATCGGCCACTGCTTCCGCGCTTCGGCGGCTGCCGCGATACTCAAGACCGCGCTCGCGCTGCGGCGCAAGGTCCTTCCCCCGCAGATTCCGACGGAGCGTCCGATCGAGTCGCTCGCGAATCTGGGGTCTTCGGTCTACATCCTGAACGAGCCGCGCCCCTGGATCACGGGCGATCCCAGTTCGCCGCGTCGGGCGATGGTGCTGATGGGGGATTTCAGCGGACGCCGCGCGGCACTTGTCCTTGAGGAGGAGCCGACGATGGAGGACCGGGCATGAACGCGGATCTCAGCGAGGCCTTCGGCAGCGAGCTG